>NZ_AP023439.1:2546905-2860286 GCF_014701095.1 Streptomyces tuirus | reverse complement strand
TCACCCCGGTCGCCGCCGCCCTGCTCACCGCCCAGATCGCCGACGCGCTCGCCGCCAGCCACGCCGACGGCGTCGTCCACCGCGACCTCAAGCCGGCCAACGTCCTGCTCCAGCAGTACGACGGGCAGATGCACCCGCTGCTGACCGACTTCGGCATCGCCCGCCTCGCCGACTCCCCGGGACTGACCCGCACCCAGGAGTTCGTGGGCACGCCCGCGTACGTCGCGCCCGAATCCGCCGAGGGCCGCCCGCAGACCTCCGCCGTCGACATCTACGGCGCCGGCATCCTGCTGTACGAGCTGGTCACCGGCCGCCCGCCGTTCTCCGGCGGCTCCGCCCTGGAAGTCCTGCACCAGCACCTCAGCGCCGAGCCGCGCCGCCCCTCCACGGTCCCCGACCCGCTGTGGACGGTCATCGAGCGCTGCCTGCGCAAGAACCCGGACGAGCGGCCCAGCGCCGAGAACCTCGCCCGCGGCCTGCGCGTCGCCGCCGAGGGCATCGGGGTGCATGCGAACTCCGCGCAGATCGCCGCCGCCGAGGGCGTCGGCATGCTCCTCGTGCCCGACCCGGCCCCCGCGCCGGTGCCCGACACACCGGGCGCGGCCGACCCCACCCAGGTCCTCCCGCAGGGCGCGGGCTCGTACGACCCGAACGCCGCGACCAGCGTCATGCCGCACACCGGCGGCCCGGCCGGCGCCGCCGACCCCACCGCCGTCATGAACCACCGGGGCGCCGCCGACCCCACCGCCGTCATGCCGCCGGTCCCGCCGGGCTCGCCCGGCCACCCCGGACAGCAGGGCGGCCCGGAGGACCCGCACCCCTGGCAGAACCAGCTGCGGGCGGCCCGCGACCGCAACGAGCAGACCCAGGTGCAGTACCTCGACCCGAACGAGGACCCGCTGCGCCGCCGCCCCCAGCGCCAGGTCGCCCGGCCGCAGCAGCCCCCGCGCCGCCAGGCACCCCCGCCCGGACCCGGCTACGGCCACCCGCAGCAGCAGCCACAGCAGTACGCCCCGCAGCCCCAGCGCCCCCAGCCGCCGCAGCGCTACGCCCCGCCCGCGCCCCCGGCCCAGCCTCAGCAGCCGCAGCGGCCCCAGCGCGAGCCCCGGCAGCCGCGCCAGCGCAGCGCCAACCCGATGCGGATCCCCGGACTCGGCTGCCTGAAGGGCTGCCTGTTCACGATCGTCATCCTGTTCGTCGCGGGCTGGCTGGTCTGGGAACTGAGCCCGCTGCAGGAGTGGATCGGCACCGGCAAGGGCTACTGGGACCAGCTCACCGACTGGTTCAGCACCGTGGCCGGCTGGTTCGAGAAGCTCGGCGGGAGCAGTTCCGGCACGAACTGACCGGAACCGCCCCGCGGGGTTGGTGATTTGTCGACACCCGGCGGGTGATTTCCGCCTCCACGGTGAAGGTTGGCTCTCCGGACGCGTAGTTTTAGCGACAACACGCGTCGGTAGGAGCAGTCTTGGCACGGAAGATCGGCAGCCGGTACACCGCCCACCAGATCCTCGGGCGGGGCAGCGCCGGCACGGTGTGGCTGGGCGAGGGCCCCGAAGGCCCCGTCGCCATCAAGCTGCTGCGCGAGGACCTCTCGTCCGACGAGGAACTCGTCGGCCGCTTCGTCCAGGAGCGCACGGCCCTGCTCGGCCTGGAGCACCCGCACGTGGTGTCGGTGCGGGACCTGGTCGTCGACGGCAACGACCTGGCGCTCGTCATGGACCTCGTCCGCGGCACGGACCTGCGCACCCGGCTGGACCGGGACCGGCGCCTGGCCCCCGAGGCGGCCGTCGCGATCGCGGCCGACATCGCCGACGGACTGGCCGCCGCGCACGCCGCAGGCGTCGTGCACCGGGACGTCAAGCCGGAGAACGTGCTCCTGGACATGCAGGGCCCGCTCGGCCCCGGCGGCTCACACCGCGCGCTGCTGACCGACTTCGGCGTGGCCAAACTCATCGACACCCCGCGCCGTACCAAGGCCACGAAGATCATCGGCACTCCGGACTACCTCGCCCCGGAGATCGTCGAGGGCCTGCCCCCGCGCGCGTCCGTCGACATCTACGCGCTCGCCACCGTCCTCTACGAGCTGCTGGCGGGCTTCACGCCGTTCGGCGGCGGCCACCCCGGCGCGGTCCTGCGCCGGCACGTCACGGAGACGGTCGTCCCGCTGCCCGGCATCCCGGACGAGCTGTGGCAGCTGCTGGTGCAGTGCCTGGCCAAGGCCCCGGCGTCGCGGCTGCGGGCCTCGGAGCTCGGGGCCCGGCTGCGGGAACTGCTGCCGATGCTGTCGGGCATGCCCCCGCTGGAGGTCGACGAGCCGGACACCGAGCCCACGCGGGAGGCCGACGGCGAGGAGCAGCCCGCCGGACCGGCGCCGACCGGGGAGCGCGTCCGGCGGCGGGGCGCGGTCCCCCTGGTGCCGGGCGCGAAGCCGGCCGACTCCAACCGCGACACCCACACCTCGATGCGCGTCCCCGCCCCCGACGAGCTGGCCGGCGGCGCCCACGGCACCGCCCGGGCCCCGCGCACCGCGGGCACCCCCCGCCCCGGCTCGGCCCGCAACCGCGCCGCCGCCCGGCGCCGCCGGGTGGCCCTGGGAGCGGGCGCGGTCGCCCTCACGGCGGCGATCGGCGTCGGCGCCTGGCTGTCCACGTCGGACGACGACGGCGGCGGCGCACCTCCCCAGGACACGAAGAACTCCGCGCCGCAGACCCCCTGAGCCGCCCGCTCCGGCCGCCCGGCGATGGCCGCCGGGCGGAGCCGTTACGCTGGAGGGCGTGGCAGTCGTCGATGTATCCGAAGAGCTCAAGTCCCTCTCCTCGACCATGGAGTCGATCGAGGCCGTCCTGGACCTCGACAAGATGAGGGCAGACATCGCCGTGCTCGAGGAGCAGGCGGCCGCGCCGTCCCTCTGGGACAACCCCGATGAGGCGCAGAAGATCACCAGCAAGCTGTCCCACCTCCAGGCCGAGGTGCGCAAGGCCGAGGCCCTGCGCGGTCGCATCGACGACCTGGGCGTCCTCTTCGAGATGGCCGAGGAGGAGGACGACCCGGACACCCGTGCCGAGGCCGAGTCCGAGCTCGCGGCCGTGAAGAAGGCGCTGGACGAGATGGAGGTCCGCACCCTCCTCTCCGGCGAGTACGACTCCCGCGAGGCGCTGGTGAACATCCGCGCCGAGGCCGGCGGCGTCGACGCCGCCGACTTCGCCGAGAAGCTCCAGCGCATGTACCTGCGCTGGGCCGAGCAGCGCGGCTACAAGACCGAGATCTACGAGACGTCGTACGCGGAGGAGGCCGGCATCAAGTCGACCACCTTCGCCGTCCAGGCGCCCTACGCGTACGGCACCCTCTCCGTCGAGCAGGGCACGCACCGGCTGGTGCGCATCTCGCCCTTCGACAACCAGGGCCGGCGGCAGACCTCCTTCGCGGGCGTGGAGATCCTGCCCGTGGTGGAGCAGACCGACCACATCGAGATCGACGAGTCCGAACTGCGGGTGGACGTGTACCGCTCGTCCGGCCCCGGCGGCCAGGGCGTCAACACCACCGACTCCGCGGTGCGTCTCACCCACCTCCCCACCGGCATCGTCGTCTCCTGCCAGAACGAGCGCTCGCAGATCCAGAACAAGGCGACCGCCATGAACGTCCTTCAGGCGAAGCTGCTGGAGCGGCAGCGCCAGGAGGAGCGGGCCAAGATGGACGCCCTCAAGGACGGCGGCAGCTCCTGGGGCAACCAGATGCGTTCCTATGTCCTGCACCCGTACCAGATGGTCAAGGACCTGCGTACCGAGTTCGAGGTCGGCAACCCCGAGGCTGTGTTCAACGGCGAGATCGACGGCTTCATCGAAGCCGGAATTCGCTGGCGCAAGCAGCAGGAGAAGTAAGTTTGTCGACAAGGCAACTGCCGCCCCCCGGGCGGTAGTTGCCTTTTCTGTGCTCGGATGTCCGGGTTTTACATCACACTCACAGGCTCAGACTCCCGGCATAGCTCCCGTAGTTGGACATGGCGGCCGTAAACGACCTTGACGTGCTCTTGAAAAATGGGAAGGGTAAAGCGCGGCATGCGTGTCTCTGGGGCGCATGTGAACCGGGGGCCCTTTCACCGCAGCCGCTCCCGTCGAGCACAGCCCCGAGCGCTGCCTAATGACGATGAGCTACTGGGGGTAGCAACCACATGACGAAGAAGACACGGATCCGTGTCGCGCGGATAGCGGCCGGTGCCGTGATCGCCGCCGGTGCCTCGCTGACCGCCGCAGGTGCCGCATCCGCCGCGGAGACCGAGGACTGCCTGCTCGGCATCCTGTGCGCCAACGAGTCGCCCACTCCGACCCTGCCGCCGACCGGTGAGCCGACCGTCATCCCGACGGGCGAGCCGACCACCCCGCCGCCCTCGACCGGGGCGCCCACCGAGCCGACCGAGCCCACGGGCGAGCCCACCGAGCCGACCGACGCCCCGACCGACGCCCCGACGAACCCGGGCAACGGGAACGGCACCGGCGGCGGCAACGGCAACGGTGGCAACAACGGCGGCGGCAACAACGCCGACCCCGACGGCGGCACCTCGCCGCAGGAGGAGGGCTCCTCCGCCCTCACCGAGATCGGCTCGGACTCCACCCCGGCCCCGCAGGCCCAGGGCAACGGCGAGGAGCTCGCCGAGACGGGTGCCGCGCAGACCACCTTCCTGGTGATCGGCGCCGCCACGATGATCGCCGGCGGTGTCGGCTTCCGTCTGCTGCCGCGCCTCGTGGGCGGCCGCGGCGGGGCTGCCGCCTGACGGTAGCCGCGTCCGCACGGACCGTGGCCACACGGCCCGTGCGCACAGCGCAACACCGAGGGCCCGGAGCGAATCGCTCCGGGCCCTCGGCCATGCCTGGGGGCGGCTGCCCGCGCCGCTACGCGGTCTGGTGCGCCAGCAGGGCCACCGCCGCGATCAGCACCGTCAGCAGCGCGATCAGGGTCATCGGGTTCAGGCCCGCGAGGAAGTTCTCCTGAAGCCGCTCGCGGTTCGCGCGGCACACGGGGCAGCGGCCCTCGTTCACGGGGGACGCGCAGTTCGCGCACACCAGCCGGTCGTACGTCATGCGCTTGCCCTCCTTGCGCCGGTTCCACGAGTCCAACGTCCGTGGGGGTGGGAATGTTCCCCCCTCCACTTTGCCAGGTTCCGGCGTCCGTCGCCCGGCTGCGCATTTTCTGTGGTTGTACGCACACCTCCCCCGCGCCCCTCGGGGCTCGGTATAAAACGGCACATCCATGGCGCAACCACAGTCGGTGACTGCGATGCCCCACCCGGGTCGCGTATGGTCACGCTCATCTACCCCCGGCGACCCGTGGTGCATCCGTGATCCGATTCGACAATGTCTCCAAGGTCTACCCCAAGCAGACCCGCCCCGCCCTCAGGGATGTCTCCCTGGAGGTCGAGAAGGGCGAGTTCGTCTTCCTCGTGGGGTCCTCCGGCTCCGGAAAGTCCACCTTCCTGCGGCTGATCCTCCGCGAGGAGCGGTGCAGCCACGGTCAGGTGCACGTCCTCGGCAAGGACCTCGCCCGCCTCTCCAACTGGAAGGTCCCGCAGATGCGGCGCCAGCTGGGGACGGTCTTCCAGGACTTCCGCCTGCTGCCGAACAAGACGGTCGGCGAGAACGTCGCCTTCGCGCAGGAGGTCATCGGCAAGTCCCGCGGCGAGATCCGCAAGTCCGTGCCGCAGGTGCTCGACCTCGTCGGGCTCGGCGGCAAGGAGGACCGGATGCCCGGTGAGCTGTCCGGTGGTGAGCAGCAGCGCGTCGCCATCGCGCGGGCCTTCGTCAACCGGCCCAAGCTGCTCATCGCCGACGAGCCCACCGGCAACCTCGACCCGCAGACCTCCGTCGGCATCATGAAGCTGCTCGACCGCATCAACCGGACGGGCACGACCGTGGTGATGGCCACGCACGACCAGAACATCGTGGACCAGATGCGCAAGCGCGTCATCGAACTGGAGAAGGGCCGCCTCGTCCGCGACCAGGCCCGCGGTGTCTACGGCTACCAGCACTGATACCGCACCCGAGATCCACGGAAAGGCATAACCAGTCGCCATGCGCGCCCAGTTCGTCCTGTCGGAGATCGGTGTCGGTCTCCGCCGCAACCTGACGATGACCTTCGCCGTCGTCGTCTCCGTCGCCTTGTCGCTCGCCCTGTTCGGCGGGTCGCTCCTGATGAGCGACCAGGTCAACACCATGAAGGGCTACTGGTACGACAAGGTCAACGTCTCGGTCTTCCTCTGCAACAAGAGCGACGCCGAGTCCGACCCCAACTGCGCCAAGGGCGCGGTGACCGACGACCAGAAGTCGCAGATCAAGGCCGACCTCGACAAGATGGACGTCGTCCAGGCGGTCACGTACGAGTCGCAGGACCAGGCGTACAAGCACTACAAGGAGCAGTTCGGCGACTCCCCGCTCGCCAGCTCCCTCACGCCGGACCAGATGCAGGAGTCGTACCGCATCAAGCTGAAGGACCCGGAGAAGTACCAGGTCATCGCGACCGCCTTCAACGGCCGGGACGGCGTGCAGTCCGTGCAGGACCAGAAGGGCATCCTGGACAACCTCTTCAAGCTGCTGAACGGCATGAACTGGGCCGCCCGCGCGGTGATGGCGCTGATGCTGGTCGTCGCGCTGATGCTGATCGTCAACACCGTGCGCGTCTCGGCGTTCAGCCGCCGGCGTGAGACCGGCATCATGCGGCTGGTCGGCGCCTCCGGCTTCTACATCCAGGCGCCGTTCATCATGGAGGCCGCGGTCGCCGGACTCATCGGCGGCACCCTCGCGTGCGGATTCCTGCTGATCGCCCGGTACTTCCTCATCGACCACGGACTGGCCCTGGCCGACCAGCTGACACTGATCAACTTCATCGGCTGGGACGCCGTCATCACGAAGCTGCCGCTCATCCTCGCGACGAGCCTTCTGATGCCCGCGTTGGCCGCGTTCTTCGCGCTGCGCAAGTACTTGAAGGTGTGACGCATACCAAGAGGGGCCGTGCGGTCAACCAGCCGTACGGCCCTTCCCCTTGTCCTAGACTCACCGGCATGTCAGGTCGTGACCCGTTCTGTCAGCCCCGCCGCATCCGCCGCGGGGCCGCCCTGACCTTGGTGTTCACGAGCGTGCTCGTCGCCGGTGCGGCCACGGGGGCGTTGCCGCAGGGCGAGGGGAAGTCCGCCCGGGACGAGGCCCGTTCGGCCGGACAGGCCGGGCGCCACGCGGACGTCGCCCGGGCCGCCGAGGAGGCCATGGCCGACGGCAAGTCCCCGATCCAGGCCGCCAAGCGCGCCGTCAGCCGCAGCGGTGACCGCTGGGGCGCCGTCTACTCCCGGGGCGAGTACGAGGAGTTCGAGGAGTCCCTCGACGGCGAGTACACCGGCGTCGGCCTGTGGGCCCGCAGCGAGCGGGACGGCCGTATCGAGGTGACGAAGGTGCGCGCCGGCTCCCCGGCCGCCACCGCCGGGATCCGCCCCGGGGACCTGCTGCGCAGCGTCGACGGCGAGAAGACCGACGGCCGTCCCGTCACGGAGGTCGTCTCCTTACTGCGCGGGGACGCCACCGACGCCCCCGCGGGCACCGCCGTCCGCCTCGGCCTGGAGCGCGGCACGCGCACGTGGACCGAGACCCTGCGCCGGGCCCAGCTCACCACGGACTCCGTCACCGTGCGGGAGCTCGCCGGCCGGGTCACCGTCATCAAGGTCGCCACCTTCACCAAGGGCTCCGGCCACCAGGTCCGCGAAGCCGTCCGGCAGTCCCCGCCCGGCGCCGGGATCGTCCTCGATCTGCGCGGCAACCCCGGTGGCCTGGTCACCGAGGCCGTGACCGCCGCCTCCGCCTTCCTCGACGGCGGCCTGGTCGCCACCTACGACGTCGAGGGAGAGCAGCGCGTCCTGCACGCCGAGTCCGGCGGGGACACCACGAGACCCCTGGTCGCGCTCGTCGACGGCGGGACGATGAGCGCGGCCGAGCTCCTCACCGGCGCCGTGCAGGACCGTGGACGGGCGCTCGTCGTGGGCTCCCGCACCTTCGGCAAGGGCTCGGTGCAGATGCCGAGCCGGCTGCCCGACGGCTCCGTGGCGGAGCTGACCGTCGGGCACTACCGCACCCCCTCCGGCCGCGGGGTCGACGGCCGGGGCATCACGCCCGACCTGGAGACCGGCGAGGACGCCCTCCAGCGGGCCGGGACCGTCCTGCGCGGCCTCGCGAGTCCCTCGTAATCGACTTTCCGCAGGAGCCCTCCGTAGTGCGAAAATGGCGGCACTATGGCTAAGGAAAAAGGGCGCAAGCTGATCGCGCAGAACAAGAAGGCGCGGCACGACTACCTCATCATCGACACCTACGAGGCCGGCCTGGTCCTCACCGGGACCGAGGTGAAGTCCCTGCGCCAGGGACGGGCGTCGCTGGTCGACGGCTTCGTGCAGCTGGACGGGAACGAGGCGTGGCTGCACAACGTGCACGTGCCCGAGTACAGCCAGGGCACGTGGACCAACCACAGCGCCCGGCGCAAGCGGAAGCTGCTGCTGCACCGCGCCGAGATCGACAAGCTGGAGTCGAAGTCGGGCGAGACGGGCCACACCATCGTGCCCCTCGCGCTGTACTTCAAGGACGGCCGGGCCAAGGTCGAGATCGCGCTGGCGAAGGGCAAGAAGGAGTACGACAAGCGCCAGACGCTGCGTGAGAAGCAGGACCGCCGGGAGACCGACCGCGCGATCGCGGCGGTACGGCGCAAGCAGCGCGGGGCCTAGGGAATACGCTGGCATCGACCTGCGTTGGTCACGTACGATGGTGACTGCACCCCACAGCGGGTGCGCGCCCCTCTCCGGAGGGATTGTCAACACAACATGGGGATGATCGGTTTCGACAACGGCTGTCGAAGCAGGGGAAGCGTGTCGAGGAAGCGGCAATGATCTCGTAAACCATATGTCGCAAAAAATAATCGCCAATACCAAGCGCGATTCCCAGTCCTTCGCCCTCGCTGCCTGATAAGCAGTGAGTGAAGGACCCTTAATGGGTGTCAGCCCGGGAGTGTTCCCGACCCGGATCCTGGCATAAGCTAGGGAACTAAACCATCGAGCCCGGTCACGGGGCTCGATGGGAAATCAAACAGTGACTGGGCCCGTCGGCGACTTGTTCGCGTGATCGCCGGGGCCGAGAAAATCGCAGCGAACTGCACACGGAGAAGCCCTGTTTCTGCACCGTTGGACGCGGGTTCGATTCCCGCCATCTCCACTCATCCCATGTGGGCAAAGGCCCCGTCGCTTTCGAGCGGCGGGGCCTTTGTCATGCCCTTCGGCGTGAGGGCGTCAATGGGGTGCGAGGCACTCGGTGAAGCGATTGGAAGGGCTGCGCAGGGACAGCGCGAGGGCCACGGCCGCCGCCGTGACCGGGACCACATAGCCCGCCGTCGGCGTCAGGTGCTCGACCGTCCAGCCGCCGATCGCGCTGCCGCAGGCGATGCCGCCGAGCAGGCCGGTCACCGCGAGGGTCATGCCCTCGTTCAGCCGGCCCTCGGGGGTGCGCTCCTGGACCAGCGTCATGGTGGTCACCATCGTCGGGGCCGTCGCCATCCCGGCGACCAGCAGCGCGGCCGCCAGCAGCAGGAGCGAACCGGTGAGGGACGCGGCCAGCAGCGGCAGGGTCAGCAGCGCGGCCATCGCCGCCACGCACCGGGGCAGCCGGGCCGCGGCCGGACCGGCGGGCTTCGCGGCGCCGTACAGCAGGCCCGCCACGCAGGAGCCCGCCGCCTGGAGCGCGAGCACGACTCCGGCCGCCGACTGCTGCCCCTCTGCGTCGGCGAAGGCCAGCGTGACGACCTCCGTCGCGCCGAAGACGCCGCCCATCGCCAGGCAGACCGCGAGCAGCGGGGGGATACCGGGGGCGCGCAGGGGCGCCCTTCCGGGTAGGTGCGCGCGGACCGGGGGCTCCGTCGCGCGCCGGCTCGTGAACAGGACCATGCCGGTCAGCAGCAGCACCGCGCCCACCAGGGTGCCCGCCTCGGGGAAGAGCGTCGCGCACAGGAAGGCCGCGAGCACCGGGCCCAGCATGAAGCACAGTTCGTCCGCCGCCTGCTCGAAGGAGTTGGCGGTGTGCAGTGCCTTCGCGTCGCCGGCCAGCAGATGTGCCCAGCGTGCCCGGGACATGCCGCCGGTGTTGGGGGTCGTGGCGGTGGCCGCGTAGGAGGCGAACAGGGTCCAGTCGGGGGCGCCGAGGCGTACGCACAGCAGCAGGGAGAGGGAGCCCAGGACGGCGATCACCGTGGCGGGCAGGGCCACTCGCGCCTGGCCGTGCCGGTCGACGAGCCGGGCGGTCCACGGTGCGACCAGGGCGGTCGCCGCCAGTCCCGTCGCCGTGACCGCACCGGCGAGGGCGTACGAGCCCCGGGCCCCGGCGATCATCATCACCGCGCTGACGCTGAACATGCCCATCGGCAGGCGTGCGAGCAGGTTCCCGGCGGTGAACGCGCGGGCGCCCGGGAGGCGGAACAGGCGGCGGTAGGGGGAGAGTCGCGGCATGCGCCCACCGTCACCCGGGGGCGATCCAGCGGTCCAACACCTGTTCCGTACGCAGTCACGCACCTGGGTTGTGAATCACGTGGGTGCGGCCGAAAATGCAATGGCGAAAAAGATTCGCTCCCTGTTCTTCATACAGGGATATGGAGTTTCCTAATGCTCCTCATGGCGCATGGAAAAGATGCTCATTCGGGAAAATCCTTCACTCGTTTGCCGCGCATCCGCCGAAGTGGGGCGGCGGTTAGGAGGTACATGACCGAGGCGACCAGGAAAGACGGCTGGGCGGTAACGCTCGGCCCGTACACCTACATTCCCGCTCCAGCGCACTCGTCGGCGACCGTCAACGGGACGCTCACCAGAGGGGGTTGCCCGGTCGCACTGCAGGTGACGGAGCCGGTTCTGCGGGATTTCATCGACGCCATGAGCGCCCTGGAAAAGGATCTCGCACGACGGTGGATCAGTGCGACGGATTGGCCCGCTTTCGCGCTCGCGGAATAGTCGGGGCGCGCCGTGTACGACAAAGTAGAGGGCACCGGCCGGCATCGGGCTCCGGCCCGGGATTTCATCACCCCACTGACCCCGCCGGACCCGACCTGGGACCCCGCCGAGGAACTGGCGTTCATCCTCGAGGAGGCCCTCGGGGAGCAGGCGAGGATCCCCGCCCCCCGTGACGAGGACCGGGCCCCGGACCCGGCCCCGGTACCGGGCCCGGGTCCGGCCCCGGACGGCCACTTGAGGCGGCTCCAGGACATCACCGAGGAACTGCCGCCCGTGCGGGACGTCCCCCGGCGGCACCGCAAGGTCCGGACCCGCAAGGCCCCGGGCGTGCTGCGCGCCACCAGCTTCCTCGTCGCCGCCCTCGCGGCCGTCATCGGCCTGGCAGTGAGCCTCCTGAGCGGCATGGTCGCCTACGACCCCCTCCGCCTGGTCGCCGTGTCCCCCGCGGCGAGGGGCCTGCGCCACTGGTGGCCCCTGCTGGTGTACGGGCCCTGGCTGGTCGGCTCCCTGTCGGTCCTGCGGGCCGCGCTGCACCAGCGCCGTGCCGTGCACTCCTGGTGCGTGGTCCTGGTCTTCTCCTTCATCGCCGTACTGCTCTGCGTCGTCCAGGCACCCCGGACCGTCCTCGGCACCGCGGCCGCCGCCCTGCCCGGCCTCGCCGCCCTGGCGTGCTTCCAGCAGGTCGTCCGGCAGATCACGCTGACCAGGCCGCCGATGCGGTCGGCACCTCGGCACCGGGTGGGGCAGGCTCCCGCCGCGGAGGGCCGGCAGAGGGCGGAGGGCGTGAACGCCACGGAGGCCCGGACGGCCGAGGGAGAGACGCCCGGGAAAAAGACCGGCTCTTGATCTCAGATCCTCGGCGGCTCCGGCCGCTGTAGGTTCACGGCATGGCCGCCCACCTCGACCCCCGTCTGCTGCGTGGCTTCGTCACCGTGGCGGAGGAGCTGCACTTCACGCGGGCCGCGGTGCGGTTGCACGTGGCTCAGCAGGCGCTCAGCCGGGATGTGCGGCGGCTGGAGCGGGAGCTGGGCACCGAGCTGTTCGTGCGGACGACCCGGCAGGTGACGCTCACCCCCGACGGGGAACGCCTGCTGCCGCACGCCCGCCGGGTGCTGCACGCCCAGGACGAGCTGCTCGCCGCCTTCCACCAGGTCCGGCCGCTGCTGGTCGACCTCAACTCCCCGGGCCTGGCCACACCCCGCCGGGTGCTGCACGAGGCACGGGAACTCGCCCCTCGCCATGAGCTGATGGCCCGCTTCGAGAGCGGCCTGACCGGAGCTGCCGGTGAACTGCTGGCCGGCCGGCTGGACGCGTCGTTCGGACGGTTCGGCGGGCTGGACCCGGCGTTGCGGGCCGGGCTCGACCACCAGCCCGTGCGGCTGGAGCCGATGGCGGTCGTCCTGCCCGAGGACCACCCGCTGGCCGCGTGGGAGTCCGTGCCGCTCGCCGAGCTGGCCGGCGAGAGCGTCTACGCGGGTGCCGGCAACCCGCGCACACCGGAGTGGACCGGCCTCGCGCGGCTGCTCTTCGAGGGACGCGGCATCGACATCGCGCCACCCGCCCCGCTGGCCGTGGGAGAGGAGGAGTTCCAGCGGATCATGGCCAGGACACGCAACCCGATCCTGGCCGTCGTAGGCTTCCCGGCCCTCGCGTCGACGGTCGTGCGGCCCCTGATCGACCCCGTTCCCCTGTCCCCCGTCTCGCTGGTGTGGCGCAGGGGCCTGACCCACCCGGCGTTCGACGCGCTGCGCCGGGCCGCGGCCGTCCTGGCTGCGGAGATGGGGTGGCTGCGCAGGCCCGCGGGCACCTGGATACCGGCCGCAGACGATGTCCTGATGGCGTCTCACGGCTGACACGATTCGACACGGCGCCCACACAGAACCTGCGCGTGCGCTACATTCGACGCCTGAGCACGGTGTGGTACGAGGGGGCGTTCGGACGGGTGGGGGCCCGGTCCGACGGCGGGTGCTCAGGTCGTCAAGCGCACCTGATCCGTCCCATGGGGGGAAGTGCGTGCGCGTGAAAGAGTGGCGAGAAGACGCCCAACCCGAGTGGCCCGAGGCCGCTACGGCTACCGGAGAGCTCCCGTCGGACGGCAGAGCCCGGGACAGAAGAGCGACGCAGGTCTTCCCCGGCCGTGATGTCCGGGCGAGCGGCCACGGGCTGCCCGCCGGGACGGAGATCCTGCGCGGCATTCCCCGGCAGAGCGACGGCGAGGCCGACTCGCGCGCCCCGGAACCGGGGAGCCGGACCGCGGTCCGCGACCCCTGGCAGGAGCCGGAGGAGGCCGGCCCCTCCGGGCCCGCCCCCGACGCGGACGGGCAGACCCACGATCCGCACGAGGTCACCGTCCAGCTCGACGCCGTGCAGCTCGGGGAAGGCTTGCTGCGGAAGGCGAAGGAGGGCCCGGGCGCCGAGGCCGCCGCCGACCGGCCCGTCTTCGTCGACGAGTCCGGCCGCCGCAGCCGCCGCTACCGCCGCATCGGCATGGCCGTCGCCCTGGCCTGCGGGGTCTACGCCGTCGTCATCGTCGCCACGCTGCTGTCGGGCAACTCCAATGCCCCCTGGCTGCCCGTGCCGGCCAAGGACGACAACCCGCCGGCCGGGCAGGTCGACAGCCCGCCGCTGACCGCGGAGTCGGCACCGACCGGAGAGGGCGGGGACACCGGCGTCACCGCGCCGGGCAGCGCACCGGCGACCGGCGGGGCCATGGCACCCACGCCCGGCCCCAGTGCCGCCGCACCCGGTGCCACCGCCGGCCCCGACCGTCCCGGCACGTCCGCCAAGCCCTCGCCGACCGCGACCCGGACCACCCCGGCGCCGGGCGGCAAAGCCACCGCCCCGGCCCCGACCAAGCCGGCGGACCCGCCGAGCACGCCGGCCACCGGCCAGACACCGACGGGCGAGCCCACGGCCGCGCCCACGGAGACGACGGGCGGCGGGGACGGCGACGGCGGCACGGTCGCGGAGGGCCCCGCCGAGCCGCAGCCCGTCGCGGAGGGGCCGGCCGAGCCGCAGCCCGTCGCCGAGCCGCCCGCCGCGGCCTAGACCGCGTCGCCGTCCGGACCGCGTCGCCGCCTGAACCGCGACGCCGCCCGGACCGCGCCGCGAAGCGGCGCCCGCCGCTCCGGGCGCCGCACCACGTCCCTCCGGCGGGCCGGCACCAGCCAGTCGGGTGGGCGCGGGGCCCCAGCCCATCCGTTCGGGCATCGCACCAGCCCGTGCGATCGGGTACGGCACCAGCCCGTCCGGTCGGGCATCGCACCAGTCCATCCGGCCGGGTACGGCAACAGCCCGTCCGGTCGGGCATCGCATCACCGCCTGTTCGGTCGGGCGCAGGGATCACTGCCCGTCCACGCAGGTACCGCACCACCGCCCATCCGGCACTGCACCACCGCCTTTCCGACTGGGCAGCGCACCACCGCCCATCCGGCACTGCACCACCGCCTGTTCGACCGGGCAGCGCACCACCCGCCCATCCGGCACTGCACCACCGCCTGTTCGACCGGGCAGCGCACCACCCGCCCATCCGGCACTGCACCACCGCCTTTCCGACCGGGCAGCGCACCGCCGCCTTTCCGACTGGGCAGCGCACCGCCGCCCGTCCGGCCGGGCATCAGCAGCACCGCCCATCGGGCCGAGTACTTCCCACCGGCCCCGGCCGGCCGAGGAGGTCGGGCTCTTCGGGGCGGCGGGGCCGCCTCTCGATCGAGACCGGCCGCTCCGACCGACCCGCCCGCCGGCGCAGCGGACACGCAACCGCGACGTCCCCGCAGGCCGGGCCCGTCTCCACACTCCGTCCGCCCGCTCCGTCTCCAGACCCCATCCGCACCACCCGGAGTACCACCACCCATGGCATCCCGTACTCGTCGTTCCGGGCGCGCGTCCCGAGCCCCTGGGGGCTCCAGGCGCCGGCGCCTGCCCATGCGTCTGTTGCTGCCGCTGCTCGTGCTCGTCGCGCTGGGCGCGATGCTCATGCTGCGCGGATACGTGCACAGCGAGGTCCTCGCCGACCACCGCGTCGGACCGCCCGCCGCGAACGACCGCGTCCCGAAGGACATCCTCAAGGGCGGCCCGGTCATCGACACCCGCGGCGGGAAGGCGACCAGCCTGGACCTCCCGGACCACGAACTGGTGCTGACCTTCGACGACGGTCCTGACCCGCTCTGGACGCCGAAGGTCCTCGACGTGCTGAAGAAGCACGACGCCCACGCCGTCTTCTTCATCACCGGCACCATGGCCTCCCGCTACCCGGACCTCGTCCAGCGCATGGTCGACGAGGGCCACGAGATCGGGCTGCACACCTTCAACCACCCCGACCTGTCCCTGCAGAGCAAGAGCCGGGTCGACTGGGAGCTGTCGCAGAACCAGCTCGCCCTCGCCGGCGCCGCAGGCATCCGCACCTCGCTGTTCCGCCCGCCCTACTCGTCGTTCGCCCAGAACATGGACAACAACACCTGGCCGGTCACCGAGTACATCGGCAGCAAGGGCTACATCACCGTCGTCAACGACACCGACAGCGAGGACTGGCGCAGGCCCGGCGCCGAGCAGATCATCCGCAACGCCACGCCGAAGGACGGCGACGGCGCCATCGTGCTGATGCACGACTCCGGTGGTGACCGCTCCCAGACCGTGGCCGCCCTCGACCGGTACGTCTCCGGGCTGCAGGCCAAGGGTTACCGTTTCCACACCCTCACCGGCGCACTCGACGCGCCCAGCGCGCACACCCGGGTCGCCGGTCTTGAGTCGCTGAAGGGCGAGGCGTGGGTGTTTCTGGTGCAGGCCTCGGAGAACGTGACCGGGGTGCTCGTCGCCGGCCTCGCCGTCGTCGGCGTGCTGGTCTTCGGGCGGCTCGGGCTGATGCTGATCCTCTCCGTGGCACACGCCCGCCGGGTGCGGCGGCGCGGCTTCAGCTGGGGCGCCCCCATCACGGAACCGGTGTCGGTCCTCGTGCCCGCCTACAACGAGGCCAAGTGCATCGAGCAGACGGTCCGCTCCCTCGTCGCCAGCGACCACCCCATCGAGGTGCTGGTCATCGACGACGGCTCCAGCGACGGCACCGCCCGCATCGTCGAGAACCTCGGCCTGCCCGGCGTACGCGTCGTCCGCCAGCTCAACGCGGGCAAGCCCGCCGCCCTCAACCGGGGCATCGCCAACGCCAAGTACGACCTGATCGTGATGATGGACGGCGACACCGTCTTCGAACCGACCACCGTCCGTGAACTCGTGCAGCCCTTCGGCGACCCGCGCGTCGGCGCCGTCGCGGGCAACGCCAAGGTCGGCAACCGCGACTCGCTCATCGGCGCGTGGCAGCACATCGAGTACGTGATGGGCTTCAACCTCGACCGCCGCATGTACGACGTGCTGCGCTGCATGCCCACCATCCCCGGCGCGGTCGGGGCGTTCCGGCGCAGCGCACTGGAACGCGTCGGCGGCATGAGCGACGACACGCTCGCCGAAGACACCGACATCACCATGGCCATGCACCGGGACGGCTGGCACGTGGTGTACGCCGAGAAGGCCGTCGCCTGGACCGAGGCCCCGGAGTCCGTCCAGCAGCTGTGGTCCCAGCGCTACCGCTGGTCGTACGGCACCATGCAGGCCATCTGGAAGCACCGCCGGTCCCTCGTCGAGCGGGGCCCCTCGGGCCGCTTCGGCCGGGTGGGCATGCCGCTGGTGTCGATGTTCATGGTCGTGGCGCCGCTGCTGGCCCCGCTGATCGACGTGTTCCTGCTGTACGGGCTGGTGTTCGGCCCCACGGAGAAGACCATCGGCGCCTGGCTGGGCGTCCTCGCGGTACAAGGGGTGTGCGCCGCCTACGCGTTCCACCTGGACAAGGAACGCATGACCCACCTGATCTCCCTCCCGCTCCAGCAGATCCTCTACCGCCAGCTGATGTACGTCGTGCTGCTCCAGTCCTGGATCACCGCCCTCACCGGCGGCCGGCTGCGCTGGCAGAAGCTGCGGCGCACCGGCGCGGTGGGCCTGCCCGGGGCCGGTTCCTCCGCGCCGCAGCCGCAGATGGACGGGAGGCCGGTCGGATGACCACCCACACGACCCCCGCCACCGAGGCCGCCCCGCGCGAGCCGGCCGCCGCCAAGAAGCCCGGCCGCGACCGGTACTTCGACCTGCTGCGCGCCCTCGCCCTGTTCCGTGTCGTGCTGTACCACCTGACGGGCTGGGCCTGGCTGCCGCTGGTGTTCCCGTCCATGGGCGTGATGTTCGCGCTCGCCGGGAACCTCATGGCCCGTTCGCTGAAGCGCCCGGCCGTACAGGTGATCCGCGGCCGGATGCGCCGCCTGCTGCCCCCGCTGTGGCTGCTCGGCGTCGTCGGCGTCACCGCCATGGTCCTCCAGGGCTGGGGCCCGGACGAGGACGGGCACCCCGGCTGGTGGCTGCTCCACCTCACCTTCTGGATCGTCCCGCTCAGCGACCCGCCCTACGCGGAGGGGCTGCCCGGCGTCCACGGCTTCATCGGCGAGAACTGGGCCGCCGACCTCGCGGGCCCGCTCTGGTACATCCGCGCCTACCTCTGGTACGTCCTGCTCTCCCCGGTGCTGCTGAAGGCGCTGCGCGCCCTGCCTGCCCTGACGATCCTCTCCCCGATCGCCCTGGCCGTCGCCTTCGAGGAGGTCTGGATCACGCTGCCCGGCGATCGGATCCCCTCGGCGCTCACGGACTTCTCCACCTTCGGCGCCTGCTGGATCCTCGGCATGGCCCACCAGGAGGGCATCCTGCGGCGGCTGCCGCGCTACATCGTGCCGTCCGTCGCCCCCGTCATCGCCCTGGCCGGCCTCTGGTACGCCCTGCACCACGACTTCGGCACCGGCAACGACCTCGACAGCATGCCGCTCGCCCAGGCCCTGTGGTCCTTCGGCACGGTGCTCCTGCTGCTGCACCTCAGCCCGTCCTGGACGCAGTGGCCGCGCCGGCTGCGCCCCTTCGCGGGCACGATCACCCTCCTCAACTCCCGTGCCGTGACCATCTACCTGTGGCACAACACCTGCATCCTCATCGCCGCCACCCTCTGGGACCAGCTGTGGGGCTTCCCGCTGCTGGAGCAGCACGTCCCCGGCCTGCTGGAGAGCGTCTGGCCGGTACTGATCCTGGTCTGGCTCCTCATCGGCTGCTGCGTCCTGACCTTCGGCTGGGCGGAGGACCTGGCAGCGAAGCAGAGACCGCGGTTGTGGCCGACGAAGGAGCCCCGGGCGAGGGTTCGCGGGGGGCGGAGGCGGTCGGTTCCCGCCAGCTAAGCTGAGCCGGCATCGACGGGGGCGGCCGGTGATGAGCGGCCCCCGGCGAGGGGTCCATTCGGGTCGCGGGGGTGAGAGAACGACAGTGAGACAGACTCCGACATCACAGCCGACCGGGGTACGCGCACCGGTCTTCGGGCTGATCACGCCCGAGGACTGGTTCCGTATCCCGCTGCTGCCGGCGGACCGTCGCGAGGCGTCCGTGAGCGCCCTGGTGAAGCGCCAGTTCGCGGGCGTCGACGATCAGCCGGTGCTGCGCCGGAAGGCCGAGGAACAGTTGCTCGGCACGGCCGAGGCGGCGGTCGAGCAGGGTGGCGTGGTGCTCTACCTGTCGTTCCTGGAGGCGGGCGGCATCCCGCTGTCGGCCTCCCTGCTGATCTCCCGCCTGTACGAGAGGGTCGACGGCCTCGACGCCGTGGCCGCCCTGGCCGGGTCCGGCGAGGTCACCCTGGAGACGCTGCCCGCCGTGGGGCGCGTGGCCCGGGTGCTGCGGCGGGAGCGGACCAAGCAGTCGCGCAAACTGGGCTCCGAGTTCGAGGACACCGTCGTCGAGTACTTCGTGCCGGTCCCGGACCGCGACGAGGTGCTGATGCTGACGTTCAGCACGCCGCTGGAGCCGATCGCGGACGCCATGGTGGAGCTGTTCGGCGCGGTGGCCGCGACCCTGCGCTGGCAGCAGCGCGACGAGGAGCGGACGGGGGAGGAACGCCGGTGAGCAAGAAGCTCAGGGTCTCGACGCAAGATCTCGAAACGGCCGGAACAGGGCTGCGGACGGTGGCGACCGAGCTGGAAGGGCTCGACAAGCTCATGGACGCCTACGACCGCAGGACCGTCGGCCACCAGACGCTGCACGACCGGCTCCAGGAGTTCTCCGACGGCTGGGACGACAACCGCAAGAAGATGATCGAGGAGATCAAGGGGCTCGGAACCCTCGCCAAGGAGGCCGGGAAGGCCTACACCGAGCTCGACACCGCGCTGTACGACGCGCTCACGGGCAAGGGGAAGAAGAAGTGACCCGCCCCGCCGACCACCGGTGGGAGGTGCTCGGTGAGAGCGGCGATCCCGTACCCGGCGACGTCCACGACATGAAGGCCCTCGCCCGCCGGTTCACGGCCACGGCCGAGACCATCACCAAGACGGCCGACGCGCTGCGCCGCATCGGCAACCTGGAGAGCTGGGACTCCGAGGCAGGCCGCGCCTTCGCCGAGAAGGCCGATGAGACGGCCAAGACCGTGAGCAAGGCCCACGACCGCTACGCGGACGCCGGAGTCGCCCTCAAGGACTACTCAACCGACCTGGAGACGATCCAGGGCGAGGCGGACAAGCTGCTCACTCAGGCCGAGACGAAGCAGAGCAGTCTGACCACGGCCAGGGGCAAGGCCGAGAACCCGCCCAAGGGCACCGACGACGCCGGACAGGACAAGCTCGACAAGGCGGTCACCGACCTGCAGGAGGGCTTGGACGGGTTGCGCGGCCAGTTGGCCGAGCTGAAGACCCGTCACAAGGACGCCCGCGACAAGGCGGCCAAGAGCATTCAGGACACCACCGAGGGCGACGGCCTCAACGACGGCCTGCTGGACGACCTGCGGGACACCCTGAAGATCGTCAGCGAGATCACGGGAGCCATCGCCGCCGTCTGCGGGGTGCTGTCGCTGCTCGTCGGCTGGATCCCCGTCATCGGACAGGCCCTGGCGGGCGTGCTGGGCACCATCGCCCTGGTGATGACGGCGATCTCACTGGTCTGCCATGTGCTGCTCGCGATCAACGGCGACGGTTCGTGGAGCGACGTGGCGGTCGACGTGCTGGGCCTTGCCACGTTCGGTATCGGACGGGTCTTCACGGCGGGCGCCAAGGCCGCCGCCACTGTCGGCCGCAGCCGCGTCTGGACGGCTGCCACGCAGTACGTGCGCGGCTGGAACCCGGGCATGAACTCGGCCGCACGCCGCGCGCTGGTCGAATCCATGGTCGGGGCACGGGCCGGAGCACGCCCCGGGGCCGCGCTGCCCGACGTGGGTCTGAGGGCGGCCTTCCGGGGTCTGCCGAGTTCCTTCGCGGACGACCTGGCGACCATCCGCGGCAACTGGCGCGACCTGTTCAAGGTCGGCGACAACCTCTCGGCGGCCCGTGACGCCTACACGGCCGCCGGTCCGCGCGGCCTGGTCAGCATGTACGCGGGACCGGGCATGGTCGACGAACTCTCGCGCATCAAGAACATCGACCCGGCGGACCTGGCCGTCATCGGCACGCCCGACGCGTTCAAGCAGGCCATGGCGTACAACGTGGTGGGCCTCGGCGGCACCGGGACGGGCGCGGCTTCCGACACCAAGAGCTTCGTCGGGCTGTTCGGCGGCGATCCGGAGATCGACGTCACCGGGTCCGACGCCTCGCTGGCCGGGGTGTGAACGCGCGCATGACGCATCCGGAGGAGTGGCGGGAGTGCCGAGTCGCGCTGCCCGCCCACCAGAACTGGCTGGTGCTGGACCTGCGCAGCGAGAAGCCCGAGGCCTGGGCGCACACCCTCGCCGGGCAGCACCTCGGCGGTGACGTACCGCAGCAGTGGCACGAGGCCTTCGCGGCGGACCTGCTCTGGTACTGGGGCGCGGCCGTCCGGCAGGGCGCCCTGTGTGCGGCGGTACTGGCGCCTCAGGACGGGCCGGTAGTGGCGAGTTACACGGTGCGGGAGCTGACCGTCCCGGCGGAATCCCGCACGGTGACGGCGTTCCGGGCGGAGGCGGAGTGCGCGCCGGGCCCGTACTTCGGCGACGGTCAGGTCCTCACCGAGGTCGAGCTACCCCTCGGGCCGGCCCTGCGCGTGCACCGTCAGGAGCCGACGGACCCGGAGGCGGACAGCGGAACGGTCGTGGAGGGCATCGCCCACTACGTCCTACCGCGCCGGTACCCCACGGCACTGGAGTGCCGGTTGCTGTGGACGTCCCTGGGACTCGGCGCGGAGCTCGTCAAGGTCGCCGACGAACTGGCGGACTCACTGCGCCTGGTGTGACGCGGACGAGCCGCGAAGCTTCCCGAACCCCTCACCCAGGCCGAACCGCTCCCACGGCACCATCGCCAACGGCATCCAGCTGAACCCGATGACGAAGACCGCGACGACCGTGGTGATCTGCGCCGGGAGGAGCCACCCGAGCTGGGCGACGACGAACGACACGACCGTCAGGACCACGTCGAAGACCAGCACCGCCAGCACCTTGCGGGCAGCGGAGACAGGGCCCACACGGGGGGTGTGCTCGTTCCCGCGCACCATTCCGAAGAAGATCAGCGGCAGCATCAGCCCGGTCAGCCCGCCGATCGCGATGCCTCCCACGATCAGGGCGTTGTGCCCCTCCTCGGGCACGGCACTCGACAGGGGGCCCGAGTCGACGGCTTGGCCCAGCAGGGCGACGACCGCGTACGCGCCCAGCGTCGCCGTCGCCAGTACGAGAAGCACTCCCACCCCGAAAGCGACGTTTCCGGCGGCGGAACGCCGCGGACGCGGTGCCTTCGGCCGGCCGGCCCCCGACTCAGCGGACATGGACTCTCCCTTTCCCCTTGTCGGGTCCGCTAGAGGATATCCGGCCCGTTCGACCCGCCCTCCCCGGTGTGGAAAACTGCCCGGGTTGCGCTTGTGAACGAAGTGACCCGGGGGAGCTGTGGGATGAGTAAGCGGCAGATGCAGAAGATGCTGCGGCTGATGGCGAGCGGGGAAACGGTCGAGCTCACCAGCCCGATGGCGTCCGTGAAGAAGCTCGCCCGGCTGGCCTTCGTCGCCCAGCAGTTCGGCTACGAGTACGCCGACGTCCGCCAGAGCAGCGGCCGCAACGGCGCGCTCACCATGCTGATCCTGCCCGACCCGAGCCCTCAGGCCCGGGCCCGGGCCGGGCAGAACTGGGCGCGGTACCCCGACGCGGCCGACGGCGTGTCCCTGCCGCCGCTCGTGCCCGACGCCTTCGAACTGCTCAAGGCTCGCATCAACTTCGATCTCACCGGCAAGCACGCCGAGAAGCGCATGGGGTACGGGGCGCTGGGCGTCAGCGTCGGCTGTGTGATCCTCGCCTTCCGGTTCGGAGGGCAGTCGGACGACTTCGTCGCCGCCGGTGTGGTGTGGCTGCTGCTCATGGCGGTCTTCGGCATCGGCCTGGTGGTGACGCGCAAGCGCAACGCCAAGTTCGCGGCCCGGCTGCAGTCGGCGGGCTTCACGCCGGTGCGGGACGAGAGCGGGCGGCTGCGGTATCTCCCGCCGGGGGCACAGCCGCCCGGGCAGGGCAATCCGTTCGGGGGCGGGCCGTACGGCGGGGCTGTGCCGGGCGGGCCGGGTCCGGCGACCGGAACGCCGCAGTCGGCCTACGGGCAGCAGCCGGCTTACGGGCAGCAGCCGGCTTACGGGCAGCAGCCGCCCGGGTCGTACGCCCAGCCCGCGCCCGGGCCGTACGCAGGTCAGCCCGCGCAGGCGCCGTATCCCGGTCAGCCTGCCGCGCCTCCCTACGGGGGTCAGCCCGCCCAGGCGCCGTACCCGGGGCAGCCCGCCCAAGCCCCGTATCCGGGGCAGCCCGCGCCCGGCCCCTATGGCGCGCAGCCCCCGGGCCCGTACGGCCAGGCGCCGTATCACCAGCCCCACCCCCAGCAGAACCCCCACTGGCAGCCCCCGCAGCACTGACGCGGAAGCCTCACGGAACCTCTCATCCCGTCCGAGCGCGGGGTGAGAGCAAAGTTCCCTCCCGGTCACCCGCTGCCACAGGCAGGAAACGCGCCCTCCCTACCTTCGGGACCAGTCACCGGAAGTACGACCGAGCCCCGGAGCACAGTGGAGGCGTCATGACAGGCCCTGGCACGGCACCCGTACCCCCGAGCAAGGGCGGACGCTGGATCCAGCACTGGGATCCCGAGAACGAGACGTTCTGGAAGGAGACCGGGGAGAAGGTCGCCCGGCGGAACCTCTTCTTCTCCGTACTGTCCGAGCACATCGGTTTCTCGATCTGGACCCTGTGGTCCGTGCTCGTGCTGTTCATGGGCCCGGAGTACGGGCTGACCCCCGCCGACAAGTTCATGCTGACCTCGATGGTCACGCTGGTCGGCGCCGTCGTCCGCGTCCCCTACACCTTCGCCGTCGCCGTCTTCGGCGGGCGGAACTGGACGATCGTCTCGGCCGGCATGCTGCTGATCCCGACCGTCGCCGCGTTCACCGTGATGGAGCCGGGCACCTCCTTCTCCACCTTCCTGCTGGTCGGCCTGCTCGCCGGTGTCGGCGGCGGCAACTTCGCCTCCTCCATGACCAACATCAATGCCTTCTTCCCCCTGCGGAAGAAGGGCTGGGCCCTCGGGCTGAACGCGGGCGGCGGCAACATCGGCGTGCCGGTGATCCAGCTGGCCGCGCTCGCGATCATCGGCGCCGGCGGCGGGCCGCGCGTCCTGCTCGGCGTCTACATCCCGCTGATCGTCGTGGCCGCCGTGCTGGCCGCGCTGTTCATGGACAACCTGGAGAACGTCAAGAACGACACCGGTGCCGCCAAGGACGCCGCCCGGGACGCCCACACGTGGATCATGTCCCTCCTCTACATCGGCACCTTCGGCTCCTTCATCGGCTACAGCTTCGCCTTCGGCCAGGTCCTGCAGAACCAGTTCGGCCGCACGCCGCTGGAGGCCGCGTACGTCACCTTCATCGGCCCGCTGCTCGGCTCGCTGATCCGCCCGCTCGGCGGCCGGCTCGCCGACCGGTACGGCGGCGCGCGGATCAGCCTGTGGAACTACGTCGCCATGGGTCTCGCGACGGCGGTCCTGATCGGCGCCTCCATGGAGAAGTCGCTGTCGCTGTTCACCGGGGCGTTCGTGGTGCTGTTCGTGCTCAGCGGGCTCGGCAACGGCTCGACGTTCAAGATGATCCCGGGCATCTTCCAGAACAAGGCCCTGGCCAAGGGGCTGCGGGGCGAGGAGGCCGCGGCGTACGGGCGGCGGCTGTCCGGGGCCTCCATGGGACTGATCGGCGCGGTGGGCGCGCTCGGCGGTGTCGGCATCAACCTCGCCTTCCGCCAGTCCTTCCTCTCCTACGGCTCGGGCACCGGGGCGTTCGTCGCCTTCCTCGCCTTCTACGTGGTCTGCTTCGTGGTCACCTGGGCCGTATACCTTCGCCGTACGGCTCCCCGGGTGCCCGTCACCACGGCGACCTCGGAGGCGAAGTCGCAGCTCAGCTACGCCGAGGTGTGACGTAACACCAGCGACATGATGCCGATCCGGGCCTGTCACGAGCCGTTGACAGGCTCGATCGGCATGTAGGTACGCCGTACCCACGAAGTACGACGACTCGAGTGCGGGACGAGAGCCATGTACGAGGAAGAACAGCGACCGGACCACGGGCCCCTGGCGGGTTTCACCGTGGGTGTGACGGCCGCGCGCCGGGCCGATGAGCTCGGGGCGCTGCTGCAGCGACGCGGTGCCGCCGTCCTGCACGCCCCCGCCCTGCGGATCGTGCCGCTCGCCGACGACAGCGAGCTGCTGGCCGCGACGAAGGAGATCATCGAGCAGGTTCCGGACATCGTCGTGGCCACGACCGCGATCGGGTTCCGGGGCTGGGTCGAGGCCGCGGACGGCTGGGGGCTCGGGGAGGAGCTGCTGTCCCGGCTGGGCGGCGTACGGATCATGGCGCGCGGGCCCAAGGTCAAGGGCGCGGTGCGGGCGGCCGGGCTGACGGAGGAGTGGTCGCCGTCGTCGGAGTCCATGGCGGAGGTGCTGGACCGGCTGCTGGAGGAGGGCGTCGACGGTCTGCGGATCGCGATCCAGCTGCACGGTGAGCCGCTGCCCGGGTTCGTGGAGGCGCTGCGGGAGGCCGGGGCCGAGGTGCTCGGGGTGCCCGTCTACCGCTGGATGCCGCCGGAGGACATCACGCCGGTCGACCGTCTGCTGGACGCGACGGTCGCCCGGTCGCTGGACGCGGTCACCTTCACCAGTGCCCCGGCCGCGGCTTCCCTCCTGTCCCGGGCGGAGGAGCGCGGACTGCTCGACGAGGTCCTGGCGGCGCTGAGCCACGACGTCCTGCCGGCCTGCGTGGGCCCGGTCACCGCCCTGCCGCTGCAGTCCCGCGGCATCGACACGATCCAGCCCGAGCGCTTCCGGCTCGGCCCGCTCGTCCAGCTCCTCTGCCAGGAACTCCCCGTGCGGGCGCGCTCCTTCCCCGTCGCCGGGCACCGCGTGGAGATCCGGGGCCATGCCGTCCTGGTCGACGGCGACCTCAAACCGGTCCCGCCCGCCGGCATGTCCCTGCTGCGCGCCCTGTCCCACCGCCCCGGCTGGGTCGTCGCCCGCGCGGACCTCCTGCGCGCGCTGCCCGGCTCCGGCCGGGACGAACACGCGGTGGAAACGGCCATGGCCCGCCTCCGTACGGCCCTCGGCACGCCGAAGCTGATCCAGACGGTGGTCAAACGCGGCTACCGCCTGGCCCTGGACCCGAGCGCGGAGACGAAGTACGCGGACGCGTGATCCCGTCCGGGGGTTAGCCGGATTACGACGTCTTCTGCCCCGTGAGGCGGGCCGGCGGGCGAGCTTCCGGACGTCGCGGCCCCCGGCCCGGGCGGAACGACCCCCGCTAGTCACGGCCCGGGCGGAACGACCACCGCGAGTCCCGGCCCGGGCGGAACGACCCCCGCGAGCCCCGACCCGGGCGGGAACGGCCCGCTCGGATCCCCCCGGCCCAGGCAGGACGCCCTGCGTGGATCCCCATCGGCCCCCGCCCCGCTCCACGCATGGCCGGATCAGATGGCCCGTGCCGGTTTCCGGCGCGGCCAGGTGTGCGCGAGGGGTTTTCGGCGTCGTGGCGGGCAGGCACTGTAAGAGGGAGCGGCTTACCGGCCCTCTCGTCGGTGTCCCACGCGACGCGTCTCACCGAAGCCCTCGCGACGGGGTGAACCCCTAGGCGGTGACAGGCACATGGCACTGGGTACGGCCACGGCCCCCTACGAGCTGCGGTTCGACGCCGGGCGGATCTGCCTGGACCTGCTCTCCACCACGCATCCGGAGGAACGGCTCGAGTCCCTGGACGTGCTGCGCGCCTGGATCACCGGCTCCGGACTCGTCCCCGCGGACACCGCCCTGGCCCACGCCGACACCGGCTGGCTGCTGGCCTTCCGTGAACTGCGCGCCCAGATCGACCGGTTGGTGCGCTGCCGGCCGAGACCGGGAGCCGCGACGTACGACCTCGCCCTCGCCCGGGTCAACGACCTGGCCGGCACCGCGCCCCCGGCCCCGCGCGCGGTCCGCGGCGAAGACGGCCAGCTGCTGCGGCGGTTGGACGGCCCGCCCGGCTGCGCCGCCCTGCTCGCGGCCGTCGCCCGGGACGCCGTTGACCTGCTGACCGACCCCGTCGCCCGCGCGGCCCTGCGCCAGTGCGAGGGGGACAACTGCCCCATCGTGTATCTCGACACGTCCCGGGGCCGCAGGAGGCGCTGGTGCTCCAGTGAGGTCTGCGGGAACCGCGAACGCGTCGCCCGGCACCGCCGCCGCGCGGCACTCGCCCGCGCGTAAAACGGAATTGGGTGGTCCGTGCACTCAATTTCCCTGCCCTAAATGCGACTTCTGCGACCGTGGAGTCGAAGTGATTTCGATTACATGTCGTTTACCTACGCCACCGTAGGGAAGGCCTGGCTCGATCTTGCCGATGTGGCGGATATGTAAAGAACGCGGGGTGGGAATGTAACTCCATGTCCCGCTCGTCACGTCATCCCGAAGAAATCTGTCGGGTCTCTTTGAACGCCCAACCGCTCGCATCCGTACGGCATGGGGAGCGACCGACTGGGGGAACCCCCGGACATCGGAGGTGGGCGTGCGCAAGGATTCCGTCGTGGCCAATGAACGAGCACCGAGGGCCCGACATCGCATGTCCCAGCCCTCGGAACCCGACGAGGAGCTGATGCGTGCGCTCTATCGCGAACACGCCGGACCCCTGCTTGCGTATGTCCTGCGCCTGGTCGCCGGAGACCGGCAGCGCGCCGAGGACGTCGTGCAGGAGACGCTCATCCGTGCCTGGAAGAACGCCGGTCAGCTCAATCGAGCGACCGGATCGGTACGCCCCTGGCTGGTGACGGTCGCCCGGCGCATCGTCATCGACGGCCACCGCAGCCGGCAGGCCCGGCCGCAGGAGGTCGACCCGTCGCCGCTGGAGGTCATCCCCGCGGAGGACGAGATCGACAAGGCGCTCTGGCTGATGACTCTCTCGGACGCACTCGACGACCTGACCCCTGCCCACCGGGAGGTGCTTGTCGAGACGTATTTCAAGGGGCGTACCGTCAACGAGGCGGCCGAGACCCTGGGCATACCCAGCGGAACCGTCCGCTCCAGGGTGTTCTACGCCCTGCGTTCGATGAAGCTGGCACTGGAGGAGCGGGGGGTGACGGCGTGATGAGTGTTTACGGGGGTAACCAGGGATTCGGTACGGGAGGCATGGGTATGTCTGGACCCATGCAGGAGTCCCCGGTGCCGAATGAGCACGAGACCGTCGGCGCCTACGCCCTCGGCATCCTCGACGACGCCGAGGCAACCGCTTTCGAGGCCCACCTCGCCACCTGCGAATGGTGCGCCCAGCAGCTCGACGAACTGGCCGGCATGGAGCCGATGCTCGCCGCCCTCGCCGATCTGCCCGGCTCCGGAAGCACGCCCGCGATCGGCGAGTCGCTGTCCGCGAAGCCCAGGCCGCGCCTGGTGGAGAAGCTGGTCGACGAGGTCGCCGACCGCCGCGCCCAGAAGCGCCGCCGCAGCTTCTACATGGTGGCCGCGGCCGGTGCGCTGATCATCGGCGGCCCCTTCGTCGCGGTCGCGACGAACGGCGGCGGCGACGGCGGCAGCGGCACGGAGAACCGCCCGCTCGCGGCGAGCCCCGCCAAGGCGGCCTTCGAGGGCATCTCCGACAAGATCACCGCCACCGACCCGACCACCAAGGTCTCCGCCACCGTCGCCCTCCAGAAGAAGGACTGGGGCACGGGCATGGTCCTGGAGCTGAAGAACGTCAAGGGCCCGCTCAAGTGCGCCCTCGTCGCGGTCGGCAAGAACGGCGAGCGCGAGACCCTGTCCTCCTGGTCCGTCCCGGAGTGGGGCTACGGCCTGCCCGACGCCAAGACCGAGAAGGCCAAGCAGCCGCTGTACGTCCAGGGCGGTGCCGCCTTCGATCCGAACGAGATCGACCACTTCGAGGTCGTGACCTTCGACGGCAAGCGACTGGTCGAGGTCGACGCATAGGACTGTTCGGCCGTACGGCAGGCGCCATTGGGGCAACCCTTCCCGCGCCTGCCGCCGGCCCGTAGCTTCCAGGGGTCCCCTTCGCGTACGGTTGACGGCTGCCCAGCACGTCAGAAGGGGGCCCGGTGGCCGCTCAGGCTCACAGACAAGACGCGGTCGGTTCGGTGCACGACTCGGTTCGTGACCGGGAGATCGACGTCGAACAGGAACACCTGGACCGGGTGTACCGGCGCCTCGAGGAGAAGATCCACGAGGCGGAGTTCCTCATGCACGACGCGGCCCGGCGCGGCCAGGTCGGCACCCCCGGCGCACTCGCCGAGCGGGACGCCCAGGTCTTCCGCGCGGGCATCCACCTCAACCGGCTCAACAACGAGTTCGAGGACTTCCTCTTCGGCCGTATCGACCTGCTGACCGGCAAGGACGGCAAGAAGGGCCCCGACGGGGCGTACACCGCCGTCGAGCCGGCGGAAGGGGCCGTACGCCCCGACAACACCGCCGACATCGCCGAGACCCTGCACATCGGCCGCATCGGTGTCCTCGACCAGGACTACACGCCGCTGGTCATCGACTGGCGGGCCCCGGCCGCCGCCCCCTTCTACCGCTCCACCCCGGTCGACCCCGGCCGGGTCGTCCGGCGCCGCGTCATCCGCTCCAAGGGCCGCCAGGTGCTGGGCGTCGAGGACGACCTGATGCGCCCCGAGCTCACGGCGTACCTCGACGGCGACGAGCTGCCCGCCATCGGCGACGGCGCCCTGATGGCCGCGCTCGGCCAGGCCCGCAGCCACACCATGCGCGACATCGTCGCCTCCATCCAGGCCGAGCAGGACCTGGTCATCCGCGCCCCCGCCGCCTCCGTGACGTACGTCGAGGGCGGGCCGGGCACCGGCAAGACCGCCGTCGCCCTGCACCGCGCCGCCTACCTCCTCTACCAGGACCGGCGCCGCTACGCGGGTGGCATCCTGATCGTCTCGCCCACCCCGCTGCTCGTCGCCTACACCGAGGGCGTGCTGCCCTCCCTCGGCGAGGAGGGCCAGGTCGCCATCCGCGCCATCGGCTCCCTGGTCGAGGGCGCCGAGGCCACCCTCTACGACTCCCCGTCCGTGGCCCGCGCCAAGGGCTCCTCGCGCATGCTGAAGGTGCTGCGCAAGGCCGCGCGCGGCGCCCTGGAGCTGAACGATTCACCGGCCCGGCTGCGTGTGGTCGCCTTCGGACGCCGCCTGGAGCTGGAGGCCGAGGAGCTCGCCGGCATCCGCCGCGCCGCCCTCGGCGGTACCGCCCCCGTGAACCTGCTGCGCCCGCGCGCCCGCAAGCTCCTCCTGGACGCCCTGTGGGAGCGGTCCGGCGCGGCCGGCCGGCACTCCGACCCCGAACTCGCGGCCGAGCTGCGCTCCTCCTTCGACGAGGACATCACCTCCGAGGACGCCTTCATCGCCTTCTTCGACGCCTGGTGGCCGGAGCTGACCCCGGCGGCCGTCCTGGACGCCATGGCCGACGAACGGCGCCTCGGCCGCTGGGCCCGGCGGATCCTCACCCCCGGCGAGGTCCGCAAGGTCGCCCGCTCGCTGCGGCGCGAGGGCCGCACGGTGCACGACATCGCGCTGCTCGACGAGCTCCAGGCCATCCTCGGCGCCCCGGCCCGCCCCCGCAGGAAGCGCGAACTGGACCCGCTGGACCAGCTCACCGGCCTGGAGGAGCTGATGCCGGTGCGCGAGGAGTCGCAGCGCGAGCGCGCCGAACGCCTCGCCCAGGAGCGCGTCGAGTACGCCCACGTCATCGTCGACGAGGCCCAGGACCTCACCCCGATGCAGTGGCGCATGGTCGGCCGCCGCGGCCGGCACGCCACCTGGACGGTCGTCGGCGACCCGGCGCAGTCCTCCTGGTCAGACCCGGACGAGGCCGCCGAGGCCCGTGACGAGGCGCTCGGCACCCGCCCCCGCCGCCGCTTCGAGCTCACGGTGAACTACCGCAACCCGGCCGAGATCGCCGAACTGGCCTCGAAGGTCCTGGCCCTCGCCATGCCCGGTTCCGTGTCGCCGAAGGCCGTCCGCTCCACCGGCGTCGAACCCCGCTTCACCGTCGTCGAGGACACGCTGGGCGCCACCGTCCGCGACGAGGCCGCCCGGCTGCTGGAGCGCGTCGACGGCACCGTCGGCGTGGTCGTCGCCATGCAGCGGCGCGAGGAGGCCCGCCGCTGGCTCACCGGTCTCGGCGACCGGGTCGTGGCCCTCGGCAGCCTGGAGGCCAAGGGCCTGGAGTACGACGCGACGGTCGTGGTCTCCCCGGCGGAGATCGCCGACGAGTCCCCGGCCGGTCTGCGCGTCCTCTATGTCGCGCTGACCCGGGCCACCCAGCAGCTCACGGTCGTCTCGGCCGACCGGGACGAGCCCGACGCGGCGGGAGTTCCGGACCTGCTCAGGGAGTGAGACCCGATACCCACTTACCGGTGAAATGAACTACCGGTACGGGAATGGCCTTACGGGATCTGTTTGTTAGCCTGGACGTGGCGCCGGCCCGATCCAAGCCCCCGGGCCCAACCTTCGTCGCTACGAGCGACCACTTGCCGCGAGGCGAGCATGGCGGGTCGGTGCCACCTACTCGAGAAGAGACCCACGTCCACGTGACGTGGGTCTCTTTTTGCTGCCCCATTCCGCCCCATTCCACGAACAAAACGTTCGCAATCAAGGGCGGCTACCTGCTACTCAGCGGTAGGTGCGACGATCGGACGGCACAAATCAGCGTCAGGTGAAAGCAGAGGAAGTCGGCCATGGCAACGGCGCCCAGCGTCTCCTACTCGATGACGGTCCGGCTGGAGGTGCCCGCGAGCGGAACCGCCGTCTCGCAGCTCACCACCGCCGTGGAGTCCTCCGGAGGCTCGGTGACCGGCCTCGACGTCACCGCATCCGGCCACGAGAAGCTCCGTATCGACGTCACCATCGCGGCGTCGTCGACCGCGCACGCGGACGAGATCGTGGAGGAACTCCGCGGCATCGAGGGCGTCACGCTGGGCAAGGTCTCGGACCGGACCTTCCTCATGCACCTCGGCGGCAAGATCGAGATGGCGTCGAAGCACCCCATCCGCAACCGTGACGACCTGTCCATGGTCTACACGCCGGGCGTCGCCCGCGTGTGCATGGCGATCGCCGAGAACCCCGAGGACGCCCGCCGCCTCACCATCAAGCGCAACTCCGTTGCGGTCGTGACGGACGGCTCCGCCGTGCTGGGCCTGGGCAACATCGGCCCCAAGGCCGCGCTGCCCGTCATGGAGGGCAAGGCGGCCCTCTTCAAGCGGTTCGCCGGCATCGACGCCTGGCCGATCTGCCTCGACACCCAGGACACCGACGCCATCGTCGAGATCGTCAAGGCGATCGCCCCGGGCTTCGCGGGCATCAACCTCGAGGACATCTCCGCCCCCCGCTGCTTCGAGATCGAGGCCCGGCTGCGCGAGGCCCTCGACATCCCCGTCTTCCACGACGACCAGCACGGCACCGCGATCGTCGTCCTCGCCGCCCTGACGAACGCGCTGCGCGTCACCGGCAAGGCCATCGAGAACATCCGCGTCGTCATGTCCGGCGCCGGCGCGGCCGGTACGGCGATCCTGAAGCTGCTGCTCGCCGCGGGCGTCAAGAACGCAGTCGTCGCCGACATCCACGGCGTCGTGCACGCGGGCCGCGAGGACCTGGTGGACGCCGCCCCCGACTCGGCGCTGCGCTGGATCGCCGACAACACCAACCCCGAGGGCCTCACGGGCATCCTCAAGGAGGCCGTGCGCGGCGCCGACGTCTTCATCGGCGTCTCCGCCCCGAACGTCCTCGACGGCGACGACGTGGCCGCCATGGCCGACGGCGCCATCGTGTTCGCGCTTGCGAACCCCGACCCCGAGGTCGACCCGGCAATCGCCCGCCAGACCGCGGCCGTTGTCGCGACCGGCCGCTCGGACTTCCCGAACCAGATCAACAACGTGCTGGTCTTCCCGGGTGTCTTCCGCGGTCTGCTGGACGCGCAGTCCCGGACGGTCAACACCGAGATGATGCTGGCCGCCGCGACGGCCCTGGCGGACGTGGTGACCGAGGACGAGCTGAACCCGAACTACATCATTCCGAGCGTCTTCAACGACAAGGTCGCGGGCGCGGTCGCCGGCGCCGTGCGCGAGGCCGCCAAGGCGGTCGGCGCGGGGGCGGGCAGCGCGTCCGGTCTCTGAGGCCGAGGCCGTCCGGGCCGCTGCGGCGGTCCGGACGGCATGGTCTGCCCGGACTGTGAGTAACCCCACGGCAGCCTGGAACCCGGCGCGTCGCAAGAACCCTGTCAGCAGCGGAGCTATCGTGGCGCAAGGCTCAGGCCCTCTTTTCGTGTGACTCCCCAAGGGTGTTCTCACGACTCCTGCGGGTGCCGGATTGGCTTTCCCGCCGCAGGTAGGGGCAGGATGCGTCCCTGGGCGCGAGGGTCTGACGACGGACCCGGGTCCGGGGACTCATCGAGGACCCTGGCAGCATCGGCTTCGATCTGACGCCTCAACGGCAAGATGAACACGGGAGTAACAAAATGAACCGCAGTGAGCTGGTGGCCGCGCTGGCCGACCGCGCCGAGGTGACTCGCAAGGACGCCGACGCCGTGCTGGCCGCGTTCGCCGAGGTCGTCGGCGACATCGTCTCCAAGGGCGACGAGAAGGTCACCATCCCCGGCTTCCTGACCTTCGAGCGCACGCACCGTGCCGCTCGCACCGCCCGCAACCCGCAGACCGGCGAGCCCATCCAGATCCCCGCCGGCTACAGCGTGAAGGTCTCCGCGGGCTCGAAGCTCAAGGAAGCCGCCAAGGGCAAGTAAGCGTTCCATCGTGCGCCGTGGGCGACTGCGGGCCCGCCTGTGGCCGGCCGCGCAGTTTCCCGCGCCCCTTTGGGGCGCGAGCCCGCCGAGAGCCGCATGACATGCCGAGGGGCGGCCACCTGGTTCAGGTGGCCGCCCCTCGGCGTGCACGGGCTTGGGGGACTAGCCGAGCGCCTTCCCCGGCAGCTCCACCTTCGCGCCCAGCTCCATCAACTTCTCCATGCTGTGCTTGCCCGGGGGATGACCCCCGGACCCCCAGCCGGACGGGCGTGGCCGCTGCGGTCCGGTCTAGCCGAGCGCCTTCCCCGGCAGCTCCACCTTCGCGCCCAGCTCCATCAACTTCTCCATGAAGTTCTCGTAGCCGCGGTTGATGAGGCCGATGCCGTGGACGCGGGACGTGCCCTGGGCCGCCAGGGCCGCGATCAGGTACGAGAAGCCGCCGCGGAGGTCGGGGATGACCAGGTCAGCGCCCTGGAGCTTCGTCGGGCCCGATACGACGGCCGAGTGCAGGAAGTTGCGCTGGCCGAAGCGGCAGTTCGAGCCGCCCAGGCACTCGCGGTAGAGCTGGATGTGCGCGCCCATCTGGTTCAGCGCGGACGTGAAGCCGAGGCGGGACTCGTAGACCGTCTCGTGGATGATGGACAGGCCCGTGGCCTGGGTCAGGGCGACCACCAGCGGCTGCTGCCAGTCGGTCTGGAAGCCCGGGTGGACGTCCGTCTCCAGCGCGATGGACTTCAGCTGGCCGCCGGGGTGCCAGAAGCGGATGCCCTCGTCGTCGATCTCGAAGGCACCGCCCACCTTCCGGTAGGTGTTCAGGAACGTCATCATCGAGCGCTGCTGCGCCCCGCGGATGTAGATGTTGCCCTCGGTCGCCAGCGCCGCCGACGCCCAGGACGCGGCCTCCAGGCGGTCCGGGAGGGCGCGGTGGTTGTAGCCGCCGAGCTGGTCCACACCGGTGATGCGGATCGTCCGGTCGGTGTCCATCGCGATGATCGCGCCCATCTTCTGCAGGACGCAGATGAGGTCCTCGATCTCCGGCTCGACAGCCGCGTTGGACAGCTCCGTGACGCCCTCCGCGAGGACGGCCGTCAGCAGCACCTGCTCGGTGGCGCCGACGGACGGGTACGGCAGCGCGATCTTCGTACCGCGCAGCCGCCGGGGCGCCTCCAGGTACTGGCCGTCCGCCCGCTTCTCGATCTTCGCGCCGAACTGCCGCAGCACCTCGAAGTGGAAGTCGATGGGCCGGCCGCCGATGTCGCAGCCGCCGAGGCCGGGGATGAACGCGTGGCCGAGGCGGTGCAGCAGCGGGCCGCAGAACAGGATCGGGATACGGCTCGAACCCGCGTGGGCATCGATGTCAGCGACGTTGGCGCTCTCCACGCGCGTCGGATCCATCACCAGTTCGCCGGGCTCGTCACCCGGACGGACCGTCACACCGTGCAGCTGCAGCAGACCCCGTACGACTCGAACGTCGCGGATGTCCGGAACATTGCGCAGCCGGCTCGGAGCGCTGCCCAGCAGCGCTGCGACCATGGCCTTCGGTACGAGGTTCTTCGCACCGCGGACACGGATCTCGCCCTCCAGCGGGGTTCCGCCGTGGACAAGCAGGACATCGTCGTTGACGGTCATGAATCTCGCGTTCCATGGAGTCGGGCAGGGGCCAGGAGGGAAAGGGTAATCGCCCACCACCCCCCTTCTGTATGCCTGAGTCAGACCCAGCCACGTCATAGATCTGTCACAACACGAACCGTTCCGTGCCGGGCACATGGGGTCACGACCGCTTTCGTGCGCATGGGGCGCATCAGTGCGCCCTGAGCTGCGTTCCCTCCCGGTCCCGCATTGCCTCCCCACGCGGGGGGAGAATGCGGGATCATGTCTGCCATGACCGAGGTGTCCTCGCTCACAGGGCGGTTGCTCGTGGCCACCCCCGCCCTGGCGGACCCGAACTTCGACCGTGCGGTGGTGCTGCTCCTCGACCACGACGAGGAGGGCTCGCTCGGTGTCGTCCTCAATCGCCCCACCCCGGTGGACGTGGGCGACATCCTGGAGGGCTGGGGGGATCTCGCCGTGGAGCCGGGTGTCGTGTTCCAGGGCGGCCCGGTGTCGCTGGACTCCGCCCTCGGGGTCGCCGTCGTCCCCGGCGGCGCGACGGGTGAGGCCGCCCCGCTGGGCTGGCGCCGGGTGCACGGCGCGATCGGCCTGGTCGATCTGGAGGCCCCGCCGGAACTGCTGGCCTCCGCCCTCGGCTCCCTGCGCATCTTCGCCGGATACGCCGGCTGGGGCCCGGGGCAGCTGGAGGACGAGCTGGTGGACGGCGCGTGGTACGTCGTCGAGTCCGAGCCCGGTGACGTCTCGTCCCCGTCTCCCGAGCGGCTCTGGCGCGAGGTGCTGCGCCGCCAGCGCGGCGAGCTGGCGATGGTGGCGACGTACCCGGACGACCCTTCGCTCAACTGATGTCTGTGAGCTTCAGTACCCTTGGCCCTATGAGCACTCTCGAGCCCGAGCGCGGGACTGGTACGGGGACCCTCGTTGAGCCGACGCCGCAGACCTCGCATGGTGACGGTGACCACGAGCGCTTCGCCCATTACGTCCAGAAGGACAAGATCATGGCGAGCGCCCTCGACGGCACCCCCGTCGTGGCGCTGTGCGGCAAGGTGTGGGTGCCGGGCCGCGACCCGAAGAAGTACCCCGTGTGTCCCATGTGCAAGGAGATCTACGAGTCCATGAGCTCCGGGGACGACGGCAAGGGCAAGGGCGACAAGTAGGCCCGACCCGCGGGGCGTGAAGCCTCCAGGGCGCGTTTTGCGCGCCCTGGAGGCTTTTGTGCTGTCCGGGCGTTGCGCAGGGTGCGTCTGCCGGTCACAGAGTGGTTGAGACCTCTTGTGGGCGTGTTCATGCAGTCCCTAGCCTCCGAGTGTTGTGCACAGCGAAACCTTCATTGCGCATGTTGCAACACTCCCTCGGAGGAGCACTCCATGAACCTGTCCGTCCGTCTTGCCGGGCTCACCGCGCTCGCCGCTCTCCTGGCCACCGCCTGCGCGCCCCAGACCTCCTCGAACTCCTCCTCCGACAAGGACGAGAAGACCGGAACGCTGCGCGTGTGGCTCTTCCAGGAGGTCGGCAACGCCCCCAAGCAGAAGGTCGTCGACTCCGTCGTCGCCGGCTTCGAGAAGGCCCACAAGGGCACGAAGGTCGACGTCGAGTACATCCCGGTCGACACCCGCGCCCAGCGCGTCAAGGCCGCCTTCAACGACCCGGCCTCCGCGCCGGATGTGATGGAGTACGGCAACACCGACACGGCCGGCTATGTGAAGGACGGCGGACTCCTCGACGTCACGAAGGAGTTCGGCGACTGGGCCGAGGCGAAGGACACCGACCCCACGGCGAAGCAGTCGGTGACGGTGGACGGCAAGCTCTACGGCGCCCCCCTCTACGTCGGCGTCCGCGCCCTGTACTACCGCACGGACGTCTTCAAGGAGCTCGGCCTGTCCGTCCCGAAGACGATGGACGAACTCGCCTCCACCGCCCGCGAGATACGCGCCGCCAAACCCGAGCTCTACGGGCTGGTGGTCGGCGGCGCCTACACCTACGGCGCGATGCCGTTCGTGTGGGCCAACGGCGGTGAACTCGCCAACGGCAAGAGCGGCTCGTACGCGTCCGGCATCGACAGCCCCGAGGCCCGCAAGGGCATCAAGGCGTACACGTCCCTCTTCGGCGACGACAACTGCCCGGCCGCCAAGTGCGCGGGCATGGGCGGCAACGACACGATCTCCGCGTTCGCCGCGGGCAAGGCGGGCATGGCGATCGGCGGCGACTTCAGCCATACCGCCGTCGAGGCCGGCAAGGTCAAGGGCAAGTACGCCGTCGTCCCGCTGCCGGGTGTGAAGGCCGGCTCCATCGCGCCGGCCTTCGCGGGCGGCAACAACATCGGCGTCCTGAAGAGCACGTCCCACCGCACGCTCGCCGTGCAGCTGATGGAGCAGCTCGCCTCGAAGAAGACGCAGGGCGAACTCTTCGACGCGATGGGCTTCCTGCCGACCTTCACCGACGTCCGGCAGCAGGTCGCCCAGCAGGAGCCGTTCGTGAAGCCCTTCGTCCGGACCCTGTCCGCCGGCACCAAGTTCGTCCCCGCGTCGCCCGCCTGGGGCCAGATCGACTCCTCCCTCGTCCTGCCGACGATGTTCCAGGAGGTCATCAGCGGCAAGAAGGACGTCGCGCAGGCCTCCGACGACGCCGCGAAGAAGATGAACGACGCGTTCGGCTCCGCCGGGTGATGCCCGTGAACGACCGCGGTTCCGTGAAAACCCCCGTGGCCGCTGTCGCGCCGACCGTGCCGGCCCCCGGGCCGCCGCGTGCGGCCGCCGGCGTACGGGGCCGCCGCACCGCACGCGGGGCCGCGCACCGCACCGGCGGCTGGACGCCCTGGCTGTATCTCGCGCCCGCGCTCGTCGTGCTGGGCGGGCTGCTCGTCTACCCGATCTATCAGCTCGGGCTGATCTCCCTCTTCCGGTACACGCAGGCGCAGGTCAGCGGTGGAGAGCCGGCCACGTTCGAGGGGTTCGGGAACTACGCCGGACTGTTCGGGGACCCGCAGTTCTGGCAGGTGCTGCTCGCCACCGTGCTGTTCGCGGCGGGCTGTGTCGTCTCCACGCTCGCGGTCGGCTGCGCCCTGGCCGTGCTCCTGACCCGCGTGCGGGCCGTACCGCGGCTCGCGCTGATGCTGGCCGCCCTGGGCGCGTGGGCGACCCCGGCCGTGACCGGCTCCACGGTGTGGCTGTTCCTCTTCGACCCCGACTTCGGCCCGGTCAACCGGATGCTGGGCCTCGGCGACCACTCCTGGACCTACGGCCGTCTCAGCGCCTTCTTCCTGGTGCTGCTCGAAGTGGTGTGGTGCTCCTTCCCGTTCGTGATGGTGACCGTGTACGCGGGCATCCGCGCCGTACCCGGCGAAGTGCTGGAGGCCGCCTCCCTCGACGGCGCCTCGCAGTGGCGCATCTGGCGTTCCGTCCTCGCCCCGATGCTCCGGCCGATCCTGGTCGTCGTCACCATCCAGTCCGTCATCTGGGACTTCAAGGTCTTCACGCAGATCTACGTCATGACGGGCGGCGGCGGCATCGCCGGCCAGAACCTCGTACTGAACGTCTACGCCTACCAGCAGGCCTTCGCGTCCTCGCAGTACGGCCTCGGCTCCGCGATCGGCGTCGTGACGCTGCTGATCCTGCTCGCCGTCACGCTGGTCTATCTGCGGCTGCTGCGCCGTCAGGGGGAGGAACTGTGAATCTTCCACGCGCACGCGTGCGCCGCCCGGGCCGGCTGGCCGCCGAGGCCTCCGCCCTGCTGATCGCGGTCGTCGTGGCCTTCCCCCTGTACTGGATGGTGCTCAGCGCCTTCAAACCGGCCGGGGAGATCGAGTCCGGCGAGCCGAGGCCGTGGACGCTCGCGCCCTCCCTGGATTCCTTCCGGCGCGTCTTCGGACAGCAGGAATTCGGCCGCTACTTCCTCAACAGCCTCGTCGTCGCGGGCTGTGTCGTGATCGCCTCCGGGCTGATCGCGTTTCTCGCCGCGACCGCCGTCACACGATTCCGGTTCCGTCTGCGGACCACCCTTCTGATCATGTTTCTCGTGGCCCAGATGGTGCCCGTGGAAGCCCTCACGATCCCCTTGTTCTTCCTCATGCGGGACGCCGGTCAGCTGAACACGCTGGGCTCGCTGATCCTGCCCCACATCGCCTTCTCGCTGCCCTTCGCGATCTGGATGCTGCGGGGGTTCGTGAAAGCCGTTCCGGAGGCGCTGGAGGAGGCCGCGTACATCGACGGGGCCAGCCGCGCGCGATTCCTCTGGCAGATCCTTTTCCCCCTCGTCCTGCCGGGTCTCGTGGCCACCAGCGTGTTTTCGTTCATCTCCGCCTGGAACGACTTCCTGTTCGCCAAGTCGTTCATCATCAGCGACACCGCGCAGTCGACGCTGCCGATGGCCCTGCTCGTCTTCTACAAGCCCGACGACCCGGACTGGGGCGGAGTCATGGCCGCCTCCACGGTCATGACGATCCCGGTCCTGGTCTTCTTCGTACTCGTACAGCGGCGCCTGGTCTCCGGACTGGGCGGAGCGGTGAAGGACTGACGTGACCGAACTGATCCCGGCGCCCCGCAGCGCCACCGCCGGCTCCGGCGAGGTACGGCTGACGCGCCGCTCCCGGCTCCACGCCGACACCGCGACGCAGGGCGTCGCCCACTGGCTGGGCGCCGCCCTGCGGCAGGCCACCGGGCTGCCGCTGCCCGAGGGGCGGGAGCCCGACGATGCCGAGGGCGGCATCGGGCTGCGCCTGGCCCCCGGCCTCGGCCCCGAGGAGTACCGCCTCGTCAGCGACGGCTCCGGCGTCCTCGTCGAGGGCGGCACCGCGGCCGGTGTCTTCTGGGGCGCCCAGACCCTGCGCCAGCTCCTCGGCCCCGACGCGTACCGCAGGGCCCCGCTCGACCGCGACCGCGTCTGGACCGTGCCGCATCTGACGATTCAGGACGCTCCCCGATTCCGCTGGCGCGGCCTGATGCTCGACGTCGCGCGGCACTTCATGCCCAAGGAAGGCGTGCTGCGTTACCTCGATCTGATGGCGGCGCACAAACTCAACGTCTTCCACTTCCATCTGACGGACGACCAGGGCTGGCGCATCGAGATCCAGCGGCATCCCCGGCTGACCGAGATCGGCTCCTGGCGCGCCCGCACGAAAACCGGCCACCGCGCCTCGCCCTTGTGGGAGGACAAGCCGCACGGCGGCTACTACACCCGGGACGACATCCGCGAGATCGTCGCCTACGCCGCCGAGCGGCATATCACCGTCGTCCCCGAAATCGACGTGCCGGGCCACTCGCAGGCCGCCATCGCCGCGTACCCGGAACTCGGCAACACCGACGTCATCGACACCACCTCCCTCTCCGTCTGGGACACCTGGGGAATCAACCCGAACGTACTCGCCCCCACTGACAACACCCTGCGCTTCTACGAGGGCGTCTTCGAGGAAGTGCTCGAGCTGTTCCCCTCGGAGTTCGTCCACGTGGGCGGCGACGAATGCCCCAAGGACCAGTGGCGGCGGTCGGAGACGGCCCAGGAGCGGATCAGGGAACTCGGGCTCGCGGACGAGGACGAGCTCCAGTCCTGGTTCATCAAGCACTTCGACGCGTGGCTCTCCGCGCGGGGGCGCCGGCTGATCGGCTGGGACGAGATCCTGGAGGGCGGGCTCGCCGAGGGCGCCGCCGTCTCCTCCTGGCGCGGCTACGCGGGAGGCATCGCCGCCGCCCGGGCCGGCCACGACGTCGTCATGTGCCCCGAGCAGCAGGTGTACCTGGACCACCGTCAGGACCCGGGCCCCGAGGAGCCGGTACCGATCGGGTGGGTGCGCACCCTGGAGGACGTCTACCGGTTCGAGCCCGTCCCACCGGAGCTGACGCCCGAGGAGGCGCGGCACGTGCTGGGCACCCAGGCCAACCTGTGGACCGAGGTGATGGAGGACCACGCGCGCGTGGACTACCAGGCCTTCCCCCGCCTCGCGGCCTTCGCGGAGGTCGCCTGGAGCGCCCTGCCCGCCCCGGCGGAACGGGACTTCGCCGGTTTCCAGCGCCGTATGGCCGCGCACTACGGGCGGCTGGACGCCCTGGGCGTCGCCTACCGGCCTCCCACGGGCCCCCTGCCCTGGCAGCGGCGCCCCGGGGTGCTGGGCCGCCCGGTCGACGGCCCGCCGCCCAGCCGGTAGCGGTCTCCGTCACGACCGAACAGCTCGAACAGGCCACGGAAAAAGCGCACAAGGGTCACCGAAAGTGCCAATCGGCATGCACTGGTGAACCTGTGCGAAAACGGACCATCTCGCCGGTGAGGTGGGCGAATGCCTCCTAGCGGACCCGTGTCTTCGGCTCTCGCCAAGATGTGCCAGAGTTGCCACGTCCGCCCTGTCAGCACGTACCGTACGGCAGCACAGGTGGGACCAGGTGGGGCAGCGGGAAGGGGCAGCCGGTTTGACCACGCACGCACCGCAGGCGGCGCAGGCCGTCACGCTGCCCACGACGCTGGACGAGGCCGTCGCGGCGCTCACCGCCGTGCCCGCCGCCGTGCCCGTCGCGGGCGGCACCGACCTGATGGCCGCCGTCAACTCCGGGCAGCTCAGGCCCGCCGCCCTGGTGGGGCTCGGCCGGATCAGCGAGATCCGCGGCTGGCAGTACCTGGACGGTCACGCGCTGCTCGGCGCGGGCCTCACGCACGCGCGCATGGGCCGCCCCGACTTCGCGGCCCTGATCCCGGCGCTCGCCGCCGCCGCACGCGCCGCGGGCCCGCCGCACATCCGCAACGCGGGCACCCTGGGCGGCAACATCGCCTCGGCCGCCCCCACCGGAGACGCGCTGCCGGTGCTGGCCGCCCTGGAGGCGACGCTGATCGTCGCGGGCCCGGGCGGAGCCCGCCGGGAGATCCCCGTGTCGCACCTGCTGGCCGGGATGGACATGCTCCGCGCCGGCGAACTCATCGGCTACGTGCGCGTGCCGCTGCTGCACGCCCCGCAGGTCTTCCTCAAGGCGACCGGCCGGACCGGCCCGGGGCGCGCCGTGGCGTCCGTGGCCCTGGTCCTGGACCCGGCGCGCCGGGGGGTGCGCTGCGCGGTGGGCGCCATAGCGCCGATGCCGCTGCGGCCCCTGGACGCCGAGCAGTGGGTCGCCGGCCTCATCGACTGGGACAACAACCGCGCGCTCGTCCCCGAGGCGCTGAGCGCCTTCGGCGAGTACGTCGCCGCGGCCTGTATCCCCGACGCGGCGCCGGCCGAGGACGGCTCGGTCGCACAGCTTCCGCCCGCCGTACTGCACCTGCGGCGTACCGTCGCCGCGCTGGCCCGACGAGCACTGGGGAGGGCACTGTCGTGAGCGACGACCAGCACGGAGAGGGCACGCCCCGGGGCGGCAGCCGCTGGGACCCGCTGCCCCAGGGCGAGTACGACGACGGCGCCACCGCCTTCGTCGAACTGCCCGAGGGAGGCGTCGACGCTCTGCTGGCCGCCGACAGCCCCCTGGCCGCGCCCGGACACGGCTACGTACCGCCGCAGATAGCGGTCAACCCCGCGATGACCGCCGGCACCGACCCGGCCGCCACGGGCGCGTGGCCGGTGCCGGGCGCGCCCGTCGACGGGGCACAGTGGCACGACCCGAACGCCGGGCACCGGCAGCACGGCCACGAGCACGGCACGCACCACCAGCAGGGCCACGACGTGCCCGAGCAGTCCTACGGCGGCACCGAGGCGCCGTACGAACCCGGCACGCCTTACGGTCCCGACGCGACGGCACGGCCGCCCGGCGGCGACGACCGGTTCACGTACAGCCCCGGGGCGACCGGGCAGTGGACCTTCGAGGAGACCGCGGCGGCCGCCGAAGGCGCGCCCGGCCAAGATGTGACCGGGCAGTGGTCCATCCCCGTCGCCGGGGGCGACCTTCCGGACGAGTCGGGCGAGTTCACCACGTCCTCACTGGTCGAGCAGTGGGGCGGCACCCCGCCGGCCACGCTGCCCGGCGGCGCGCCCGCGCCCTGGGCGACGCAGGCCACGGGCCGGCCATGGGGGCAGGACCCGCAGAACGCGGCGGCGCAGGGGGAGGCCCGCCCGGGCTTCCCCCAGGACCACGGTCCCGAGCAGGGCGACGCCGCCTCCGCCACGGGGTACGCCCCGGACTCCGGATACGCGCCGGGGCAGCAGGCCGCCGGGCCGCTGCCGCAGGAGGCGGGCCCGGAGGCCGGACCCGGGCGCCACCCGCAGGACGCGCACGCCCCGGGCGCGCACGAGGACACCGGCCACGGACCCGCGCACCGGGCCGGGCAGTTCGGCCACGGGCCGGAGACCTCCCCGCACCGGACCGGGGAGTTCGGCCACGGGCCCGAGACCTCCGGAAACGCCGGCCACGCGCCGCAGTCGCCGGGCGACGGCCACGTGCCGCAGTCGCCGGGCGCCGGCCACGCGCCGCAGCCGCCGGGCGCCGCGTATGCGCCGGGGGAGGCCGGGGTGGCGGGTCCCGCGGGGGACCCGTCCCGTTTCGCCGACCACCGCGCCGAGCCGTCCGACTTCGCCGAGCAGGGGCTCGAGCAGCCGGACTTCGCCGAGCACGGGCCCGAGGGGTCCGCCGCCGGTCACGCGCCGGGGCGGCAGCCGTACGGCGATGCCCGTGACGGGTTCCCCGGAGAGCCCGTGCTCGAGGCGCACCCCGAATCCGCCGCGCCTCCGCGGGACGCCCAGGACGCCTCACAGGCCGCTCCCGGCCCCGGTGAGGCCGGTGCGCCCTCCGAGTCGTCCGAGGACGCTCCAGGGGCTCCGGAGGCCGCCGACGGCCCCTCCGAGCCCGCCGCCGGGCCCCTCCCGGACGCGGACACCGACACCGGCCCGGACACCGCGGACGGCGAGACCCCGGCCGAGGACCCGGCCCCGGACCAGGGCCCGGCCACCGCCGCGACCACCCCGTCCGCGGCAGCCCCTCACGACGCACCCCCCGCGGCACCCCAGGAGGAACACCCCCTCGCCTCCTACGTGCTGCGTGTCAACGGCACCGACCGCCCCGTCGGCGACGCCTGGATCGGTGAGTCCCTGCTGTACGTGCTGCGCGAGCGGCTGGGACTCGCGGGCGCCAAGGACGGCTGCTCGCAGGGCGAGTGCGGCGCCTGCAACGTCCAGGTCGACGGGCGACTGGTGGCGTCCTGTCTCGTCCCCGCCGTGACCGCCGCGGGCAGTGAGGTCCGTACCGTCGAGGGCCTGGCCGAGGACGGGCAGCCGTCGGACGTGCAGCGGGCGCTCGCGCGCTGCGGCGCCGTCCAGTGCGGCTTCTGCGTCCCCGGCATGGCGATGACCGTGCACGACCTGCTGGAGGGCAACCCGGCGCCCAGCGAGCTGGAGACCCGCCAGGCACTGTGCGGCAACCTGTGCCGCTGCTCCGGCTACCGGGGCGTGGTGGACGCCGTCAAGGACGTCGTCGCCGAACGCGAGGCCCACTCCGCGCCCGCCGACGGCGACTCCGACGAACCCCGCATCCCGAACCAGGCGGGCCCGGGCGCCGGTGGCGTGAACGCATCGGCCTTCGGAGCGCCCCCGGAACCGCACACCCCGCAACCGCACTCCCCAGAAGCGCACGACCAGCCCTACGGCCGGGACGGAGGCCCCGCGTGAGCAACGAAGCAGCCACCGCCCCGGCCGCGGCGCCCGCCCCCGAACCGCTTCCGCACGGCATCGGCGCCTCGCTCCCGCCCGCCGACGCCCGCGCCAAGACGGAGGGCACCTTCCCGTACGCCGCCGACCTGTGGGCCGAGGGCCTGCTGTGGGCGGCCGTCCTGCGCTCACCGCACCCGCACGCGCGCATCCTGTCCATCGACACCACCCACGCGCGCGAGATGCCCGGCGTCCGCGCCGTCGTCACCCACGAGGACATCCCCGGCCGTCCGTTGCACGGCCGCGGCACGGCCGACCGCCCCGTCTTCGCCTCCGAGGTCGTGCGCCACCACGGCGAGCCCATCGCCGCCGTCGCCGCCGACCACCCGGACACCGCGCGCATGGCGGCCGCCGCCGTCATCGTCGAGTACGAGGTGCTGGACCCGGTCACCGACCCGGAGCAGGCCTTCGAGGCGGAGCCGCTGCACCCCGACGGCAACCTGATCCGGCACATCCCGCTGCGCCACGGCGACCCGGAGGCGGCCGGCGAGATCGTCGTCGAGGGCCTGTACCGCATCGGACGCCAGGACCCCGCGCCCATCGGCGCCGAGGCCGGCCTCGCCGTGCCGCGCCCGGACGGCGGGGTGGAGCTGTACCTCGCCTCCACCGACCCGCACGCCGACCGCGACGCGGCCGCCGCCGCGTTCGGCCTGGAACCCGAGCGCGTCAAGGTCGTCGTGACCGGCGTGCCCGGCGCCACCGCCGACCGCGAGGACCAGGGCTTCCAGCTCCCGCTCGGCCTGCTCGCGCTGCGCACCGGCTGCCCGGTGAAACTCACCGCCACGCGCGAGGAGTCCTTCCTCGGCCACGTCCACCGGCACCCGACCCTGCTGCGCTACCGCCACCACGCCGACGGCGAGGGCAGACTCGTCAAGGTCGAGGCGCAGATCCTGCTCGACGCGGGCGCCTACGCCGACACCTCCTCCGAGGCCCTGGCCGCCGCCGTCGCCTTCGCCTGCGGCCCCTACGTCGTCCCGAACGCCTTCATCGAGGGCTGGGCCGTACGCACCAACAACCCCCCGTCCGGCCATGTACGCGGCGAAGGCGCCATGCAGGTCTGCGCCGCCTACGAGGCCCAGATGGACAAGATCGCCAAGAAGCTCGGCCTCGATCCGGCGGAGGTGCGGCTGCGCAACGCGCTGGCGACCGGTGACGTGCTGCCGACCGGCCAGACCGTGACCTGCCCGGCCCCCGTAGCCGAACTTCTCCAGGCCGTGCGGGACGTCGAGCTGCCGCCGCTGCCCAAGGACACGCCCGAGGACGAGTGGCTGCTGCCCGGCGGACCCGAGGGCGCGGGCGAACCGGGCGCCGTGCGCCGGGGCGTGGGCTACGGCGTGGGCATGGTGCACATGCTCGGCGCGGAGGGCGCGGACGAGGTCTCCACGGCGACCGTGAAGGTCCACGACGGCGTCGCGACGGTGCTGTGCGCGGCCGTCGAGACCGGCCAGGGCTTCACCACCCTGGCCCGGCAGATCGTCCAGGAGACGCTCGGCGTCGACGAGGTGCACGTGGCGCCGGTCGACACCGACCAGCCCCCGGCGGGCGCGGGATGCCGCGGCCGCCACACCTGGGTCTCGGGCGGCGCGGTGGAACGCGCTGCGAAGATGGTCCGCACCCAGCTCCTCCAGCCGCTCGCCCACAAGTTCGGCATGTCGACGGAGCTGCTCCAGATCACCGACGGGAAGATCACGTCGTACGACGGGGTCCTCTCCACGACCGTCACCGAGGCGCTGGACGGCAAGGAACTGTGGGCCACCGCCCAGTGCCGCCCGCACCCGACCGAGCCGCTGAACGAGACCGGCCAGGGCGACGCGTTCGTGGGCATGGCCTTCTGCGCGATCCGCGCGGTGGTGGACGTGGACATCGAGATCGGTTCCGTACGGGTCGTGGAACTGGCCGTCGCCCAGGACGTGGGCCGCGTCCTCAACCCGGCCCAGCTCGCCGCCCGGATCGAGGCGGGTGTGACGCAGGGCGTGGGCATCGCCCTCACCGAGAACCTCCGCACGCCGCGCGGCATCGTCCGCCACCCCGACCTGACCGGCTACGCCCTCCCGACCGCCCTCGACGCGCCCGACATCCGCATCGTCCGGCTGGTCGAGGAACGCGACGTGGTCGCACCCTTCGGGGCCAAGGCCGTCAGCGCGGTGCCGGTGGTGACGTCCCCGGCGGCCGTCGCGTCTGCCGTCCGGGCCGCGACGGGCCGTCCCGTGAACCGCCTCCCGATCCGCCCCCAGGCCGCGGTGGTGACGGAACGGGGCTGAGGCATTCCGCGCGCAAGCCGAGGCAGTTGGGCGGAAGCTGAGGCATTCCGTGCGGTGGCCGAGGCAGTTGGGCGGAAAGGGAACGCGCGGGGGTGCTCCGAGCGTCTTGTGGGGTGACGCGGCGTGGTCGCCGGGCGCGCGTCGCCGGTCCGGGGCGTTGTCAGTGGTGGCGCGTACTGTTCTGGGCAGTGGGGAACGGCTGCCGGGCTTCGCCGGGCGGTCCGCCGTGCTCCGCCAGGGGACGGTGAGCAAGCACATGCGGGGGAGCCCATGAGTACGACCGATACCGGTTCCGCGGTGATCACCCTGACCGAGTCCGAGCTGGACCCGTGGGTGACGCACGCGTCCACGCGGCACTGGCTGACCGGCCCCGGACTGCCCTGCGACAGCGGCGTGCTGAGCTTCGCCGAGCTGAGCCGCGAGGGCCTGCGCACGGTGGCCGACTCGACGGGCGACCCGGACGACCGCCTCGCGGCGGAACTGCGCGAGCAGCTGGTGATAGGCGGACTGCTGGGCCCCGGCGGCCTGGAGACGGAGTCGGTCCTGCTCGACGGCGCGACGGGCGAGATCTCGACGACGTACGTCCTGCGCGACCGCCCCGACCTGATGGACCGCCGCCCCCTGGCCCCGTCCCTGCGGACGCTGGTCCGCTTCGCGGAGGCCACGGACGAACTGGCGGGCCTGCGCGGCCAGTTCGCCTCCTACGCGGGCCGCTACGGCCCCAAGGCGGTGGCGCAGGCGTCCCAGCACTTGCTGGCGGTGTTCCGCGACGGCGCGGACGGCGAACCGGCCCCGTTCTGGAAGATGGCGGCGCTGATCCGCCCGCTGTCCCTGGTGGCGGGCCGGGGCGGCGCGTCCGGCCTCTCCCTGGACCTCCCGCACCGCCTGCTGGACCAGGAGTTCGGCCCCGGCAGGACGGTCCGCTTCGAGGACGTCGACTTCCCCGCGACCCTCACGCACGAACCGACCCGCCGCTTCCTGCGCGAGGTGGGCCTGCCGGAGGACGCCCACGTCTTCTCCCTGGACACGGACGTCCCCCTGGCGACGCTCGCCGAGTACCACGCCGACGGTGACGCCCCCGCGGAACTCCCCGCCGGGGCCCATCGGCTGATCCGCCTCGGCCACCTGGTCGAGGACAACAGCCTGGTCATCGACGGCGCGACGGGCGCGGTCCTGAACTGGAGCGAACCCGAGGCGACGCTGTACCCGCTCAACACGGACGTGTCGACCCTCGCCTTCACCCTCTGGCTCCTGCACCGAGAGCGAGCGATCGACGCCCAGTCGTCCCACGAGCTGACGACCGAGACCTACGACCAGCTGGCCATGACGATGCTTCAGGTCCTGTCGACGGTGGACCCGACGGGCGTGAGTGCCGGCAGAACGGTCCGCCACTACTGGACGGACGCGTTCCAGGACGAGGCCGGCGGGGTGCTCTGACGGGCCTGCCGTCAGGCGGACTTGGCGGCGCCGCGGCGGCGGACGGCGAAGACCAGACCGCCACCGAGCACCGCGGCGGCGGCCGCGGCACCGGCGAGGAGCGGGGTGCCGTCGGAGCCGGTGCTGGCGAGGTTGCCGCCGGTGGTGCTGCCGGTCGTGGTGCCGGTGGAGCCGCCGGTCGTCGTGCCGGTCGAGGCCGAGGCCGACGGGGAGGCCGTGGCGCCCGTGCCGCCCGCGGCCTGGCCCTCGGGGGCGTTGCCGTTCCCGCCGTTGCCGGAGCCGCCGTCGGCGCCGTCCGAGGGGCTCGGCCCGGGCTCGTAGTCGCTCGGCACATCGATGCCGATCATGGCCGTGTTGTTGGCACGGTTCGTGTCGTACGCGGGGGCGGTGCCGTAGACGGACGACGCCTTGATCTCACCCTCGGTGTCCTGCGTGGACTTTTCGATCTTCAGCATGAAGGTGTACGCCAGCGACTGGCCGGCGTCGATGGTCCCGTCCTGCGGCCAGCAGACGTACTTGGGCTTGCCCGTGGTCCCCTGCGGCCCGCTCGGCCCGTCGATCCCGAACGGCGCGCAGTCCTTCGGCACGCCGATGGCCACGGTGCCCGGCGGTATCTGCACCAGCAGGCCCGGGAGGTCGTCGCTCTCCTGGTTCTGCACCCAGCCGGGGCCGTCGTTGCGCAGGGTCGCCGTGACCGACTGCTCCCCGCCGGCCAGCGCCTCCATCTCCTCGCCGACGGCGACGAGATCGGCGGTGTTGTCCGCGGTCAGGGTGAGCCGCCGGTAACTGTCGTCGAACCCCTCGCCCGGGGCGCCCCCGGTCGCGCTCGTGCCGTACTCGACGGCCTCCATCAGGGCCTTGTCCAGCGCCTTGAACCGCACGGGCGTCGTGACCGAGGCACCGGGCTCGACGACCGTGTCGAGCTCACAGACCGCCTGCCTGACCTGGTCCTTGACGGTCGAGTAGGTGCAGCCCTTCACCTGCTCGGGGAAGTCGAGACCCCGCGTCAGACGCACCCGGAAGGTGACCCCGTCCACGGCGGCCGTGCCCTTGTTGGTGAGGGTGACGGACTTGTCGTACACCTCGCCCGGCTTGGGAGCGGCGGACGGCAGCGCCGACACGACCAACTCGGGCTCACCCTCCTCGGCCTGCGCCACGGGCGCGGCGACAGCGGGACCGGCAACGGCGATCACGGCAGCGGCCAGGACGGCTGCCGAGGGGCGGAGGCGCACGGTGGTTCTCCTCGTGGGGGTTTCCTCGTCGTCCCCGGAAGGGACGACGACCGGAGCATGGGCTACCGGTCATGTTCTGGACGTCTGAGAGGCACTTGGGGTTGTGCACGAGTTTGCGAACACGCCGCGAGCCTCCGGCCGACGTGAGGTGGCGGCGCCCTGGGCCGCGCTCCCGTAGCAGATCCCCGAGAGGACCAATAGGCTGGTCAGAGGGGTCGAGATGTTCGATCCGAGGAGCCTCCCATGAGGAAGAACAGAACCGGCGCCTGGCGCGTGACAGGAGTTCTCACCGCGCTCGCCACTGCCGCCGCGATCGCCTCCGTGGCCCCGGCCCAGGCCCAGACCACCGCTCAACTGTCCGCGTACGTCAGCGACGGCTGGGGCGGCGGCACCATCACCAGCCAGCCGGCCGGGATCAACTGCCACCAGGAGGCGTGGGACCCCTACGCCTCCAACGACCCGCAGCCGAACCCGACCGGCACGTGCACCGCGAGTTTCCAGGTAGGAACCACGGTCACCTTCACCGCCACACCCGACACGGGGTCCTACATCAATGACGGACCAGCACCGAATCCCGTGACGGTGCGGACCGGTTACAACTACACGTGGGTCATGTTCTGCCCGAGCGGGGGGCTCTGCTCGGCGGGCTGACGCTGGAGGCCGTGGCGGGATTTGAACCCGCGTAACTCGCTTTGCAGGCGAGCCCCTGAACCACTCGGGCACACGGCCGGGCGAGTGCGAACCGGGCGGCGTGCGGCCGTGGTCGGACTCGGTGTAGTGACCGTATGGCGGGGTGGGGTGGGGCTCAAGGGGATCGCGGGGGCTGCAACGTGACTGCCATACGCCGTTCATGAAGGGGGTGGCCGGGGAGAGGGGTGTACGACCAAGGTCCTAGAGGGGGACCGTCTTCGGACAGGGGTCAAAGTGGGGCTTGGACCTTACGCTGGCGGGCATGACCATCCCGAAGCAGCCGCGTGATGCCGATGTCGTGGAGGCCGCTGACCTGCCCTCCGTTGCCGAAGAGCGGCAAGCGGGCGTGTTGGGGGCGGCGTACCGGGCGTTGAGCGTCGGGATCGTCTCCGTCGTGCTGCTCATCGCCTTCGAGGCCACCGCCGTGGGGACGGCGATGCCCGTCGCCGCACGGGAACTCGACGGGGTGTCCCTCTACGCGTTCGCGTTCTCCGGGTACTTCACGACCAGTCTGTTCGGGATGGTGCTCTCCGGTCAGTGGTCGGACCGGCGCGGCCCCCTCGGCCCGTTGACGACGGGCATCGCCTCCTTCGGGGCGGGGCTGCTGTTGTCGGGGACCGCCGGCACGATGTGGGTGTTCATCCTGGGCCGGGCCGTGCAGGGGTTCGGCGGCGGGCTGGTGATCGTCGCGCTGTACGTCGTGGTCGGGCGGGCCTATCCGGAGCGGTTGCGGCCCGCCATCATGGCCGCGTTCGCCGCGAGCTGGGTGCTTCCGTCGATCGTCGGTCCGCTCGCCGCCGGCACGGTGACCGAGCAGTTGGGGTGGCGATGGGTGTTCGTGGGGATACCCGTGCTCGTCGTCTTCCCGCTCGCGCTCGCGCTGCCGCAGATACGGCGCCGGGCGTCCGGGCCGGCGCAGCACACCGCCGCCGGGCCCGCCACGGCGCCGAGTGCCGACCTCCCCGTCCCCGCGGAACGGACCGCCCTCGCCGACCGGCCCGTCACGCCGGGCCCCGCCGGGACGACCGACCGGTGTGTCACGTCGGACCCTGCCGGGACGACCGACCGGCCCGTTACGCCGGACCCTGCCGGGACGGCTGACCGGCCCGTTACGCCGGACCTCGCCGGGACGGCTGACCGGCCCGTTACGCCGGACCCCGCCGGGACGGCCGACCGGCCCGTCACGCCGGACCCTGCCGGGAGGACCGACCGGCCCGTCACGCCGGACCCTGCCGGGACGGCCGACCGGCCCGTTACGTCGGACCCCGCCCCGCCGACAGACCGGCCCGCCCCGCCGGCCGACCCGTCCGCCCCGCCCGCCCCGCCCGCCGAACCGAACGCCGCCTTCGACCGTCGGCGTATCCGGCTAGCCCTGGGTATCTCCCTCGGTGCCGGGCTGCTTCAGTACGCTGCCCAGGACCTGCGTCCGCTCTCGCTGCTGCCCGGCGTCGTCGGCGTGGCCCTGCTCGTGCCCGCCGTGCTCGGGCTGCTCCCACGCGGCACGTACCGGGCCGCGCGCGGACTGCCGTCGGTCGTGCTGCTGCGCGGCGTCGCCGCGGGGTCCTTCATCGCCGCGGAGTCGTTCGTGCCGCTGATGCTCGTCACGCAGCGCGGGCTCAGCCCGACGCTGGCCGGGTTCTCGCTCGCCGCGGGCGGGGGCACGTGGGCGCTGGGCTCGTGGGTGCAGTCGCGGTCGCGGATGGAGCCGTACCGGGAGCGGCTGACCACGCTCGGGATGCTGCTGGTCGCGGCGGCCGTCGCCGCCGCGCCGAGTGTGCTGATCGAGTCCGTGCCCGTCTGGACCCTGGCCGTCGCCTGGGCCTTCGGCTGCTTCGGGATGGGGCTCGTGATCTCTTCCACCAGCGTGCTCCTGCTCAAGCTCTCCGCCCCCGAGGAGGCCGGCAGCAACTCCGCCGCCCTGCAGATCTCCGACGGCCTCTCCAACGTCGTCCTGCTGTCCGCCGGCGGCGCCGCCTTCGCCGCGCTGGGCGGCGGCGCGGTGTCCCACACGGCCACCCACACCTCCGGCTCCCACCCGGCCGCCTTCACCGCCGTGTTCCTGCCGATGGCGGCGGTGGCCCTCGTCGGCGCCTGGGTGTCGACCCGGCTGAGGGAACACCGGCCGTAGACCGGCGGGCTGCGGGAACACCGGCCGTACACCGGCGGAGCGAGTCGCCGTGGCGCCCCGGAGGGCTGTGACGTCGGTCCCACCCACCGGTGACCCGGCCCGGTCCGCGCGTGGGGCGGCTCGGGGCGCCGGTAGGGTGGCCCGGTTGTCATACGTAGCCGAGCCGTCAGGCTCCCTCGCACGAGCCGCCCGACCCCCAACGGAGACCGTGACTACCACCGCCGGCACCAGTTCCGCCTCGCACCACCTGTCCCCGGCGTTCCCCGGCCGCGCCCCCTGGGGTACCGCAAGCAAGCTGCGAGCCTGGCAGCAGGGCGCGATGGAGAAGTACATCCAGGAGCAGCCGCGGGACTTCCTCGCGGTCGCCACCCCCGGCGCCGGCAAGACGACCTTCGCGCTGACGCTGGCCTCCTGGATGCTGCACCACCACGTCGTGCAGCAGGTGACCGTCGTCGCCCCGACCGAGCACTTGAAGAAGCAGTGGGCCGAGGCCGCGGCGCGGATAGGGATCAAGCTCGACCCGGAGTACAGCGCCGGGCCGCTCGGCCGGGAGTACCACGGCGTCGCCGTGACGTACGCCGGTGTCGGTGTCCGGCCCATGCTGCACCGCAACCGCGTGGAGCAGCGCAAGACGCTCGTCATCCTCGACGAGATCCACCACGCCGGTGACAGCAAGTCCTGGGGCGAGGCCTGCCTGGAGGCCTTCGAGCCCGCGACCCGGCGGCTGGCCCTGACCGGTACGCCCTTCCGGTCCGACACCAACCCCATCCCCTTCGTGACGTACGAGGAGGGGAACGACGGGATCCGGCGGTCCGCGGCCGACTACACCTACGGCTACGGCAACGCCCTCGCCGACAACGTCGTGCGGCCCGTCATCTTCCTCTCCTACAGCGGCAACATGCGCTGGCGCACCAAGGCCGGTGACGAGATCGCCGCCCGGCTCGGCGAGCCCATGACCAAGGACGCCATCAGCCAGGCCTGGCGGACCGCCCTCGACCCGCGCGGCGAGTGGATGCCCGCCGTGCTGCGCGCCGCCGACCAGCGGCTGACCGAGGTGCGGAAGGCCATCCCGGACGCGGGCGCCCTCGTCATCGCCGCGGACCAGGACTCCGCGCGCGCGTACGCCAAGCTGATCCGTGAGATCACCGGCAGCAAGGCCACGCTCGTGCTCTCCGACGACACCGGCGCCTCGAAGAACATCGACGACTTCAGTGCGAGCACCGACCGGTGGATGGTCGCGGTGCGGATGGTGTCCGAAGGTGTCGACGTGCCGCGGCTCGCGGTGGGCGTCTACGCCACCACCATCTCGACGCCCCTCTTCTTCGCCCAGGCCGTCGGGCGTTTCGTACGGTCGCGGCGGCGCGGCGAGACGGCCTCGGTGTTCCTGCCGACCGTGCCCGACCTGCTCACCTTCGCCAACGAGATGGAGCGCGAGCGCGACCACGTCCTCGACAAGCCCAAGAAGCAGGGCGAGGAGGACCCGTACGCCGAGTCCGAGAAGGAGATGGACGAGGCGAACCGGGAGCAGGACGAGGACACCGGCGAGCAGGAGCAGTTCTCCTTCGAGGCGCTGGAGTCCGACGCAGTCTTCGATCGGGTCATGTACAACGGCGCCGAGTTCGGCATGCAGGCCCACCCGGGCAGCGAGGAGGAGCAGGACTACCTCGGTATCCCGGGGCTGCTCGAACCCGACCAGGTGCAGCTGCTGCTGCAGAAGCGGCAGGCCCGGCAGATCGCGCACAGCCGCAAGAAGCCGGACGAGGAAGCCGACCTGCTCGAAATGCCCGCCGAGCGGCGGCCGGTGGTCTCCCACAAGGAGATGATGGAACTGCGGCGGCAGCTCAACACCATGGTCGGCGCGTACGTCCACCAGAGCGGCAAGCCGCACGGGGTGATCCACACGGAGCTGCGGCGGGTGTGCGGGGGGCCTCCGGCGGCGGAGGCGACGGCGGGGCAGCTGCGGCAGCGGATCACCAAGGTGCAGGAGTGGGCGACCCGGATGAAGTGAGCTCCTGTCGTCCATCGGCTGCGGCTTGTGCGTGGCCGGTCGCGCCCACGCGGCGGAGCCGTGTATTCGGCACGGCCTCGCGCCCCTGCCGGGGCGCCATACCGTCGCAAATTCGAGCAGTACACCCCGCTCCCTGCCCGGATTCTGGACGGAGCCTTCCGCTCAGCGAACCTGCTTCGCTACTGTCCCGCTACGCACACGCCCCGTGGCAGCGCCGCCGCGGAGCGCAGCCGTGAAGCGACGCGGCCCGGACTGGCCGGGCCGCCGACCGATCGGCGGCCTCTGAAGCGCGTTGCCGACGGGACTCGGTGACGCATCCGCCGACCGAGGGGCCGCCGACCTCACCACTAAGGAGTGGGCGTCGTGACCGCGGAGACCTCTCAGACGCTCGACCGGGGACTGCGTGTCCTCAAGCTGCTCGCCGACACGGACCACGGGCTGACCGTGACCGAACTGTCCGTCCGGCTGGGCGTGAACCGAACCGTCGTGTACCGGTTGCTCGCCACGCTGGAGCAGCATGCCCTCATACGCCGTGACCTCGGCGGACGTGCCCGCGTCGGGCTCGGGGTGCTGAGGCTGGGACGGCAGGTCCACCCGCTCGTACGGGAGGCCGCGATGCCGGCGCTGCGGTCACTGGCCGAGGACATCGGCGCGACGGCGCACCTGACCCTGGTCGACGGGGCGGACGCGCTGGCCGTGGCCGTCGTGGAGCCGACCTGGACGGACTATCACGTCGCCTACCGCGCCGGGTTCCGGCATCCCCTGGACCGGGGCGCCGCCGGCAAGGCGATCCTCGCGGCCCGGCAGCACCCGACGACCGACCCGGGCTACATGCTGACGCACGGCGAGCTGGAGGCGGGCGCCTGGGGAGCGGCGGCGCCGCTGCTGGGCGTGACGGGCGTCGAGGGCAGCGTCGGTGTGGTGATGCTGGCCGAGGCGGTACCGGAACGGGTGGGCCCACGGGTCGTCGACGCGGCCCGCGAGGTCGCGGAGGCGCTGCGCTGAGGGCCGACGGGCTCCCCGCGGGGCCCCGGACGCCCTGGTCCCGGCCGTGTCCTCCGCCCGCGTTAGATTGATCCCGTGTTCTCTCGCCTCACGCGCCCCCAGGCCATCGCCGTCTGCGCCCTGCCCGTCGTGGCCCTGCTCGCGACGGCGGTGCTGGCGCCGTTGCCGTTCTCGGTGGCGCAGCCCGGGCTGACGGCGAACGTGCTCGGCGAGAACAAGGGCACGCCGGTAATCACCATCTCGGGTGCGCCGGTCCGGGACACCCGGGGGGAGCTGCGGATGACCACCATCGAGGCGACCTCCCCGGACACCCGGGTCTCGCTCCCCGACGTCGTCGACAGCTGGTTCCGCACCGACCAGGCAGTCATGCCGCTGGACTCCGTCTACCCCAGCGGGGACAACGTCAAGGAGATCGAGCGGCACAACGAGGAGCAGATGAAGGAGTCCCAGGACGCGGCGACGCAGGCCGCGCTGGGGTACCTCGACCTCGACGACAAGGGCATCAAGGTCAGTCTGAAGCTCGCGGACGTGGGCGGGCCCAGCGCGGGGCTGCTCTTCTCCCTGGGGATCATCGACAAGCTCGAGGGCGACGGCACCGGCGGGGACCTCACCGGCGGCCGGGTCATCGCCGGTACGGGCACGATCGACGCGGCCGGCCGGGTCGGTGCGGTGGGAGGCGTCGCCCTCAAGACCCAGGCCGCCAAGCGGGACGGGGCGACGGTGTTCCTGGTGCCCAAGGCGGAGTGCGGCGACGCGCGCGCCGAGCTGCCGAAGGGCCTGCGGCTGATCCCGGTGACCACGCTGAAGAGCACGGTCGCTTCACTGGTGGCCCTGGAGACGGGGAAGGGCTCCGTCCCCAGCTGCTAGGCCGGACACCACCTAATGGGCGGGGACCGGATGCCTCGGCCGGATGGCGAGCTTCAGCCCGACTTCTATGAGGGTCCAGCCCAGCCGCGTACGGAGGTTGGGCCCGGGTGCGGGACGGGGTTCGGTCTCGGCGCGGAGTTCGGTGGCGCGGGCGTGGTGCAGGGCGAGGTGGATGTCCGGGTGCATGGCGAACCTCTCAGTCGGTTCGGATCGGAAAGGCGTGGGTCTGGATGCGGACCTGCTCGACACCGGAGTCATCGGCGGCAGCGCGGTCGCGGTAGGTGTCGACCAGCGCGTGCATCTTCTCGACGAGTTCCTGCGTCAGTTCGGGCGTGAGGCTCAGCGTCGAGCTGCTCATGTCCCAGGAGCGGGTCCATTCCTCGGGCCATGACGCGCGGTTGCCCAGCCAGGTCGACAGGGCCCGGGTCTGCGCGGTGGCGACCTCGTGCAGATACAGGTCCGCCGCTCCGCGCACCACCGGGTCCGAGTCGGTCAGCAGGGAGTCGTCGAAACGGATGCCGTGGTGGATCGCCTTCCACCAGCGTTCGCGGCCCTTGCCGTGCTCGGGAGCGTCCTCGACGAAGCCGTACTCCGCCAGTTGACGCAGGTGGTAGCTGGTGGCGCCGCTGGACTCGCCCAGTTTCTGGGCCAGTTGTGAGGCGGTTGCCGGGCCGCCGAAACGCAGGGCGTCCAGCAGCTGGATGCGCAGGGGGTGCGCCAGTCCCCGCAGGGATCGGGCGTCGAGTTGCCGTACTGGAGTGTTCTCGGGCTCGCTCACCATGCAAAGGTAGCGTTGCAAAGCATCCTTTGCAACGCCTTCTTTGTAACTCACTCCTTGACGAACCCCTCCTGCACCATCCAGTCCAGCGCCACCTGGTGGGGGTCCTCCCCGTCCACATCCACCTTCGCGTTCAGCGTCTGCGCGACGGAGTTGTTCAGCTTCGCCGTCACCGGGTTCAGGACCTCCGCGATCGCCGGCCACTCCTTCAGGGACTTCGCGTTGATCATCGGTGCGGCGTTGTAGTTGGGGAAGAACTTCTTGTCGTCCTCCATCACCACCAGGTTCATGGACTTGATCCGCCCGTCGGTGGTGAACACCTCCCCGTACGTGCAGTTGCCCTTGGCGGTCTGCGTGTAGATGATCCCGGTGTCCATCTGCGTGATGTTCCGCGCCGGCACGTTCATGCCGTAGGCCTTCTGCATGCCCGGCAGCCCGTCCGCGCGGTTCGCGAACTCGACCTCCACGCACAGCTTCACCGCCCCCGGGTCGGACTTCGCGAGCTTCGCCACGTCCGACATGGTCTTCGTGCCGTACTTCTTCGCGTTCTCCTGGTTCATCGCCAGCGCGTACGTGTTGTCGAGCTTCGACGGCGGCAGCCAGACCAGCCCGTTGCCCGCGTCCTCCTTCTTCACCGCCTCCCACTGCTCCTGCGGATCGGTGATCGGCTTGCTGTGCCCGAGATACGTGATCCAGGCCGTGCCCGTGTACTCGTACCCGGCGTCCGCGTCGCCCTTGCGGACCGCCTCGCGGCTGCCGATGGACCCCTGGATGCCGGTCCGGTCGATCACGTCCGCGCCGGCCGCCTCGAACGCGATGCCCATGATCGAGCCGAGGATCAGCTGCTCGGTGAACGACTTCGACGTCACCGTCAGATGCGCGCCCTTCAGCGGCTCACCCTGACCGATCGACCCCGGCTTCACGTCGTCGGTCAGGGGAGAGCCGCTGGTCAGCCCGCAGCCGGCCGCCGCCACCAGCAGGCCCGCCGCCGCCAGGCACCCACGCCGCCTCATGACTGCAACCCCCGTGGCCGCAGCAGCAGTTCGGCGAGCGAGGCCAGCCAGTCCACCAGCAGCGCCAGCACCACCGTGAGGACCGACCCCAGCACCAGCACCGGCATCCGCTGGTTGGTGATACCGGTCGTGATCAGCACGCCGAGCCCGCCGCCCCCGCCGAAGACCGCCAGGGTCGCCGTACCGACGTTCAGGACCAGGGCGGTGCGCACGCCCGCCAGGATCAGCGGGACCGCGAGGGGGAGTTCGACGCGGGTCAGCACGCCCGTCGGGGACATGCCGATGCCGCGGGCCGCCTCCAGCAGGGTCGGGTCGTTCGCCTTCAGACCCGTGATCGTGTTGGAGAGCACCGGCAGGATGGCGTAGATGATGATGCCGATCAGGGCGGCCCTGCGGCCGATGCCCAGCCAGATCACCAGGAGGGCGAGCAGGCCGATCGCCGGGGTCGCCTGACCCATGTTGGCGAACGCCATCGCCACCGGCGTGGCCCGGCTCATCACCCCGCGGGTCAGCAGGATGCCCAGCGGGATGGCGATGATCAGCACGAAGAACGTGGAGATCGCGGTCAACTGGATGTGCTGCCAGAGCGCCTTGGTGACCTGGCCGCCCGACAGGGCGTTGCGGGTGAGCGCGTCCAGGTCCGCCTGCTGGAACCAGAGCCAGGTGGCGAGCAGCACGGCGATCAGGGCGACCGGCAGGAACGTCAGCTTCTGCCAGGTGAGGCGGGACGGCCGGTGCACGGGTGGGGGCGCCTCGGCCTCCTCCGGAGGCTCGGACGTCTCCTCGACCTCCGTGGCCGTCACCGTTCTCCTCCCGGGCCGTTCCCGCCCGCCGGGCCTGAGGCCCCCTCCTGCTCCGCGTGCGTCTGCGAGGCCCGCAGCGACTCCAGCTCGTGCTGGTGCTCCATCGCGTCGAGCCGGTCGGCCTCCAGCAACTCGTGCACGGAGTTGATGAGCGTCTCCATGTCGACGACGCCCGTGTACTCGCCGCGCCGCCCGGTCACCACCACCCGCCCCGCGTTGTCGGTGAGCACCGCCTCCAGCGCGTCCCGCAGGGTGGCGTCCAGGCCGACCGTGGCCTGCACCAGGGTTCCGGCGCGGGCCAGTGAGCCCCGGGCCCGCATCAGTTCGCCGCGCCGCAGCCACTTGTAGGGGCGGTGGCGCCGGTCGAGCAGCAGGATCTCGTCGCGGCCGCTGGTCCGCAGCAGGTTGAAGATCTGCTGCAGCGGGTCGTCGACCGTGACCGTCGGATAGTCGGTGATCTCCACGTCCCGTACGCGGGTCAGGTTCAGCCGCTTCAGTGCGGCGCCGGCCCCGACGAACCCGGAGACGAAGTCGTCCGCCGGGTTGGTGAGGATCGCCTCGGGGGTGTCGAACTGTACGATCTGCGACCGCTCGCGCAGCACGGCGATCCGGTCGCCGATCTTGATCGCCTCGTCGAAGTCGTGGGTGACGAACACGATCGTCTTGTGCAGCTCGTACTGCAACCGGATCAGCTCGTCCTGGAGGTGGTCCCGGGTGATGGGGTCCACCGCCCCGAACGGCTCGTCCATCAGCAGCACCGGGGGATCGGCGGCCAGGGCCCGGGCCACCCCCACGCGCTGCTGCTGCCCGCCGGACAGCTGACGCGGGTAGCGGCCGCGGAACTCCCCGGGGTCCAGGCCCACGAGGTCGAGCAGCTCCTCGGTCCGCTCTTTGATCCGTGCCTTCGGCCAGCCGACCATCTTCGGGACGATCCCGATGTTCTGCGCGACCGTCATGTGCGGGAAGAGCCCGGCGGACTGGATGGCGTACCCCACCTTGCGGCGCAGCTTGACCGGGTCCATGTCGGTGACGTCCTCGCCGCCGATACGGATGCGGCCGCTGGTCGGCTCGATCAGGCGGTTGATCATCTTGAGCGTGGTCGACTTGCCGCAGCCGGAGGGGCCGACGAGGACGACGACCTCGCCCGCCTTGATCTCCATGCTCACGTTCTCCACGGCCGGCTGCGGATTCCCGGGGTAGCGCTTGGTCAGGTTCTCCAGCTCGATGGAGGCACCGTGGTTGCCGGTCTCAGGCACGGATCCCCCTGGGAATGGTCAGCCGTCCGATCAGGACGTACGCGGCGTCGAAGAGCAGGGCCAGGACGATGATGCCGAGCGTGCCCGCGAGGACCTGGTTGAGCGCGTTGGCGCTGCCCAGCGAGGCGAGGCCGCGGAAGATGACGTTGCCGAGACCGGGTCCCGAGGCGTAGGCCGCGATGGCCGCGATGCCCATCAGCATCTGGGTGGCGACCCGGATCCCGGTGAGGATCGGCGGCCAGGCCAGCGGCAGTTCGACCCGCAGCAGCCGGGCCGGGCGGGACATCCCGATGCCCGTGGCCGCGTCCACCAGGCTCGGGTCGACCCCGCGCAGCCCGACGATCGCGTTGCGCACCACCGGCAGCAGCCCGTACAGCGTCAGCGCGACCACCGTGGGCGGCACGCCGAGGCCGACGATGGGGATGAGCAGACCGATCAGGGCGAGCGCCGGCACGGTCAGGATCGTGGCGGTGGTGGTGGTCGCGAGGTTCCCGGCCCACTCGCTGCGGTAGCTGGCGACGGCGATCAGCACGCCGAGCACCGTCGCCACGACCATGCACTGGAAGACGGCGCTCGCATGCTGGTAGGCGTCCGTGAGCAGTTGCTGGTGCCGGTTGACCAGGTACTCCCAGAAGTTCACACGCGCTCACCCCTACACGTCAGGTCTCCTCCGCGGCCTGCTCCACGAGCGGGATGATCCGCAGCGGAACGGGGTTCTCCATGACGATCGCCGTCGAGGCCCGGACGATGCCATCAAAACCGACAACCCGGTCGATCACACGCTGGAGATCGGCGTTGGAGCGGGCCACGAGCCGGCACATCATGTCCCCGGTGCCGGTGGTGGTGTGCAGCTCCAGCACCTCCGGCACGGTCGCCAAGTGGGCCCGTACGTCCGGCCCTTGACCCTGCCGGATCTGCAGCGTGGCGAACGCCGTGACGGGGTAGCCGAGCGCGGCCGGATCCACCTCGGGACCGAATCCGCGGATGACTCCGTTCGACTGAAGCCGGTCCAGCCGCGCCTGCGCGGTGCCCCGGGCCACCCCGAGCCGCCGGGACATCTCCAGCACCCCGATCCGCGGCTCCCGGGCGAGCAGCAGGATGATCCGGCCGTCCAGACGATCGATCGCCACAGCAGCCTCCCGGCATGGTCATCCTGTACAGAAAGGCCGACGGTACGGCCGTATTGCTGAACAGATTGCCCAGCTGAAACAGAAACTATTGCGCACCTTGCGGGGCGGGGAGACCCTGCGGCTATGACGCAGACCACACACCACACTCCCGACACCGCCCGGCAGGCCGACCCCTTCCCGGTCAAGGGAATGGACGCGGTCGTCTTCGCCGTGGGCAACGCCAAGCAGGCGGCGCACTACTACTCCACCGCCTTCGGCATGAAGCTGGTCGCCTACTCCGGACCGGAGAACGGCAGCCGCGAGACCGCCGCGTACGTCCTGGAGAACGGCTCCGCCCGCTTCGTCCTCACCTCGGTCATCAAGCCCACCACCGACTGGGGCCACTTCCTCGCGAAGCACGTGGCCGAGCACGGCGACGGTGTCGTCGACCTCGCCATCGAGGTCCCGGACGCGCGCGCCGCCTACGCCTACGCCCTGGAGCACGGCGCCCGCTCGGTCGCCGAGCCGTACGAGCGGAAGGACGAGCACGGCACGGTCGTCCTGGCCGCCATCGCCACGTACGGCGAGACCCGCCACACCCTCGTCGAGCGCTCCGGCTACGACGGCCCGTACCTGCCCGGCTTCGTCGCGGCCCGGCCGATGGTCGAGCCGCCCGCGCAGCGCACCTTCCAGGCGATCGACCACTGCGTCGGCAACGTCGAGCTCGGCAAGATGAACGAGTGGGTCGGCTTCTACAACAAGGTCATGGGCTTCACGAACATGAAGGAGTTCGTGGGCGACGACATCGCCACCGAGTACAGCGCGCTGATGTCCAAGGTCGTCGCCGACGGCACGCTCAAGGTCAAGTTCCCGATCAACGAGCCGGCCATCGCCAAGAAGAAGTCCCAGATCGACGAGTACCTGGAGTTCTACGGCGGCGCGGGCGTGCAGCACATCGCGCTCAACACCAACGACATCGTGCAGACGGTGCGCACGATGCGCGCGGCCGGCGTCGAGTTCCTCAACACCCCCGACTCCTACTACGACACCCTGGGGGAGTGGGTCGGTGAGACCCGCGTCCCGATCGACACCCTGCGCGAACTGAAGATCCTCGCCGACCGCGACGAGGACGGCTACCTGCTGCAGATCTTCACCAAGCCGGTCCAGGACCGTCCGACGGTCTTCTTCGAGATCATCGAGCGCCACGGCTCGATGGGGTTCGGCAAGGGCAACTTCAAGGCCCTGTTCGAGGCGATCGAACGCGAGCAGGCCCGCCGCGGCAACCTGTAGCCGCCGGCGGTCGCGAGCCGGGCGGGTGTCACGGGGCACCCGCCCGCCCCCGCGACCACTGCACACCCACCGCCTGCGGCGCGACAACGAAGACACCCCGGCCCCGCCGCTCCCGCCCGGCGGGGTGCCCGCGCCCGGCGGCAGCCATCGCGTTTGCCCGAGAGGCCTGTGGCCTCAGGCCACGCGGCGGCCCGTGGCGGCGAGTGCGTCCCCCGCTGGGCGGCGGTTGTCGTGGTGTGCGGCATGGGTTGCCGGATTGCTGTACTCGTCCCGTGCGCGGGCGAGCCCGTGCCCTGCCGGGCGGTCGGCGGGGGTCTTTCCTACCCGTCCCTGACCCGGGCGCCGGGCCCGGCGGCGGCGCCTCGGGGTTCGGGCCTGGGCCCCGGCAGCAGGCGCGGCGACGCCGGCCGGCAGCCCACCGCCGTCTCTCGGCGGGGCGGGTCGGAGGGGGCTCCGGGCGGTCCCGGCGGCCCGGGAGTCCGGCCCGGCGGCGCCCCGTCGGCCCGCGCCCGCTGGCCCGCCGGGCCCTGTCGGCCGGGTGGGCCCGGCCCGCGCAGCGGCCGGCGTCGCACGGCCGGCGTCGCACGGCCGGCGTCGCACGGCCGGTGTCGCACCGCCGGGACGGGGAGCCGGGCCGGAGCGCCGCCGCCGCACCGCCGCCGCCCGCACTGCCGCCGCTCGCGCCGCCGCGGCCCGCGCTGCCGTCGCCCGGGTGGCGGTGCCCCGGCGTATGCCCGGCCGTAGCCGGCTACCCCGGCCCGCCGGCCATTTCGGGCACGCCTTCGTCCGGTGGCTCTCCCAGTGCCTCGAGTGCCGCCCGGGCCGCGGGTGTGTGCAGGGGGGAGAAGTGGGGGTTGATGCGCAGGGCCGCCGTCAGGTGGCGGCGGGCCGCGCCGTAGTGCTTCAGGGATCGCTCGATCATGCCCCGGTGGTACATGGACGCCGCGTCGAGCGCCCCGCCCCCGGGCTCGGGGGACGTCGCCCTCAGCGCGAAGCGCAGGGCCTCCTCCGGCTCCCCGGCCCGGTACAGGGCCCAGCCCAGCGCGTCGGCGACCCCCGTGCCCGGCTGGCGTTCCCACTGCGCGCGCAACCGCCGCACCGCCGCCTTCGGATCGCCGTGGTCGGCCTCGAAACGGCCCAGCACCAGCTCCTCGTCGGCCCCGGCCGCGGCAGCGCGCCGCACCCGCTCCCGCAGCAGGCCGTACCGCACCCGGGCCGCTTCCCGCTGGCCCAGCGACTCGTACAACTCGCCCAGCTCCAGCGCGTACTGCGGGCACGGCTGCCCGTCGAGGGCCGCGCGGTAGGCGTTCAGCGCCTCCGCCGTGCGGCCGAGGCCCGCCAGCGTCCGGCCCTGCCCGGCCCGCGCGGCCCACTGGTCGGGGTCGAGGCGGACCGCCTCCCGGAAGTGCCGCAGCGCGACGTCGAGGTCCCCGCGTTCGAAGGCCAGCTGCCCGGCCCGCTCCAGATAGGCGGCCCGCTCCGCGGGATCCCGCGCACCCGCCGCCGCGTCCGCCAGCGAGGCCGCCGCGTCCTCCCGCCAGCCCCGGTCCCGGTACACGGCCGCGGCCCGCGCCAGCACGGCGGGCCCGGAGCGCAGCCCGGTCAGCCGGTCCAGCGTCCGCTTGGCCGCCTTGTACTCGCCGAGCCCGGTGTAGGCGTCGATGAGCAGCGGATACGTCGTCCACCGCCGCGGCTCCAGCTTCAGCGCCGCCTCACCCCACCGGCGCGCCGCGGGGAAGTCCCGGCGGGCGTTCGCCAGCGCGGCAAGCCCCGCCAGGGCAGGCGTGTTGCGCTCCGGCCGCACCGACAGCGACGTCCGCAGCGCCTTCTCCGCCCGCGGGTAGTGCGCCGGGTCCGACAGGCGCCGCCCCCGCTCCACATAGGCGGCCCCGAGCACCGCCCAGGACGCCGCGTCCCGCGGGTGCGTCCGCACCGCCTCCCGCCGCTCCTCGATCAGCTCCGTCAGGCCGGGCAGCGCGGCCGGCACCCCGCTGCCGACCGCCTCCATGGCCAGGGCCCCCGGTGACGGCGTCGCGGGCCCGGCGGACCGCTCCCGCGGCAGCAGCACCAGCACCCCGCCCAGCACGGCACACCCGGCGACGGAGGCGATCAGCACCCGGCGGCGTCGCAGGCTTCTCTCCCGCCGCACCGGACCTTCCTGCTGGTTCTCCATGGCGCTCACTGTGCGTCAGTACGACGATCCCGCCCGGGCAGGCGAAGGGTGCCGCCGACGGGGTTCACACCGATGGCCCCGGGTGCGAACCTGTGATCATGAGCCGTATCGAAGCGCCCACCTCCGAGGACGCCGCAGCGACCGGCGACCTCGTGGACCTGCTGCTCAGTGGCCTCCCGGCCGAAGCGGTCCTCACCGACCCCGACGTCACGGTCTCCTACGCCAACGACATGGCGAGCTTCTGCCCGGCCGGCTCCCCGGCCGTCGTCGTACTGCCCCGCACGACCGAACAGGTCCAGCACGTGATGCGCACCGCCACCGCCCTGCGCGTCCCCGTCGTCCCGCAGGGGGCCCGCACCGGACTGTCCGGCGCCGCCAACGCCTCCGAGGGCTGCATCGTGCTGTCCCTGACCAAGATGGACCGGATCCTGGAGATCAACCCGGTCGACCGCATAGCCGTCTGCGAACCCGGCGTGATCAACGCCGCCCTGTCCCGGGCCGTCGGCGAGCACGGCCTGTACTACCCGCCGGACCCCTCCAGCTGGGAGATGTGCACCATCGGCGGCAACATCGGCACGGCCTCCGGCGGCCTGTGCTGCGTGAAGTACGGGGTCACCGCCGAGTACGTCCTCGGACTGGACGTGGTGCTCGCCGACGGGCGGCTGATGTCCACCGGCCGCCGCACCGCCAAGGGCGTCGCCGGCTACGACCTGACCCGGCTGTTCGTCGGCTCCGAGGGCTCGCTCGGCATCGTCGTACGGGCCGTCCTCGGGCTGCGCCCCAAGCCGCCCGAACAGCTGGTGCTGGCCGCCGAGTTCGCCTCCGCCGCCGCGGCCTGCGACGCCGTCTGCCGGATCATGGAGGGCGGCCACGTGCCGTCACTCCTCGAACTCATGGACCGTACGACGGTCAAGGCCGTGAACGACATGGCGCAGATGGGCCTCCCCGAGAGCACCGAGGCACTGCTCCTGGCCGCGTTCGACACCACCGCGCCCGCCGCCGACCTCGCCGCCGTCGGCGCCCTGTGCGAGGCGGCCGGGGCCACCCAGGTCGTCCCCGCCGACGACGTGGCGGAATCCGAACTGCTCCTCCAGGCACGGCGGTTGTCGCTCACCGCGCTGGAGGCGGTCAAGGGTGTGACGATGATCGACGACGTGTGCGTGCCCCGCTCCCGGCTCGCCGAGATGCTCGAAGGGGTCGACCGGATCGCCGAGAAGTACCAGCTCACCATCGGTGTCGTCGCCCACGCGGGCGACGGCAACACCCACCCGACGGTCTGTTTCGACCCGGCGGACCCCGACGAGTCCCGGCGCGCCCGCGAGTCCTTCGACGAGATCATGGCCCTCGGCCTGGAACTCGGCGGCACCATCACCGGCGAGCACGGCGTCGGCGTCCTGAAGAAGGAGTGGCTGGCGCGCGAGATCGGCCCCGTGGGCATGGAGATGCAGCGGGCCGTCAAGCAGGCCTTCGACCCGCTGGACATCCTGAACCCGGGCAAGCTCTTCTGAGCCAAGGGCCCTCACTGGGCGAACAACTGGGCCAGTTCGCCGTCGAGGCCCAGCTGTTCGCCCTCCGTCCCCGGCGGCACCACCCGCAGCGTCCGCTCCAGCCAGGCCGACACCGCCGCCGCCGGGGCCTCCAGCAGCGCGTCCCCGTCGGGTGAGCTCAGCGCCATCAGCACCACGCTGCGCCCCTCGGTCTTCGTCGGCCACACGCGGACGTCCCCCTGCCCGCACGGCCGGAACACGCCCTCCACCAGCAGCTCCCGGGCGAACGTCCAGTACACGGGGTGCTCGGTGTCGACGTGGAAGGTGACGTGGACGGCGTAGGGGTCGTCGGTGAGGTACCCGAGCCGGGCCGGCACCGGGATCCTGCGCTCCGGCGACAGGACGAGTTTCAGCTCCAGTTCCCGCTCCACCACGGTGTGCATGGCGGTGTTCCCTTCTCCAGACGGCTGCCCGCGAGGGCCGGTCGGAAGGAGAGAGCGGGCCACGGCCACGGCATTACGCGGCTTGCCGGAAGTTTTTTCGCAGGGGACCCGTCGGAGCGGCGCGGAGCGGTGCGTAGCACATCGGTGCTCGAAAGGGGTGGGTCCGGTGGGAGCGGCGGTGGGGCCCCCGCTCGTCTGATAGATGTGGAGGCCCCCATTTGGCCCTCGAGCAGATACGGGACGACGGACATGAGTGCCCCAACCCCGGCCCCCGGTGACGACAGGCCCCGCGAAGGGTACTACCCGGACCCGTCCATTCCTGGATATGTCCGGTACTGGAACGGCGCATCCTGGGTGCCGGGCACCAGCCGTCCGGCGCCCAAGGACGGCGAGTCGCTCGCGCCGCCGCCCGGAGCGGGGGCGGCGGGGCAGTCCGGCGCCGCCGCATCGGTCGAGGAGACCGGCCCGCACTTCTTCGACGAGGACCCCGTCGAGGAGCCGTCCGCCGCCGACGCGCAGCACGGCAGCCGTCCCGAACCGGCCTCCGCCTGGGGCGCGGACCGCTCCCGCCAGTCCGGCTTCGGCGGCGACAAGGACCGCCGGGTCTCCTGGGGCGCGCCGCAGGGGGCGCAGGCCGCGGCCCCGCAGGGTGCGCAGAGCGGCGACCCGAGGGTGGCGCCCGCCGGCCGGCGGTCCGAGGGTGAGTCCGCCCGTACCGACGGCACGGCGAACAGCGCGTCGGCCGGCCAGGAGGCGAACGCCGCGGCGGGGGGCACGTTCGTGTTCCGCCGTCCGACGGGGCAGGCCGGAGCAGGGGCCGCGGCCGACGCTCCCGACGACGGCACGATGACGTTCCGCGCGGTGTCCCCGCGCACGGGCCCGGGCGGCGGCGGTTCGAAACCGGCCGGGGGACAGGACGTTCCGGGCCGCGGGGCGGCGGGCCCGGGCGGCAATTCCGTTGGCTCCGGCGGGAACGCCGGCGGGTCCGGCTTCGGGCCGGCGGGCTCGAGCCGCTCGGGCAGCGGTCCGGCGGCCTCCGGTTTCGGCGCGCAGGGCGGGCAAGGCGTGCAGGGCGCGCAAGGCGGGCAAGGCGTGCAGGGCGCGCAAGGTCTTCAGGGCATGCAGGGCCCGCAGGGCGGTCAAGGTGCTCAAGCCGGGGCCGCGGGCGCCGGTTTCGGACCGGCGGGGTCCGGCGGCGACCCGGCGGCGTCCCCGTTCGGCGGGCAAGGCGGTGCGGCCGGTTCCGGCTTCGGGCCGGCCGGCTCGGGCAGTGGGGCGGCGGCGTCCGCCTTCGGCCCCGCCGGGTCAGGACCCGCCTTCGGCCCGCAGGCCGGGCCGGCCGGTTCGGCGAGCGGCTCCGCGGGGCCCGGCTTCGGCGCGGGTAAGGCGGCCGCCGCCCGGGCCTCCGCCGCACAGGCGGGAGCCGGGAGCACCGCCGCGCCGGCCTCCGGCGCCGCCCCGAGCGCGTTGTCCCGCCCCCAGGCGGCTCCCACCGTCCCTCCGCAGTCCGCGGGCCCCGGCAGCGCCCAGCCGGGTGCCGCCGCCTCCTCCGGCGCTCCCCTCAGCGCGGGCCCGGGCGGCGGTCAGTCCTCCTGGGCGCAGCAGGTGCACCGGCTCGCCGGAGCCGGTGGAGGTGACGAGCAGCCCGTAGCGCCCTGGAAGCCGCCGGTCGAGGACGTGTTCCAGGCGGCCGCCCGGCGCCAGGCCGAGGCCCGCCCCGCGGGACTGGGCAAGCGGCTGGCCGCCCGGCTGCTGGACACCGTCGTCCTGGCCGCCCTCACCGCCGCGGCCGCCGTGCCGCTCGGCACCAAGGCGATCGACCACGTCAACGAGAAGATCGACGCGGCCAGGCTCTCCGGCGAGACCGTCACGGTCTGGCTGCTCGACGGTACGACCTCGATCCACCTCGGCATCATCCTGGCCGTCCTGCTGCTCGCCGGGGTCGTGTGCGAGGTGCTGCCCACCGCCAAGTGGGGCCGCACCCTCGGCAAGAAGCTGATGGGCCTGGAAGTGCGGGACATCGAGGCCCACGACTCACCGGAGTTCGGCGCGGCCCTGCGCCGCTGGCTCGTGTACAGCGTGCCCGGTCTCCTCGTGGTCGGGATCGTCGGCGTCGCCTGGTGCCTCTTCGACCGGCCGTGGCGCCAGTGCTGGCACGACAAGGCGGCCCACACCTTCGTGGCGGGCTGAGCGGACTAAGAGGACTGAGCGAGCGGGCTGCGCCCGCTGAGCGGACTCAGCTCCCTCGGACGGCTGTCCGCCGGATGCGGAGCCGGGGGGTTCGCGGTCGACTCGGGCCATGAGCAGTGAACCGCCCCCCGGCTCCGGTCAGCAGCCCCCCGACGACGACCCGTTCCGGAAGCGACCCCCGGACGAGCCGCCCGCCGAGGGCACGGGCCCGCCCTCCGGCAGCGAGCCCCCGCCGTACGGGGGCGGCGGCGCGGGTGGTCCCGGCGGCCCGGGCGGTCCGGGCGAGGGCTTCGGAGGCGGTCCCTACGGCGGTGCCCCGTACGGCGGCGGTCCCCACCCCGCCGACCCCCTCGCCGGCATGCCCCCGCTCGGCGACAGCGTCATGCGCACGCTCGCGCGCATCATCGACATGATCCTGGTGGGTGCCGTCGTCTGGCTGATCACCTGGGGCTTCGGTGTCAACGAGTACGACGTGGACAGCGACCGCATCGAGATCAGCAAGTCGTTCTGGCAGTCGGCGGTCGCCGCCGTCCTCTACATCGCCTACGACACCGTCCTGATCGCGCGCACCGGCCAGACCCTCGGCAAGAAGCTGCTGCGCATGCGGGTGGCCAACCTGGACAACGGGGCGACACCCTCCGTGCAGAACGCGCTGGCGCGCGCCGCGGTGCTGTGGATCCCGTTCGCCTTCTGCTGCGCCTGTGTCTGGACCGCGATCTGCGGCGGCTGGAGCTACTTCGACCGGCCCTACAAGCAGGGCCTGCACGACAAGGCGGCCAAAACGGTCGTGGTCAGCACGAAGTGAGGCGCCGCAGAACGACTGGAGGCCGACGGGCGGTCAGGAGGCCGCCCGTTCGCGTACCGGCTCGGGGGCCGGCGCCGGGACCGAGGCCCGCAGCGGCTCCTGGGGCGCGGGCTGCTCCACCGCGGCCGGGCGCTTCCCGGGCAGCGGCACCGTCATGGCGACCAGCAGTCCGAGGGCGAGCGCCGCGACGCAGATGACCACGATCCCCGGACCCGAACTCGTCTGAGACAGCAGCAGCATGGCGAGGGTCGAGAAGATCACGGTGCACGAACCGTAGGCGAGCTGTGCGGCAGTCGGACGGGGCATGGCCATCATGTCCTCGAAGGTGGGGGTCCACGGCGGTGTCGGCCTGGCTTTACGCCGGCTTCCGGGCGTTCCGCCATCCGACATTCTCACCGGCAGGGTGCCCGACCGGAACCGGTGGTAAGCGTGACCTAACCAACAAGGGCGGTGCACAGGGGGCGCACGGAGTCATGACGTCCACCTAGTGGACATATGCACGCGCCCGCGCGGGCGGCGGGGAGGGCCAGGGGGGCCACCGTTTCGCTGTCCGCAAAACGAACGTTGCCTCCGCATAGTGCACTTGACTTGTCCAAGTCAAGGTCTGTCTTTTCTTCTAAACCTCTAGTCAAATGTGGTCACTTGACTACACGCGTTGATCACGCGCGCGCGGATTTCCATGACCGGGACCCTGCCTGCCGCGCGCCCGAACGCGGGGGAGGATCTCAAGTGACCAGTAGACCCTGGACGTTCAGAGCGGCCGCCATAAGCGTGGCGCTCGCGGCGGCCACCGCCACCGCATCGACGTACGCGGTGGCCGACGACGCCTCGGCCCCCCGGTCCACCACCGTGGACCGGCATGACCCGGCGGATCGTCACCACGACGAGCACGACCTCGAAGGCCCGCTGAGCAAGACGCAGGACGCTCAGCGCCAGGAAGCCCTGAAGCAGGTCATATCGGGCAAGAGCAAGGTCAAGAACCGCGAGGGCTCGAAGGTCGTCCAGCTCAAGAGCAAGAAGGGCGACGACAAGTACGTCGAGCTCGGCCGCGAGAAGACCGACAAGATCTTCACGATCCTCGTCGAGTTCGGCGACAAGGTCGACAGCCGCTACGGCGGCACCCCCGGCCCGCTGCACAACACCATAGCCAAGCCGGACCGCAAGAAGGACAACTCCACGGCGTGGAGGGCCGACTACGACCAGGAGTACTTCCAGGACCTGTACTTCGGTCACGGCAAGGGCGTCGACTCGGTCAAGACGTACTACGAGAAGCAGTCCTCGGGCCGCTACTCGGTCGACGGCGAGGTCTCCGACTGGGTCAAGGTCCCCTACAACGAGGCCCGTTACGGCAACAACGCCTGCGGTGACACCAACTGTTCCAGCGTGTGGAACGTCGTCAGCGACGGTCTGAACGCCTGGGTCGCGCAGCAGAAGGCGGCCGGCCGCACCGACGCGCAGATCAAGGCCGACGTGGCCCGGTTCGACGAGTGGGACCGCTACGACTTCGACGGCGACGGCGACTTCAACGAGCCCGACGGCTACATCGACCACTTCCAGATCGTGCACGCCGGCGAGGACGAGTCCGCGGGCGGCGGCGCCCAGGGCACCGACGCGATCTGGGCCCACCGCTGGTACGCCTTCGGCACCGACGCCGGCGCCAGCGGCCCCGAGCAGAACAAGCTCGGCGGCGCGCAGATCGGCTCCACCGGCATCTGGGTCGGCGACTACACCGTCCAGCCCGAGAACGGCGGACTCGGCGTCTACGCCCACGAGTACGGCCACGACCTCGGTCTGCCGGACCACTACGACACCGCGGGCGGCGAGAACTCCACCGGCTTCTGGACGCTGATGTCGTCCGGTTCCTGGCTCGGCACCGGCAAGAACGAGATCGGCGACCTGCCCGGCGACATGACCGCCTGGGACAAGATGCAGCTGGGCTGGCTGAACTTCGACAAGGCCAAGGCCGGCGTCAGCTCCTGGCACAAGCTGGGCCTCGCCGAGTACAACACCAAGCACAAGCAGGCCCTGGTCGTCGACCTCCCCAAGAAGGCGGTCACCACCGAGGTCGTCACCCCCGCCGAGGGCAAGACCCAGTGGTGGAGCGGCAGCGGTGACAGCCTCAAGAACACCCTGACGCGTGTCGTCGACCTGACGGGCAAGTCGAAGGCGCAGCTGACCCTCGACGGCTGGTACGACATCGAGGCCAACTACGACTTCCTCTACACCGAGGTCTCGACCGACGGCGGCGCCAACTGGACCGCTGTGGACGGCACGGTGGACGGCCAGCCGATCCAGCGCGACGCCAGCGACAAGCCGGTCCTGACCGGCACGGTCGACGGCTACAAGAAGCTCGCCTTCCCGCTCGACGCCTACGCCGGCAAGAAGATCGACCTGCGCTTCCGCTACCAGACCGACGGCGGCGTGGCCCTGAAGGGCTTCGCGGCCGACGCGATCACGGTGACGGCCGACGGCGCCCCCGTCTTCTCCGACAACGCCGAGACCGCGGACGACGCGTGGAAGGCCACCGGCTTCTCCCGCATCGGCGCGTCCTTCACCAAGGACTACGCGCAGTACTACATCGCCGAGAACCGGCAGTACGTGTCCTACGACAAGACGCTGAAGACCGGCCCGTACAACTTCGGCTTCACGGCGCGCCCGGACTGGGTGGAGCACTACGCGTACCAGAACGGCCTGTTGATCTGGAAGTGGGACACCTCCCAGGTCGACAACAACACCAGTCGGCACAAGGGCACCGGTCTGGTCCTGCCGATCGACTCGCACCCGGACGCGCTGAAGTGGGCCGACGGCACCCTGATGCGCAACCGCATCCAGGCCTACGACTCGCCGTTCAGCCTCTACCGCACCGACGGCATGACGCTGCACAAGGCGGACGTGGCGAAGTACATCCCGGGCTCGAAGGGCGTCTCGGTCTTCAACGACCGGAAGAACGACTACTACGACGAGTCGAACCCGACCGCGGGTGTCAAGATCACTGACACCAACACGAAGATCAAGATCCTCAAGGAAGCCAAGGACGGCTCGACGATCGAGCTGGAGGTCGGCGCCGCGGGTAGGTAATCCGCATCCTTGCAGGTCAGAACATCATCGGCGGTGACCCACTGGCGGGTCACCGCCGATCCGTGTTTAGGTGCGTCCTGTGGCTCTCTTATTGACACCGACCGACACGGGGGGATGAGCGCATGGCCGCAGGAGGCTTCTGCAAGCTGCCGAACGGCACGGTGGTGGTGGCACTGAACCTGCCCAGCCCCGCCGTCGACGGCCCCGGCGCCGTCCGCGTCCTCGTCCACTCCGTGAACCGCGCCCGGGCCCTGACCAGGCTCCGCAACCTCGGTCTGCGGTCGGTCTACCTGCGCGGCAACGCCGCCCCGCCGACCCCCGACGAGATCACCGCGGTCCTGCACCACCCCGACGGCCTGATATGGCGCACGGCCCCCGACAACGGTGTCGCGTCCAGCCCGGACCTGGTCCAGGAGCTGTGGCGCCCGATCCGGGCCCTCCTCAGGCGCCCGACGGCCCAGACCTGACCCGCGGTGCCCGCCGGGAGCCGCGCGGCTACTGCACGACCGGCTTGCCCGACAGCTCCACGCCCGCCCCGCGCAGCTCCTCCAGGGCCCGCTCGGTGCTCTCCTGAGCCACCCCGGCCGTCAGGTCCAGCAGGACCTGCGTACGGAAGCCCTCCCGGGCGGCGTCCAGCGCCGTGGCGCGTACGCAGTGGTCCGTGGCGATGCCGACCACGTCGACCTCGGTGACGTCGCGGGAGCGCAGCCAGTCGGCCAGCGGCGTGCCGTTCTCGTCCGCGCCCTCGAAACCGCTGTACGCCGCCGCGTACGCCCCCTTGTCGAACACCGCGTCGATCGAGCCGGAGGCGACGGCGGGGGCGAAGTTCGGGTGGAAGCCGACGCCCTCGGTGCCGGCCACGCAGTGCGCGGGCCAGGAGCGGGCGTAGTCCGGGTTGGTGGAGAAGTGGCCGCCGGGGGCGATGTGGTGGTCGCGAGTGGCTACGACGTGCTGGTAGCCGGACCCGGCCGCCTGCCCGATCAGCTCCGTGACGGCGGCGGCCACATCGGCACCGCCGGACACCGCGAGGCTGCCCCCCTCGCAGAAGTCGTTCTGCACATCGACGACGATCAAGGCGCGGCGCATGGTCGGTGTCCTTCGGCTATGAGGTCGGCAAGCCCGGCCGGTGAACCACCGAGCCTATTGACAAGGGGGAGCGGACGGGAGGGGGCGCGGGTCGGTCGGCGCATCACGGCACACCCCCGGGCACCGCACTGCACGTTCGAACACCCCCTAGCTACCCGAGCTGTCGTGCAGGTACTCCGTGGGAAGGACGGGCTCCCCGCGTGAGAGCTGTGTGGCCGACATCGGGAGACCCGCGCGCGCCTTCATGTGCCGTTCGCGCGCCGCGTCCAGGGGCTCACGCGCCACCACCTCGCCCCCCTTGACCAGCTCCACCAGCAGCTGCCGGTCCGCGAGCGCGGCCGGCACCGGCCCGGTGCCGAGCACTTCGGCCTCGGCGACCCCGTGGGAGTCCAGCCGCCGCGCGGCCCACTTGCGTCCGCCGATCGACGTCTTGCCCCCGGTGGTCTTCTTCGCCACCGGCAGCAGTGGCGCCTTCGGGTCGGCGGACTCGGCCCGCGCGACCAGCTTGTAGACCATCGAGGAGGTCGGGTGGCCGGAGCCGGTCACCAGCTGCGTACCGACGCCGTACGCGTCCACCGGTGCCGCCGCCAGCGAGGCGATCGCGTACTCGTCCAGGTCCGAGGTCACGACGATCTTCGTCTCGGTCGCGCCCAGCTCGTCGAGCTGCTGGCGTACCCGGTGCGCCACCAGCAGCAGGTCGCCGGAGTCGATCCGCACCGCGCCCAGATCGGTCCCGGCGATCTCGACGGCCGCGCGGACCGCCTCGGCGACGTCGTAGGTGTCCACCAGCAGGGTGGTGCCCCGGCCCAGCGTGGTCACCTGGGCCTGGAAGGCGTCCCGCTCGCTGTCGTGCAGCAGGGTGAAGGCGTGCGCGGAGGTGCCGACGGTCGGGATGCCGTAGCGGAAGCCCGCCGCGAGGTCGGAGGTGGTCGCGAAACCGCCGACGTACGCGGCCCGGGAGGCCGCCACCGCCGCCAGCTCGTGTGTGCGCCGGGCGCCCATCTCGATCAGCGGCCGGTCACCGGCGGCCGCCGACATGCGCGAGGCGGCCGAGGCGATCGCCGAGTCGTGGTTGAGGATCGACAGGATCACGGTCTCCAGCAGCACGCACTCGGCGAAGGAGCCCTCCACCCGCATGATCGGCGAGCCCGGGAAGTACACCTCGCCCTCGGGGTAGCCCCAGATGTCGCCGCGGAACCGGTAGCCCGCCAGCCACTCCAGGGTCTGCTCGTCGACGATCTCCCGCTCGCGCAGGAAGCTCAGCACGGCCGGGTCGAAGCGGAAGTTCTCCACCGCGTCCAGCACCCGTCCGGTGCCGGCCACGACGCCGTAGCGGCGCCCGTTCGGCAGCCGCCGGGTGAAGACCTCGAAGACGCTCCGCCGCTCGGCCGTGCCCCCCGCCAGGGCGGCCCGCAGCATCGTCAGCTCGTACTGGTCCGTGAAGAGCGCCGTCGAGGGAACGCCCACCCGTCGCCCACCACCACCCTCCCGAGGAAGCGCTTCGCGCCCTTCTTCTTCCGGCAGCCCAAGGTCCGCTGTGTTCATGGTGAGGAGCGTACCCCCATTTCGTCAATCTGACGATTGCAGTCCCGGGTGACGCGATCGCCTTGCGGCCAGGCCCGTTTGTGCGACTACCCCCCTCGGGTGGCAGCATGGTCAGTGTGACGTCACCCGCGCCCCTGGAGATCGAACGCACCGAGTCGGCGGAGGAGGTCTTCGCCGTACCCGAGCCGGACGTGCCGTGGGTCACCATCGTCCACAACGACCCGGTCAACCTCATGAGCTATGTGACGTACGTCTTCCAGTCGTACTTCGGCTACTCCAAGGACAAGGCCACCAAGCTCATGCTCGACGTCCACCACAAGGGCCGGGCGGTCGTCTCCAGCGGCAGCCGCGAGGAGATGGAACGCGACGTGCAGGCCATGCACGGCTACGGCCTGTGGGCCACCCTCCAGCAGGACCGCAAGTAGCCAGCTCCCCGCCCAGCAGCGAAAAGGCGTTCATGCCCGGAACCTTCGAACCGCTCCCCGGCGGCGGCGCGGCCGTCGCCCTCGACGACGTCGAGATCTCCATCATCCGGTCGCTGGCCGTCCAGCTCCTGGAGCTCATCGGCCCCGGCCCCGCCGAGGACACCCCCGACGACCCGCTCGCCGAGCTGTTCGCACAGGGCCCGAGCGAGCCGCCCACCGACCCGGTGCTGCGCCGGCTCTTCCCGGACGCCTACAGCGACCCCGAGGAGCCCGCCTCGCCCCGGGACGCCGAGGAGCAGCGGGCGCACTCCGCGGAGTTCCGGCGGTACACCGAGAACGACCTGCGGGCCGGCAAGCGGGACAGCGCCCTCGCGGTGATCCGCTCCCTCGACGCGCTCTCCTCGGCCGCGGCCGGCGAGGGCGGCGCGGTGCTGAAGCTGTCGCCGTCGGAGTCGCAGCAGTGGCTCGGCGCGCTGAACGACCTGCGGCTCGCGATCGGCTCGCGGCTGGAGATCACCGAGGACGAGGACACCGACTTCCTCTACCGCCTCCCGGACGACGACCCCCGCAAGCCGATGGTGATGGCCTACCTCTGGCTGGGTGGACTCCAGGAGACGCTGGTCGGAACCCTTATGGCCTGATCAGTGCAGGTTTTGTGACCGCTGGGTGACCGATCGGTGTTCGCTCAGAGGACACTCAAATCCGGATAACGATCGCGTCACCGCACCCGCGTCCTATGGCCCCCTCGAAAGCGTTTTGTCCGCTTCTTCCTGTGCGGTGCGCCACATCCCACCCCTGTGATCAGTGTTGCGGCCGTGATAAATCTTCACGACCGCCCGGCAGAACACCACCCGAATGTTCCGCCGGGTGCGCCACCGAGCCGGCAACCGCCGGCCAGGCACGAGCGGGCTTCCGGGCCCGCTCAGCTCCATCATTCCGGGGGGATCGAAACCCGATCCGAGGCCGACGAGGGCCCGGATCGGCATGGAGAAAGGCGCACCACACATGACCTCTGCGCAGGTCGAATCGGAAAACGTCTCCGAAGAGGGGTACGAGCGCGGACTCGGCAGCCGCCAGGTCCAGATGATCGCGATCGGCGGCGCCATCGGCGTCGGCCTGTTCATGGGCGCCGGTGCGAACATCGCCAAGGCCGGCCCCAGCATCATCCTCATGTACGCCCTCGCCGGCGTCGTGATCTTCTTCATCATGCGGGCCCTGGGCGAGCTGCTCCTCTACCGGCCCGTCTCCGGCTCCTTCGCCGAGTACGCCCGCGAGTTCCTCGGCCCGTTCTTCGGGTTCGTCACGGGCTGGACCTACTGGCTCATGTGGGTGGTGACCGGCATGGCCGAGCTCACCGCCGCCGCGATCTACATCCACTTCTGGTTCCCCGAGATCCCGCAATGGGTCAGCGCCCTGGTCTTCCTGGTGGTGCTCTTCGGCGTCAACCTGATCTCCGTCAAGATCTTCGGCGAGGTCGAGTTCTGGTTCTCGATGATCAAGGTCACGGCCATCATCGGCATGATCGTCATCGGTCTCGGCGTGCTCACCCTCGGCTTCTCCGACGCCGGTGACACCGCCACCGTCTCCAACCTCTGGGCGCACGACGGCTTCTTCCCGAACGGCATCGGCTCCAGCCTGATGACGCTCCAGGGCGTCATGTTCGCCTACCTCGCCGTCGAGCTCGTCGGCGTCACCGCGGGCGAGTCCGAGAACCCCGAGAAGACCCTGCCCAAGGCCATCAACACCCTGCCCTGGCGCATCATCGTCTTCTACGTCGGCGCCCTGCTGGTGATCCTGTCCGTCGTGAAGTGGACCGAGTTCTCCGCCGGCGAGAGCCCCTTCGTCCACGCCTTCGGCAAGATCGGCATCCCGCTCGCCGCGGGCATCGTCAACTTCGTGGTGCTCACCGCGGCCCTGTCGTCCTGCAACTCGGGCATGTACTCCACCGGCCGCATGCTGCGCGACCTGGCCGCCAACAGCGAGGCCCCGCAGGCGTTCGGCAAGCTCAACGCCCGCAAGACGCCCGCCGTCGGCATCACGGTCTCCGTCGCGCTCATGGGCATCGGCGTCGTCCTGAACTACGTCGTCCCGGAGAAGGCGTTCCTCTACGTCACCTCCGTCGCCACCGCGGCCGGCATCTGGACCTGGATGATGATCCTCGTCAGCCACATCCGCTACCGCGCAGCGGTCGACGCGGGCCGGCTGCGCGCCTCGTCCTTCCCCGCTCCCGGCGGCGCGCTCTTCAGCTGGGTCGCGCTCCTCTTCCTCATCGGCGTGACCTGCATGATCGCGTACGACAAGGACGCGCGGGTCTGCCTGTACGTCGCGGCCGGCTGGGCGGTCGCCCTCGGCGTCGGCTGGAGGGTCCTCAAGAGCCGCAACCCGCGGATCACCGAGCGCCGCGGCGACGCGGAGTTCGAGAAGGTCGGCTAGGCGCTTCGCCGGAAGAGCCTGTCAGGCGGGTGCCGGGCGAGGCCGGCGGCTGCCCGCGGCATCGCCGTGGCTGGCCGCGCCCCGCGGCTGAGCCGCGGATCGACACCGCCCCGCGCCCCTGGCGGCGCTGCCGAGCAGCCTCTCCCAGGACGCCCAGCGGCGGGGAGCACTCGTGGCACTCCCCGCCGCTGCCGCTCAGGGCGTCCGGCATATGGGCCGTTCCGTACCATTCCTCGGTACGGAACGGCCCTTCTGCTTATCCTTGCCGGCATGCTGACCATCACCCAGGCCCTCGTCGACCAGATCGTCGCCCACGCGCGCAAGGACCACCCCGACGAGGCGTGCGGCGTCGTCGCCGGCCCGGCGGGCTCGGACCGCCCCGAGCGCTTCATCCCGATGCTCAACGCGGCCATGTCGCCCACGTTCTACGAATTCGACTCCGGCGACCTGCTCAAGCTCTACCGCGAGATGGACGACCGCGACGAGGAGCCGGTGGTGATCTACCATTCCCACACCGCGACCGAGGCCTACCCCTCGCGCACCGACATCTCCTACGCCAACGAGCCCGGCGCGCACTACGTCCTCGTCTCCACCGCCGACACCGACGGTGCCGGCGAGTTCCAGTTCCGCTCCTTCCGTATCGTCGAGGGCGAGGTCACGGAGGAGGAGGTCAGGGTGGTCGAGGCCTACTGAGGACGTCTGAGCAGAGCGGTCTGAGCAGGGCGGTCTCACTCCCCGGCCCGAAAACGTCCGGCATGTGGGATCACATTCCAGGGCCCGGACCGGGAATCGATACGATGAGCCCATGGTTTTCCATGACGTGAGCGAAAAGACGCCGGGCGATCTGCTCGTGGCGCGGCTGCACGTCGACCTGTGCAGGCTCGCCAGCGCCATCTGTTGACGCCCGTCCCTGCCGCCGAACGGCCGTGAGCCGCGGCGCTGCACACACGCACCACCCGTTGTTCCTGCGCTGCCGCGCGCCCCGACCGACTACTCCCGACAGGAGCCCTGAAGCCATGGCCATCGAGGTCCGCATCCCGACCATCCTCCGTACCTACACCGACGGTCAGAAGGCAGTGGAAGGCACGGGGGACACCCTCGCCGAGCTCTTCACCGACCTCGAGACCCGGCACGCCGGCATCCGGGCCCGCATCGTGGACGGCGACAGCCTGCGCCGCTTCGTCAACGTCTACCTGAACGACGAGGACGTCCGCTTCCTCGACGGCATCAACACCAAGCTGTCGGACGGCGACAACGTCACGATCCTGCCGGCCGTCGCCGGCGGCATGGTCTGATCACCGATGCGTTACGACTCCCCCCTGGCCGCGGTCGGCAACACCCCCCTGGTGCGCCTGCCGCGGCTGTCGCCGTCCGCCGACGTCCGCATCTGGGCGAAGCTGGAGGACCGCAACCCGACCGGCTCGGTCAAGGACCGGCCCGCCCTGCACATGATCGAGCAGGCGGAGAAGGACGGCCGGCTCACCCCCGGCTGCACGATCCTGGAGCCGACCTCGGGCAACACCGGCATCTCCCTGGCGATGGCGGCGAAGCTCAAGGGCTACCGCATCGTCTGCGTGATGCCGGAGAACACCTCGCAGGAACGCCGGGACCTGCTGGGCATGTGGGGCGCGGAGATCATCTCCTCCCCGGCGGCGGGCGGCTCCAACACCGCCGTACGCGTCGCCAAGGAGCTCTCGGCCGAGCACCCCGACTGGGTGATGCTCTACCAGTACGGCAACCCGGACAACGCGGGCGCCCACTACGCGACGACGGGCCCCGAGATCCTCGCCGACCTGCCCTCCGTCACCCACTTCGTGGCGGGCCTCGGCACCACCGGCACCCTCATGGGCGTCGGCCGCTTCCTGCGCGAGCACAAGCCGGACGTCCAGATCGTCGCGGCGGAACCGCGCTACGACGACCTGGTCTACGGCCTGCGCAACCTCGACGAGGGCTTCGTCCCCGAGCTGTACGACGCGTCCGTGCTCACCACCCGCTTCTCGGTCGGCTCGGCGGACGCGGTCACCCGCACCCGCGAGCTGCTCCAGCAGGAGGGCATCTTCGCCGGCGTCTCCACGGGCGCGGCGCTGCACGCCGCGATCGGCGTGGGCAGGAAGGCCGTCAAGGCGGGGGAGCCCGCCGACATCGTCTTCGTCGTCGCCGACGGCGGCTGGAAGTACCTCTCGACGGGCGTCTACACGGCGGCCACCACGGAGGAGGCCATCGACACGCTCCAGGGCCAGCTCTGGGCGTAGCCGACGCGGGACACCGACCGACACGACGACCTACCGAGGGCCGGAGCCACGACTCCGGCCCTCGCCGCGTACCCGGCCGCCGCCGGGGCGAGTTCCGCTTCTCCGCGCACCCTCAGCTCGCCGACGGGCTCTGGCCTGTTGCGTCGGTTCCGCCACCGGGACCGCTCCTGCCCTAGGAGCGGTCCGGGTTCGGCTCGCCGGGAAGCCCCCGGTTCTTCGCGCGCCCTCAGCTCGCCGACGGGCTCTGGCCTCTTGCGTCGGTTCCGCCACCGGGACCGCTCCTGCCCTAGGAGCGCGCGGGTTCGGCTTGCCGGGAAGCCCCCGGCCCCCGGCGCCCGTTCAGCCCGCCAGATAGCGCACCTGGTTCCACAGTGCCGGATCCACTATGCCCACCCGCCGCCGGAAGCCCCACACCGGGACCTCGCGCAGCTCGTCCGTCTCCAGGAAACTCGCGCGGTTCTGGGCGTCACCGACCGAGCCAGGGGGCAGGGGGATCACCCCGGACCGCTCGTCGCGGAACCGGGTGGTGATCTTCGCGACCGTCGCCCGCTCGCCGCGCACCGCCAGCACCAGACAGGGCCGGTCCTTCGTACGGGCCTCGTCCTCGTAGGGCACGTCCGCCCACCAGATCTCCGCCGGCTGCGGCCGGCTCTCCGGCGTCGCGGCCGGTGCCGCGGTCCGGACCCGCCGGGCCGACGGCCGGCGCCCCCGGCCCCAGCCGTCGACGAGCGTGGCGATGAGCGCGAGCAGCACCACCGCGGCGAGCGCCAGCCACCAGGACGTGTCCATACTGAGACGTTACCGGCGCTGTCCCCGCCACGCGCCCCCCTCGCGAGGATCACCCCCCGGCGCTGCCAGCCGAACCGGTGACACCACAGGTGAGTTCGCCCACAACAGGCCTTGGCGGAGGAGCTACCGGAGGTTTTGCGCCTTACGCTCGACGGACCGCACGACCCCCGACGCCCCTCTCAGACATTCCCGCCAGCGGAGGTTTCTGCTTCATGAAGCTCACCGTCGTCGGCTGCTCGGGGTCGTTCCCCTCCGCGGAATCGGCCTGCTCGAGCTACCTCGTAGAGGCCGACGGCTTCCGGCTGCTTCTCGACATGGGCAACGGTGCCCTGGGCGAGTTGCAGCGCCACTGCGGTCTCTACGACCTCGACGCGATCTTCCTCAGTCATCTGCACGCCGACCACTGCATCGACATGTGCGCGTACTTCGTCGCGCGCTACTACCGCCACGACGGCGGCCGCTGCGATCCCCTCCCCGTCTTCGGCCCCGAAGGCACGGAACACCGGCTGACCACCGCCTACGCGCACACCCCCTCCGCCTCGTCCATGAGCGAGGTCTTCGACTTCCACACGGTCAAGCCGTCCACGTTCGAGATCGGCCCGTTCACGGTCCACACCGAGCTCGTGGCCCACCCCGTGGAGGCCTACGGCATCCGCATCGAGCACGGCGGCAGGGTCCTGACGTACTCCGGCGACACCGGAGTGAGCCCCGCGCTGGACGAACTCGCCCGGGACGCCGACCTGTTCCTGTGCGAGGCCGCGTTCACGCACGGCAAGGAGAACATCCCCGACCTGCACCTCAACGGCCGCGAGGCGGGTCAGACGGCGGCCCGGGCCGGTGCCCGCCGCCTGGTGCTCACCCACGTCCCGCCATGGACGGACCCCCAGGTCAACGTCGCCGACGCCCGCGAGGTGTACGACGGTCCCGTGGACCTCGCCGCGCCCCGGCAGACGTACGAGATCTAGCGCCCGCACGCGCGAAGGCCCCGGAACCCGAGCGGGTTCCGGGGCCTTCGCGCGTGGCGTGGGCCTACTTGGCCTCCGCCTTCTGCAGCTCGGCGAGTTCCTCGTCGGACTCCCGGCCCGGCGTCGGCAGGTTGAACTTGGTGATCGCGAAGCGGAACACCACGTAGTACACCGCCGCGAAGCACAGGCCGACCAGGGCCAGACCCCACGGGTTGGTCGCGATGCCCAGGTTCAGAGCGAAGTCGATGGCGCCGGCCGAGAAGCCGAAGCCGTCCTTCATCCCGAGCGCCCAGGTCAGCGCCATCGAGACACCGGTCAGCACGGCGTGGATCGCGTAGAGCACCGGGGCGATGAACATGAAGGTGAACTCGATGGGCTCGGTGACGCCCGTGACGAACGACGTCAGCGCGAGGGAGAACATCATGCCGCCGACGATCTTGCGGCGCTCGGGCCGGGCGCAGTGCACGATCGCCAGGCACGCGGCCGGCAGGGCGAACATCATGATCGGGAAGAAGCCGGTCATGAACTGTCCCGCGGTCGGGTCGCCGGCCAGGAAGCGGGCGATGTCACCGCTCTTGCCCTCGTACTCGCCGGCCTGGAGCCATGGGAAGGAGTTCAGCAGGTGGTGCATGCCGACCGGGATCAGCGCACGGTTGGCGACACCGAAGATGCCCGCGCCGACGGCGCCGGAACCCACCAGCCACTCACCGAGGTTGTGCAGGCCCGCGCCCAGGACCGGCCAGATGTAGCCGAAGACGACGCCGATGATCAGACCCGCGAAGGCCGACAGGATCGGGACCAGACGGCGGCCGCCGAAGAAGCCGGCCCAGTCGGGCAGTTTGGTGCGGTAGAAGCGCTGGTAGAGCAGGGCGACGACGATGCCCATGACCACACCGCCGAGGACACCGGCGTTGACCGCCTTCTCCACCATGACGACCTTGCCGTCGACCGCGGTCGGCACCTTCGGCTGGTTCGGGTCGGTGAAGGTGGCGAGCACCCGCTGGAAGACCAGGTAACCGGTGACGGCGGCGAGCGCCGTGGAACCGTCCGACTTCTTGGCGAAACCGATCGCGATGCCCACCGCGAACAGCAGCGCCATGTTGTCGAGGATCGCGTTGCCGCCCGCGGCCATGAAGCTCGCGATCTTCGTCAGGAACGCGGGGAAATCGGGACGGCCCAGCATGTCGTCGTTGCCGAGCCGGACCAGCAGGGCGGCGGCGGGCAGTACCGCGACGGGCAGCATCAGGCTGCGGCCGATGCGCTGCATGACGGCCATCACGGCCGACCCCTTCTTCGGGCTCGCGGGCGCGGCTGTGGCTGTGGACATGAGCTTCCTCCAGGGGGCACGGCGCCGCCCAGGGAGAATGCAGCGGGGGACGGCGGCGTCTCAAAGAAAGGGGAACGCGGACGTCACCGCGCGACCTCCACCAGTGAGTGGTGTAGACCAGTTGTAGCACGGTAGGTCGAACGAGTGGAACCCGCCAATTCCGCCCCATCGAGACGATCAAGCCGTGGCGCTGTCCCCGACCTCCTCGGCCGGCTCACGCCCCGGAGTCCCCGGATCGAACCTCGTGATCGCGAACTGGGCTTCAGGCGTCAGGCGTCAGGCTTCGGGCTGTCGGCCAGAGGGCTTTTGTCGAGAGGCGGGCTCGTGGTGTAGACCAGTCGTTCGACGGTCGCACGAACGTGACGCCATCCTTCGGCACACACGACTGGGCCGCTCGCGAAGATGGGCCAACTGTGGGTTACTGCGACAAAGCGGTTCGGATCAGGGAGAACGAACATGGCCACCAAGGCTGAGAAGATCGTTGCCGGGCTCGGCGGCATCGACAACATCGAAGAGGTCGAAGGCTGCATCACCCGCCTGCGCACCGAGGTCGTGGACCCCGCCAAGGTCGACGAGACCGCCCTGAAGGCCGCCGGCGCCCACGGCGTCGTCAAGATGGGCAGCGCGATCCAGGTCGTCATCGGCACCGACGCCGACCCCATCGCGGCGGAGATCGAAGACATGATGTGAAGAGCGGGGATCGTCCCGGGCTTCCTCCCCTGACAGACCCCTGACAGGCCCCCGAGGTCAGCGGTGCGCACGGGCTCCTCCCCACCGGGAAGGGGCCCCTCCGCACGTACGGATAGGCTCAGCCGCATGTCTCGAATCGACGGCCGCACCCCCCAGCAGCTCCGCCCCATCACCATCGAGCGCGGCTGGAGCAAGCACGCCGAAGGCTCCGTCCTCGTCTCCTTCGGCGACACCAAGGTCTTCTGCACCGCCTCCGTCACCGAAGGCGTCCCGCGCTGGCGCAAGGGCAGCGGAGAAGGCTGGGTCACCGCCGAATACTCCATGCTGCCCCGCGCCACCAACACCCGCGGCGACCGCGAGTCCGTCAGGGGCCGCATCGGCGGCCGCACCCACGAGATCAGCCGCCTCATCGGACGCTCCCTGCGCGCCGTCATCGACTACAAGGCCCTCGGCGAGAACACCATCGTCCTCGACTGCGACGTCCTCCAGGCCGACGGCGGCACCCGCACCGCGGCCATCACCGGCGCCTACGTCGCACTCGCCGACGCCGTCGCCTGGGCCCAGGGCAAGAAGCTCATCAAGGCCGGCCGCAAGCCCCTCACCGGCACCGTCTCCGCCGTCTCCGTCGGCATCGTCGGCGGCGTCCCCCTCCTCGACCTCTGCTACGAGGAGGACGTCAAGGCCGACACCGACATGAACGTCGTCTGCACCGGCGACGGCCGCTTCGTCGAGGTCCAGGGCACCGCCGAAGCCGAACCCTTCGCCCGCGACGAACTCAACGCCCTCCTCGACCTCGCCGTCACCGGCTGCGACGAACTCGCCGCCCTCCAGCGCGCCGCGCTCGCCGTCCTCGAAAAGTAAAAGGCACACCAAGCGAGGTGCTCGGCGCGGGCAACCGTGCCGAGCACACTCGCGTCTGAAGGAGTACGGGCGCACGGCTCATCCCTGTGCGCCCGGCCAGCCGCGCGGGCCCGACCGGCCCCGCCGAACGAGAGGGACCGCTCCATGGCCGCGAGCCGCCGACGCCGCACCGCAGCCGTCGCCGCCACCCTGGCGGCCGTCGCGCTGACCGCCGGACTCACCACCGGCTGCGCCGCCGTCGACAAGGCGCTGGACTGCGTCCAGACCGCCGACGCCATCGCCGACAGCGTCACGGAACTCCAGCAGGCGGTCGACAGCGCGGCCGACGACCCGACCCAGGTCGACGAGTCCCTCGACTCCATCGACCAGAACCTCGGCGAGATCGGCGACAAGACCGACAACGCGGACGTCAGCAAGGCCGTCGACGACCTGAACAAGGCCGTCGACAACGTCCGCACCTCGATCAAGAACGGCGACGAGACGCCCGACATCAGCCCCGTCACGGACGCGGCGGGCGAACTGACGAAGGTGTGCACGCCGTAACGCTGCGCGGGCTGGGCCGGGCTACTCGTATGCCGGGTATCCGTCGGTGGGCGCGTGCTGGTGCGTGGGGGCTGATCGCGCAGTTCCCCGCGCCCCTGACGGGGCACGATCCGGCCCCGGCAATACTGGGGGCATGAGCCGCCTGATCCTCGCCACCCGTAACGCCGGGAAGATCACCGAACTTCGCGCGATCCTCGCCGACGCCGGGCTGCCCCACGAACTCGTCGGAGCCGACGCCTACCCGGACATCCCCGATGTCAAGGAAACGGGCGTGACGTTCGCCGAGAACGCCCTCCTCAAGGCCCACGCCCTGGCCCGGGCGACGGGACTCCCGGCCGTCGCCGACGACTCCGGCCTCTGCGTCGACGTCCTGGGCGGCGCCCCCGGCATCTTCTCCGCCCGCTGGTCCGGCCGCCACGGCGACGACAAGGCCAACCTGGACCTCCTCCTCGCCCAGCTCTCCGACATCGCCGACGAACACCGCGGCGCCCACTTCGCCTGCGCGGCGGCCCTCGCCCTGCCCGACGGCACGGAGCGGGTGGTGGAGGGCCAACTACGGGGCACGCTGCGCCACGAGCCGTCCGGCACGGGCGGCTTCGGCTACGACCCGATCCTCCAGCCGGAGGGCGAAACACGGACCTGCGCGGAGCTGACCCCCCAGGAGAAGAACGCGATCAGCCACCGGGGGAAGGCGTTCCGGGCGTTGGTGCCGGTGGTTCGGGAGCTGCTGGGCTGAAAATGCGTGAGAGGGGCCGCCCGGCTCGGGCGGCCCCTCTGTGCGTGTGCGGCCGGTGGGATTCGAACCCACACGGGCGTGAACCCACTGGGATCTAAACCCAGCATGACTGCCAATTCCATCACGGCCGCTCAAAAACGGTCATCGTGCTCGACCAGCAGCGTTCAGTGTACGGGTAGAGCCAGTTATGCGACGAGAGGTGCCTTCGTCTTCTGTCGGCACCACGTCTCTGTCAGCGCATGACAGTTCGGGCATAGGTATCTCAGGTTCTCTCGGCGGTTGTCGCGCCAGTCGCCGTTGATGTGGTCGATCTGCAACGTGATCGGCTGCCCCAGCCACTCGCCATTGTTGCCGCAGGTCTCACACGCGTATGGCACTCCGATCTCAACCAGGGCGCGGTGGAGCTGAGATCTGTTGGTCCGTCCTGCGTCCGGCGGCAGCACGGTCAGTACTCGGCGATACAAGGGCTCGGGAACAGGGCGCTCCGGGCGACCCCACGCCCTGCGCCTGAAGTGGCTCGTATCCAGGCCGAGCCGCGAAACCGCGCGCCGAACCCGTCGATGATTGGTGTCGTCCACTTCCAAACCGAGGCCGCGCATCACGTCGGCGTAGCTGGTGCAGCGCGCCACGACTTCACGGAGCCTGTTCTCGGGGATCGATACGCGTCGGTGGGAGAAGTGCCTGGTATCGATCCCCTGTCCCCGCAGCATGCGGCTCAAGGTCGCCCGCGAACGGCTGTCGTCCGGGACGCCCAGAGCGCGAGCCACACCGCGCACGCTGGTCGCTGTAGCCGCTGCTGTCTTGAGCTCCTCGGCAGTGAAGGGAAGGTCCAAGTCGGGCCTGTTGATGCCAGGGAAGTGGCTGACGTCGATACCTGCCGCGTGAATGCGCCGACGGATGTGCGACAGAGTACCGGTGGCCGGGTCGGCGCCCAGTCTCAGCGCTACTTCGCGCAGCGAGGATGACGAGGAGGCGGCTTCAGCGATGGCGGAGTCCGAGTACTTGCGCCACGGGCTGCGTTTGACGAAGTGACTCGTGTCGATCCCCTGCTCCGCTACCCGCCGTTGCAGCACACGCCGCTGTCCGCCGCTTGCTTTCAGGCCGAGCCGTCGCATCAGATCGGCCCAGTTGCGGGCACTGGCTACAGCAGATGCCAGTCGCTCCTCGCTATATGGACTCGGTGTGTTCCGCACGTCAATCGGCCCTCCATCCTCGACCACCCGTTCGCGGTCTCGCACGGAGTAACGAACCGTTTATCGGACGGTCACGCCCGAAAAGCGGAGCGGCTCGTACCGGACTCTCCGGTACGAGCCGCTTCCAGGGCGATCAGCGGGGTCTCAGACCCCCAGATCCTTGATGATCTTGGCCACGTGGCCCGTCGCCTTGACGTTGTACAGGGCGCGTTCGACCTTGCCCTCCTCGTCCACGACGATCGTGGAGCGGATGACGCCGACCACCGTCTTGCCGTAGAGCTTCTTCTCGCCGAAGGCGCCGTAGGACTCCAGGACCTGCTTGTCCGGGTCGGCGAGCAGGGTGACCTTCAGGGACTCCTTTTCGCGGAACTTGGCCAGCTTCTCCGGCTTGTCGGGGGAGATGCCGATGACGTCGTAGCCCGCGCCCGCGAGCAGCTCCAGGTTGTCCGTGAAGTCGCAGGCCTGCTTGGTGCAGCCGGGCGTGAGGGCGGCCGGGTAGAAGTACACGATGACCTTGCGGCCCTTGCGGTCCGACAGGGACACCTCGGTGCCGTCGGCGTCGGGCAGGGTGAAGGCAGGGGCCACGTCCCCCGGCTGGAGTCGCTCGCTCATCAGACCAGGGTAACCGGGGGTCGAGGCAGTGCGATGAGCCGTGGAGCTGACAGACTGTCCGGCACAGGCTTCACACCGACTTCGAAAGGCGACACGGTGGCGGACACGGCGGACACCAGGACCCCGGCGCAGATCGAGGCGGACATCAGGCGCCGCCGCGCGACCCTGGCCGAGACCCTCGACGAGATCGGGGTGCGGGTGCACCCGAAGACGATCGTCGGGGATGCCAAGGCCAGGGTCGCTTCCAACATCGACCACACCCTCGGGCGGGCCTACGTGGGGGTCAACCGGGCCGTCACGGACGTGCGGGCCCGGTTCGTGGACGAGGAGGGCGCGCCGCGGCTGGAGCGGGTCGTGCCCGTGGCGCTCGTCGTCGTGGGCGTGGTCGGGCTGCTCGCGTTCAGCACGCGGCGCCGCAAGGGCTGACCCGACTGCGTGCGTTCGCGGGGAAGACAGGTAGGTTTCAGGGCGTGAGCGCCAAGAGAAACGAGCACAGTACCCATCCGGACAAGCTGCCCATCCGGATGCTGCACGACCGCGTACTCGTGCGGCAGGACACCAGCGAGGGCGAGCGGCGTTCCGGCGGCGGCATCCTGATCCCCGCCACGGCCGCGGTCGGCCGGCGCCTGGCGTGGGCCGAGGTCGTCGCGGTGGGGCAGAACGTGCGGACCGTGGAGACGGGCGACCGGGTGCTGTACGACCCGGAGGACCGTGCCGAGGTCGAGGTGCGGGGGATCGCGTACGTGCTGATGCGCGAGCGTGATCTGCACGCCGTCGCCGCGGACCGGTTCGAGGGCGCCGAGGACTCGACCGGCCTGTACCTCTAGGGCCGGGCGGCAGGAGTGCGAAAGGGGCTGGTGGCCCTGGTCACCGGCCCCTTCGCCGTGCCGTGCGGCTTTGCTACGTTGGAGGAACCCCCGACGAGACGCGCCGTACCGGGATCAAGGCAAAGACGACGCACCGACACCGTCAGCCCGTTTCCCGGAGGTGCCCGTCATGGCCTGGGTTCTGCTCGTCGTCGCCGGTCTGCTCGAGGTCGGCTGGTCCATCGGCATGAAGTACACCGACGGCTTCACCCGCCCGTTGCCCAGTGTGCTCACGGGCGCCGGCATCGTCGCCAGCATGCTGCTGCTGTCGCAGGCCGCCAAGACCCTGCCCATCGGTACCGCCTACGGCGTGTGGGTGGGGATCGGTGCGGCCGGGGCGGCGGTGTTCGGCATGGCGGTGCTGGGTGAGCCGGCGACCGCCGCCCGGATCTTCTTCGTGTGCCTGCTGCTGGTCGCCGTGGTGGGGCTGAAGGCGACCAGCGGCCACTGAGAGGTCATGGCGCCGAAGGCGACCAGCGGACAACTGAGCCGCCATGGCGCCGAAGGCGGCCAGCGGACACCGAGCCGTCATGGCGCTGAAGGCGCCCGGCGGCCACTGACGGCGCCGGGCACGGCCTTCGCGCTACTCGCGGCGGGCGCCCTGCGGGACCACGCCCCAGCCGGGGCCGGTCCCTTCGCGCTACTCGCGGCGGGCGCCCTGCGGGACCACGCCCCAGCCGGGGCCGGTCGGGCCGCCCGTCTGGCCGCCGTCGCTCGTGTCGCCGCCACCGCCCTCCGTGGTGCCGCCGTCGGCCGTACCGCCGTCCGTCGTGCCGCCGTCGCTAGTGCCGCCGTCCGCGGTGCCTCCGCCGGTGGGGGACTCGCCGCCGGTGGTGCCGTCGGTGGTGCCGCCGTCGGTCGGGCCCTCGGTCTGCCCCTCGGGGGCGCTGGGGCTCTGGTCGGGCGTCTCGGTGGCGGTGTCCTCGCCGCCGGTGGTCGTGCCGCCGTCGGTGGTGCCGGTGGTCGGGTCGGCAGGGGCCTCGCTGCTGGGGGCCTGCGGGACGTCGGAGCCGGGCTGGAGCCTGAGGTCGAACTCCTTGGCGGGCTTGTTCTTGAGGGCGTCCTGGGTGTACTGCGTCCAGATCTCGGCGGGTGCTCCGCCGCCGTTGATGCGGGGCAGGCCCATGGCGCGGTAGAGCGACTTGTGGGCGGCGGTGACCGGGTCCTGGCCCATGACGGAGACGACGGTGGCGAGGTCGGGGGTGTAGCCCGCGAACCAGGCGGCCGTGTCCTCCTCGGCGGTGCCGGTCTTGCCGGCGACGGGGCGTCCCGCGGCCTGCGCGGCGGAGGCCGTGCCGTTCTGGACGACGCTGCGCAGCATCGAGGTGGTGGTGTCGGCGGCCTCGCGGCTCACGGCCTGCCGGGTGCGCCGCTCGGGCAGGTCGATCGGTGTGCCGCCCTTGGTGACCTTCTCCACGATCGTGTACGTGCCGTGCCGGCCGTGGTTGGCGAGGGTGGCGTAGGCCTCCGCCATGTCGAGGACGCTGGCCGTGGCGGTGCCGAGCGCGATGGCGGGGCCGTCGGCGAGGTCGGGGGTGGTTTCGGGGACACCGAGGTCGATCGCGGTCTGCTTGACCTTCGCGGGGCCGACGTCGGCGGCCATCTGCGCGTACACCGAGTTCACGGAGCTGTCGGTGGCCTCGGTGACGGTGATGTCGCCGTAGGAGCGCTGGTCCTCGTTCTCGGGGGCGTAGGGGTCGCCGGTCCAGCCCTGCACGGGACGCTTGTTGGTGCCGTCGTAGATGGTGTTCGGGGTGATGACGCGGCCGTCCTGGGTCTCGGAGTGGTTCTCGACGGCCGAGGTGAACACGAACGGCTTGAAGGTGGAGCCGACCTGGAAGTCCCTGCGGGTGGCGTTGGGGGTGTACTGCTTGACGTAGTCGATGCCGTTATACATCGCCACGACCTTGCCGGTCCTGGGCTCGACGGAGGCGCCGCCGGCGCGGACGTAGGTGTCGACCTTGTTGTTCTTCTTGTCGAGCTTGGACATCAGCTTGTCGTTGACGGCCTTCACGAACGCGTCCTGCTTGCCCTTCTGCAGGGTCGTCGTGATGCGGTAGCCGCCGGCGTCGAGCCGGCCCTCGTCGATGATCTTGTTCTCGGTGAGGTAGTCCTTGACGATCCTCACGATGTAGCCGCGCTGTCCGGACATGCCGGTGGAGAGGGTGGACTCCTTCGGCATGGGGAACTTCATGCCGGTGCGCTCGGACTCGTCGAGCCAGCCCTTCTTGACCATGCCGTCCAGGACGTAGTTCCAGCGGGACTCGGCGGCCCCCCGGTTCTCGGGGTGGGCGACGACGTCGTACTGGCTGGGCGCGTTGACGAGCGCGGCGAGGTAGGCGGCGCGGCCCGCGTCGAGGTCCTTGGCGTCCTTGCCGTAGTAGGCCTGGGCGGCGGCCTGGATGCCGTAGGCGTTGCGGCCGAAGTAGCTGGTGTTGAGGTAGCCCTCGAGGATGTGGTCCTTGCTGACCTCGCGGTCCAGCTTGATCGCGATGAAGAACTCCTTGGCCTTGCGCGTGACGGTCTGTTCCTGGCGCAGGTAGTAGTTCTTCACGTACTGCTGGGTGATCGTGGAGCCGGACTGCTTGCCCTTGCCGAGGGCGGTGTTCCAGGCGGCGCGGACCATGGCCTTGGGGTCGACGGCGGACTCGGTGTAGAAGTCGCGGTCCTCGGCGGCCAGGATCGCGTGCTGGGCGTCCTTGGAGATCTGCGGGAGCGTGACGTTCTCGCGGTTGACCTCGCCGTCGCGGGCGATCACGGAGCCGTCCGCGTAGAGGTAGACGTTGGCCTGCTTGGTGGCGAGCGCGTTGGCCGGGGGGATTTTCACCAGCGAGTAGCCCAGGAGGAATCCGCCGGCCAGCAGCAGGACGACGATGACGAAGGCGCCGAGCGTCATGCGCCAGGTCGGGATGATCCGGCGCCAGCCGGTCCGCTTCGGTTTCCCGGCCGCGCTGGTCCCGGGCGTGCCCGGGTCGCCGTCGGCGTGTGCCTGCGGCTCTCTCGATGCCCAGCCCGGGTTCGGCTGCTGCGGCTGAGGCTCGTCACTCATGTCGTGCACGGACTCCTGTTTCGCGTCGTACGTCGTTCCCGTACGTCTCTGCTCGCTCTTGCGCCCCTGTGATGAAGACTGTCCCATCCGTTGATCAGTTCCCTGATCGAGGACCGGGTCGTGAGCCGTGTGGTGAGGCGGGCCGCATGTGAGTGGGTGCGCGGGCGGGCACGGGGTCAAACGCGCTGTTGCGTACGCCTGCCCGAATCGTGATCCCGCCTGCGCGACGTTCGCCCGAAGGGGGACACGGCCGTGGATCCAGGCGGCGGCTGTGCTCCGCCCGGCCGGCTCCGCCGCCACGCTGCTCGCCCTGGCCACGGGCGGCTCGGCCCACGCGGACGCAACGGATCGTACCGTCTGGGCCGGTGTTCACCCGCCGCGCGGCGCCCTTGCCGCTCACCGAAATTGTGTGGCACGCCCGTTCGCCGGACCACTAGGCTCCTGCGCTTCGGTGCCGGGCGGCGGGAAGGGCGGCGAGGCGGGCGGTGGATGTGGGCTCGGCACGGTTGTACGCGGCCGTCGCGGCGGGTGGGTTCCGGCGGTACGCGACGTACCGGGCGGCCACGCTGGCCGGGGTGTTCACCAATACGGTCTTCGGCGTCATCCTCGTCTACACGTATCTGGCGCTGTGGGACGAGAAGCCGCATCTCGGCGGGTACGACCAGGCGCAGGCGGTGACTTATGTGTGGCTGGGGCAGTGCCTGTACGCGACGCTGGCGATCCAGGGCGGCGGCGCGGAGAAGGATCTGATGGAGCGCATCCGCACCGGTGAGATCGCCGTCGACCTGTACCGGCCGGCCGATCTTCAACTGTGGTGGCTGGCGGGCGATGTGGGGCGGGCGTTGTTCCAGATGCTGGGGAGGGGCGTGATCCCGTTCCTGTTCGGTGCGGTCTTCTTCCCGATGGCGCTGCCGACGGAGGTCGCCGCGTGGGCGGCGTTCGTGGTCACGCTGCTGCTGGCGACGATCGTCAGCTTCGCGATCCGCTACCTGGCGGCGTTGAGCGTGTTCTGGCTGATGGACGGCATGGGGGTGAACCAGGTCCTGGTGGTCACGGGCATCTTCTTCTCGGGCATGGTGCTGCCGCTGAACGCCTTTCCGGGGGTCTTCGGGGAGATCGTGCGGGTGCTGCCGTGGGCGGCGCAGATCCAGATGCCGGCGGATGTGCTGATGGGGGAGACGGATCCGCTGCGGGCGTTCGCCTTCCAGGCGGCGTGGGCCGTGGCCCTGCTGACGGCGGGGCGGCTGGTGCAGTCGGCCGCGACGCGGCGGGTGGTGGTGCAGGGTGGCTGAGCGCGGTGTCCTGCTGGAGGGGTTGCGGGCCTACCGGATGATCGCCGGGATGTGGGTGCGCTCCAGCATGACCTACCGGACCTCCTTCGTCGTCACGGTGTTCGGCAATCTGACGGTCACGGGCCTGGACTTCGTGGCGATCCTGCTGATGTTCTCGCAGGTGGACTCGCTGGGCGGCTGGTCGCTGCCCGAAGTCGCCTTCCTCTACGGGCTGTCGGCGACGGCGTTCGGGATCGCCGACCTGGTGCTCGGCTCGATGGACGTGCTGGGCGCCCGGATGCGCGACGGCTCCTTCGACACGCTGCTGGTGCGACCGGCGCCGGTGCTCGCGCAGGTCGGGGCCGACCGGTTCGCGCTGCGCCGCCTGGGCCGGATCACCCAGGGCGCGGTGGTGCTGGGCTGGGCGCTGGTGTCGGTGGACGTCGACTGGAGCGCGGCGAAGGTGCTGCTGGTGCCGGTGATGGTGGTCAGCGGCGCGGCGATCTTCTCGGCGGTGTTCGTTGCGGGCGCGGCCTTCCAGATCTACGCGCAAGACGCGGCCGAGGTGCAGAACGCCTTCACCTACGGCGGCACGACGCTGTTGCAGTATCCGCCGTCGGTGTTCGGCAAGGACCTGGTGCGGGGCGTGACCTTCATGCTGCCGCTGGCCTTCGTCAACTGGGTGCCCGCCGCCTACGTGCTGGAGCGGCCGTACCCGATCGGGCTGCCCGGGTGGGCGGCCTTCGCCTCGCCGCTGGTGGCGGTGGCCTGCTGCGCCCTGGCCGGGCTGGCGTGGCGGACGGGGCTTCGTTCGTACCGGAGTACAGGGAGCTGAGTTGACCGGGTCGCAGAGCGGGTTGATCGAGCCGGCGAGCGGGTTCATCGAACTCGACGGTGTGGAGAAGGTCTTCGAGGTGCGCAAGAAGACCGGCTTCATGAAGCGGGAGCGGCGGCGGGTGCGGGCCGTCGACTCGATCTCCTTCCGGGTGGAGCGCGGCGAGATGGTCGGCTACATCGGCCCCAACGGCGCCGGGAAGTCCACCACGATCAAGATGCTGACCGGCATCCTCACCCCCAGCGCGGGCCGGCTGCGGGTGGCGGGCATCGACCCCTCCCGGGAGCGGACGCGGCTCGCGCACCGCATCGGCGTGGTGTTCGGGCAGCGTACGACGCTGTGGTGGGACCTGCCGCTGCTGGACTCCTACCGGCTGATGCACCGCATGTACCGGATCCCGGACGCCCGTTACCGGGAGAACCTCGACCGTCTGGTCGAACTCCTGGACCTGGGCGACCTGCTGGACGTGCCGGTACGGCAACTCTCCCTCGGCCAGCGGATGCGCGGCGACATCGCGGCGGCCCTGCTGCACGACCCGGAGGTCCTGTATCTGGACGAGCCGACGATCGGGCTGGACGTCGTCTCCAAGTCCAGGGTGCGGGAGTTCCTGCGGGAGTTGAACGCCGAGCGCGGCACCACGGTGCTGCTGACCACGCACGACCTCCAGGACATCGAGCAGTTGTGCAAGCGGGTGATGGTCATCGACCACGGGCGTCTGATGTACGACGGTCCGCTCGCCGGGCTGCACGAGGTCGGGGAGAGCGAGCGGACCCTGGTGGTGGACCTGGAGCGGGAACTGCCGCCGATCGACGCTCCGGCGCCCGCGCGGGTCGTCCGTGTGGAGGGCCCGCGCCAGTGGCTGGCGTTCCCGGCGGGGCAGTCGGCGGCGCCGCTCGTGGCGCGGATCGCGGCCGAGTACCCGCTGGTGGACCTGTCGGTGCGGGAGCCGGACATCGAGGCGGTCATCGCCACCATGTACGGGGAACAGGCCGAGCGGGCGATCTCGTAGCCCCCGGCGGGGTGAACTCGTAGGCTGCTGTGTATGACCGACGACGCCGTCCCGGACCTCCGAGCCTCCGACGCCGACCGTGAACAGGTCGCCGGCATCCTGCGGGACGCCCTCGCCGAGGGGCGCCTGGACATGGAGGAGTTCGAGGAGCGGCTCGACGCCACGTACAAGGCGCGGACGTACGGGGAACTGGCGCCGATCACCCGGGACCTGCCGGCCGCGGGCGTGACGGTCCCGGCGGTGTCCCTGACGAAGGACCCGGCCACCGGCCCGGACTGGTCCGGGCGGATCACCGGCGGCGAGGGGTCCTCCACGTGGGCCGTCGCCGTGATGTCCGGCTTCCAGCGCAAGGGGCGCTGGACGATGCCCCGGCGGTTCACCTGCTTCGCCTTCTGGGGCGGCGGGGAGATCGACCTGCGCGAGGCGGACTTCGCGGACCGCGAGGTCGAGATCAACGCCGTCGCGATCATGGGCGGGGTGGATGTGATCGTGCCGCCCGGGGTCGAGGTCGTCGTCCGTGGCATCGGCATCATGGGCGGCTTCGACCACCGCGAGGAGGGCGTGCCGGGTGAGCCGGGCGCGCCGCGGGTGATCGTGACCGGGTTCGCGCTGTGGGGCGGCGTCGGGGTGCAGCGGAAGCTGACCCGGGCGGAGAAGCTGCGCATCCGCGAGGAGCGGCGCCAGGAGAAGCTGGAGCGCAGGGCGGGGCGGCGGGAGCTGGACGGGGAGCGCTGAGCCCCGCGGACGCGGGCCGCACCGAGCCCCGGCAGCAGCGCGCCCGCCGCCTGTGTCAGGCGACGGGCACGGACGAGACGCTGCGGACGGAACGGGATCACAGCTCCGCCGGCGCCGACCCCTTCAGTGTCTCCAGGTCGAACGACTCCGCCATCCGCGCGTATCCCTTGTCGCTGGGGTGCAGATGGTCGCCCGAGTCGTAGTCGGCCCGCAGCCGCCGCGGGTCGTACGGGTCGCGCAGCGCCTGGTCGAAGTCGGCCACGGCGTCGTACACCCGCCCGGCGCGGATCTGCGCGTTGATCGTCTGGCGTACCGCCTCCCGCGCCTCCGTGTACCCCCGGTGCCCGTAGAACGGCATCAGCGTCGCTCCGACCACCTTCACGCCGCGCGCGTGGGCCTGCCCCACCATCGTGCGCAGCCCGGCGATGATCGCGTCCGGGTCGGCGAGCCGCGGGTTGCGCAGGATGTCGTTGACGCCGAGGTCGATGACGACGACCTTGACGTTCGTCCGCTCCAGCACGTCCCGCCCGAAGCGGTTCAGGCCGCTGGGGTTGTCCGCGGGGCGGCCGAGACCGTCGGCGAGGACCTGGTTGCCGCTGATGCCCTGGTTGACGACGCTGTAGCGGGGCAGGTCCCGGCCGGCCGCGATTTCCGCGCGCAGCCGGTCGGAGAGCACGTCGGTCCAGCGGCTGTTGGTGTCCGGCGTGGAGGTGATGCCGTCCGTCAGCGAGTCGCCGAGGACGACGACCGTGCCGTCGGACTCGTTGCTCAGCAGGTCCAGCGCGGTCAGATACCGCCAGGACCCGGTCCGCTCGGTGTACGGCGTGCCCGTGGTGTCCTGGGCGTGGTCGCCCTGGGCGACGTAGGAGATCTGGCGGGCGTGCCGGTGGTAGGTGACCGGGCCGGAGCCGGCCGGGGTGTAGGTGGTGATCAGGACGTCGGAGTCGTGCGGGACGACGATCCGTACGGCGTCGCTCATCACCTGCCGGCCGGGCGGGATGACGACGGTGGGGCCGCCGCCGAAGGTCAGCTGCCGCATGGTGTCCGCGAGTGCCGCCGCCGTGCCGCTGCCCGCGGAGACGGCGATCGTCGCCCGCGTGACGCTCAGCGGCGACTGGCCGTAGAGATTGGACAGCGTCACGCGGGCACTCGTACCGCCGACACTGGTGTGGATGACGTTGCGGACCGAACGGTCCGCCATGCCCGTGGCCTCGGTGCCGGGTTCGGCGGCGGAGGGGGAGGCGGACCAGGTGCCGACCCAGGTGCCGGTGGAGGCGGGTGCGGCGGAGTTGTGAGGGGCGCGACCGTCGCCGAGGGCGTTGCGGTTGCGCCGGCCGTCGTCGGCACCCACGCCGACGTAGATGGCGGTGGAAAGGCCCACGATCGCTGCGACGACCACGGCCAGGAGGGCGTAACCACGTCCTCGGGTCATGCTGTGTTGTTCTCCTCGGGCGATGGGAGCCCAAGGCTCCGATCTGATGTGCCCATGATGCGTCATGGGCCGGGGGAGGTTCACAGGACCCCGTGGCAATACCCCCCTCCCGACAGACGCCGGGAACTCCTGTTCCGTTCCAGGAGTCGGTCAGGAAGGGACAATGTGTGCGGGATCACCGAGCGGGTGGAGCGGATGGAACAGACGAAAGCAGCAGAAAAGGGTGCCGTCGCCGGTGGGCAGCATGCCCGCCCCGGCGGCGCCGTGAACCGCGCGATGACGACGTTCAGCCCGGCGGACGAGGAGAAACAGCGCGGCGTACGCCGGATGAAGCTCACCGCCACCGGACTTCTGGTGTTCGTGGCGCTGGTCTACGTCCTGTCCACATGGGCGCACAACTCCGGTGCCGGGACCTGGGCGGCCTACGTCGCCGCCGCCTCCGAGGCGGGCATGGTCGGCGCGCTGGCGGACTGGTTCGCCGTCACCGCCCTCTTCCGGCACCCCCTCGGCATCCCCATCCCGCACACCGCGATCATCCCCACCAAGAAGGACCAGCTGGGCGTCTCCCTGGGCGAGTTCGTCGGGGAGAACTTCCTCTCCGAGGACGTCGTACGGCAGCGGCTGCGCGCCGTCGGCATCGGCAGCCGCCTCGGCGCCTGGCTCGCGGTCCCCGAACACGCCGACCGGGTCACCGCCGAGCTGTCCACGGCCCTGCGCGGCGCCCTGACGGTCCTGCGCGACTCCGACGTCCAGGCGGTGGTCGGCGAGGCCATCACCCGCCGCGCGGGCGCCCAGGAGATCGGCCCCGGCATCGGCAAGATGCTGGAGAAGGTCGTCGCCGACGGCGGCCACAAACGCGTCGTCGACCTCGTCGTCACCCGCGCCCACGACTGGCTCGTGCTGCACGGCGACTCCGTGATGGACGCCGTGCAGGGCGGCGCCCCCGGCTGGACCCCGAAGTTCGTCGACAAGAAGGTCGGCGAGCGCGTCTACAAGGAACTGCTGCGCTTCGTCACCGAGATGCGCGACATGCCCGGCCACCCCGCGCGCGGCGCCCTCGACCGGTTCCTCACCGACTTCGCCTCCGACCTCCAGTCCGACACCGACACCCGCGCCCGCGTCGAGCGGCTCAAGAGCGAGGTGCTGGGCCGCGACGAGGTCCAGGACCTCATCGCCAGCGCCTGGACGGCCGTACGGTCCATGATCGTCGCGGCGGCGGAGGACGAGCGCAGTGAGCTGCGGCTGCGCGTGCGGGCGTCCCTGCTGTCGCTGGGCTCGCGGATGGCGGCCGAGCGCAAGGTCCAGGAAAAGGTCGACAAGTGGGTGGAGGACGCGGCCGTCTACGTCGTCACCACCTACCGCAAGGAGATCACCTCCCTGATCACGGACACGGTGGCGAGCTGGGACGCCGAGCACACCACGCGCAAGATCGAGGCCAACATCGGCCGCGACCTGCAGTTCATCCGTATCAACGGCACGGTCGTCGGCTCCCTGGCCGGCCTGCTGATCTACACGGTGTCGCACGCGCTGGGGGCGTAAAGCTTCGGGCGTAAGAGAAGCCGGTCAGGGCACCCGATCTCGGTTCCGCTCGACGAGGAGGGAGCCCATGACCACCGCACAGGCCGGGACCGGCCGAACCATCACCACCGACATCCCCGCCCGCCTCGACCGCCTCCCGTGGTCGCGCTGGCACTGGACGATCGTCATCGGCCTCGGCACCGTGTGGATCCTCGACGGTCTAGAAGTCACCGTCGTCGGAAACATCGCCAGCCGCCTGTCCGAGCCCGGCAGCGGCCTGCCCATCACGTCCGGTGAGGTCACCGGCATGGCGGCCGCCCTGTACGTGGCGGGCGCCTGCCTGGGTGCCCTCTTCTGGGGCCGCCTGACCGACAAGTGGGGGCGCAAGAAGCTCTTCATGATCACGCTGGCGGTGTACCTCGCGGCCACCGCCCTCACCGCGATCTCCTTCGACACCTGGTGGTTCTTCCTCTTCCGCTTCCTCACCGGCTTCGGTATCGGCGGCGAGTACGCGGCCATCAACTCCGCGATCGACGAGCTGATCCCCAAGGAGTACCGCGGCCGCACCGACCTGATGATCAACGGCAGCTTCTGGCTGGGCGCGGTCTTCGGCTCGCTGCTGTCGATCGTCGCCCTGGACACGGACATCTTCGCGGCGAACGTCGGCTGGCGCCTCACCTTCGCGCTCGGCGCGGTCCTCGCCCTGGTGATCCTCCTCGTGCGCCGGCACGTCCCCGAAAGCCCACGCTGGCTGCTGATCCACGGCCGCGAGGACGAAGCGGAACGCATCGTCTCCTCCATCGAACGCAGGATCCAGGAGGAGCGGGACGAACCGCTGCCGCGCCCCGAGGGCGAGATCACCATCCACCAGCGCCGCAGCATCTCCTTCCTGGAGATCGGCCGCACGGTCTTCTCCGACTACCGCAGGCGCGCCGTCCTCGGCTTCTCCCTCTTCATCGGCCAGGCGTTCCTCTACAACGCGATCACCTTCGGCTTCGGCGCGATCCTGACCACGTTCTTCGACGTCCCGAGCGGCAACACCGGCTACTACTTCGCCGTCATCGCCATCGGCAACTTCCTCGGCCCGCTGCTCCTGGGCAAGCTCTTCGACACGGTCGGCCGGCGCATCATGATCTCCGGCACGTACATCCTGTCCGGCCTGCTCCTCTTCGGCACGGCCTGGCTCTTCGACCAGGGTTCGCTGAGCGCGGCCACCATGACGGCCTGCTGGTGCGCGGTCCTCTTCTTCGCCTCGGCCGGCGCGTCCAGCGCCTACCTGACCGTCTCCGAGATCTTCCCGATGGAGACCAGGGCCATGTCCATCGCGTTCTTCTACGCCATCGGCACGGCGGCCGGCGGCATCAGCGGCCCGCTCCTGTTCGCCAAGCTCACGGAGACCGGCGTCGTCGGCGACACGGTCCTCGCCTTCTCGATCGGCGCGACGCTGATGTGCCTGGCGGGCCTGGTCGCGGCACTCCTGGCGGTGAACGCGGAACGCCGCTCCCTGGAGGACATCGCCAAGCCGCTGACGGCGGCGGGCAGCGAGGGCAGCGCGGGCAGCGAGGGCAGCGCGGCCGGCGCGGCCGGGGGAGGGGGCAGGGGATGACAGAACTGCGCTATAGTTGATCTGCGTCCAGTCGCCGGAAGTCCGGTGAGCGGACAGTGCGTTGGTGGTCCAAGGAAAGACGCCCCACTTCCTGTGGGGAGATGCAGGTGCAAGGCCTGCCCGGCGCTCCGAAGAAGAACCCGGCCCTGGGATTCAGGGCCGGGTTCTTTGCTGTGTCGGGTCTTTGTTGGGTCGGCTTCCTTGCGGTGTCGGCTTGCTTGCGGTGTCGGCTTCGACGTGATGTCGGGTGAGGTGAGCCGGCCGGCCGGCCGCGCCGACTCACCGAGAGCAGCCGATAGCCGATGCCGCTCAGCCGATGCCGGCAGCCGACGCCGATCAGCCGACGCCGGTCAGCCGCGCCGGTCCGCGACCGCCCACGACGCCAGCGCCACGGCTCCCGCCACTCCGAACACGGCAGGCCAGGCGCCCACCTTCTTCGCCAGCGGATGCGACCCGGCGAAGGCGGCGACGTACGCGGCCGACAACGCCCCCGCGGCCACCCCACCGGCCTGCTGCCGCCACTGCCGCGCGGCCGCCACCCCGGCCGCGGCGAGCACCACCCCGCCGAGCGGCCGCTGCCTGGTCCAGCGGGCCACGCCGTACCCGCCCACGAGTCCGCTCGCGGCGACCACCGCGCTGGGAACCTTCGCCATGTCTGCCTCCTGCGTCCTACGCCCTGCTCGGGAACTCGAGGCTAGCCCGCAGGTTTCGGAAACCCGAACCTGAGCCCTGGGTTGTCAACTTTCCTCCCCCGAGCTATATAAGAAGACGCAGACCGTAGGGCATCGCACCGCCTGCGTCCGAAGAGAGGAGTGACCAGTGATGCTCATGCGCACGGACCCCTTCCGTGAGCTCGACCGACTGACCCAGCAGGTGTTCGGCCCCGCCACCTCCCGCCCGTCGGCGATGGCGATGGACGCCTACCGTTCCGGGGACGACTTCTTCGTCCACTTCGACCTCCCCGGCATCGACCCGGAGACGATCGAGCTGGACGTGGAGCGCAACGTCCTGAACGTCCGAGCCGAGCGCAGGTCCCCGGCCCCCGAGGGCGCGGAACCCCTCGTCGCCGAGCGCCCCACCGGCACCTTCACCCGCCAGCTGTTCCTCGGAGACACGCTCGACACGGAGCGCATCGACGCCTCCTACGAGTCCGGCGTCCTGACCCTGCGCATCCCGGTGGCCGAGCAGGCCAAGCCCCGCCGCATCCAGATCACGGGCGGCGACACGCGCAGGCAGCTCAGCGGCTGACCTCGCCACACCGCCCGCACCGAGTCGCGCCGCCGGTACGCGTCCGAGTACCCGGCGGCGCGGCTCAGGACGATCGCACGCACCGCACCGCATCGCACGCACCGCATCGCACACACCCCACCGCACGCACCGGAGGAAAGCCCCGCACATGAGCACGGCGACAGTGCCACGTGTGACCACGACACCCCACGCCCAGGCCGACGGCGTCACCTGGCCCCAACTGATCGATGCCGTAAGGCAGTCGGGCCGGTACGCCACCCTGCCGGAGGCCGAGCGGGTCACCCGTACCGTCCTCTCCGCCCTCGGCACCCACGTCACCGGCGACGAACGGGTCGACCTCGCCCGCGCCCTGCCCGAGGAGGCCGCCCGGCTGATCGCAGCCCAGATCCCGGCAACCCACCGGCTGACGGCCGCGCGGTTCGTCGACGAGGTCGCCTCCCGCACCCCCGGAGCCACCTCCGCCACCGCCCGCTGGGACGTCAGCTCAGTGCTCAGCGCGCTGCCGCCCCTCATCGGCGACGACCTGACCACCCGCGTCCTGGCCCAACTCCCCCCGGGCTACGCCCTCCTGTTCGGCCGGGCGGAGCTGGCGCTGGCGCCGTAGGCGCCAGAACCCGTCGCGCCCGACGGCCACCCCGCGTCGCACAGGGGGTGGCCGTCGTGGCGCAGGCGGCCAAGTCGACGACTTCATCACCTGCCCGAGGACGTCAAATAGTTCGACAGCGTCCGTCTTCCCGCCCATCCTTCGGTGCGTAGCGCTGTACCGACAGAGGTCAGGGAGACGACGTTGAACCCCACCATCCGCCACATCACCTTCGACTGCACGGGCGAGCCCTACGAACTGGCGCGCTTCTGGGCCGAGTTCCTGGGACATGCCGTCTCCGACATCGACAAGCCCGGGGACGACGAGGTCCTGATCGAACTTCCGGACGGCGCGCCCGGCCTCCTCTTCGTCCGGGTCGAGGAGGCCAAGACGACGAAGAACCGCATCCACTTCGACCTGGGCCCCACCGGCCGCACCCGCTCCGAGGAGGTCGAACGCGCGGTCTCCCTCGGCGCTCGCCTCCTCACGGACCGCACCCTCCCGAACGGCCGAGGCTGGGTCGTGATGGCGGACCCGGAGGGCAACGAGTTCTGCATCGAACGCGGGCAACTGGGTTAGCCGGAGGCACGGCTGAACTCGAACCAGGAGGTGCGAGTGCCAATGTCCGAAGACCGACCAGGGGTGTACGAGATCCGGATCCACGGCTGCCCGACCCTGCGAGAGGCTCTCGCACTCCAGGCCCCGATCGAACACCTCCTGTGCCCCGACCCCGACCACGTCCCGCCGTGCGAGATCCCCTGGAGCTTCACCCTCGCCGACGGCGACGACGACGCGCCCACCGTCCTCGTCCTGGGCGTGTATACGTCCAGGGGCCGGGCCATGCAGGTGGGGGAGCGGGTGCGCATGCTCGTGGGAGAGACACGGACCGTTGCTGTGGGCGAGGGGGATGCCGGGGAGTGGGAGGAGCTGGTGGAGCAGTATTGGTTCGAGGAGGGGTTGGGCTCAGCGCTGTCCGGTAAATGATCTACAGCATGCTGGTTGACCAGCTTTGTTTCGGGTCATCCGGCGAGGGCGAGGTTGTTCAGGCGGGCGATGCCGAGCATGGCGTGGTGGACGCCGTCGCCTCTGAGGCGGCAGTCGCGGAGGATCTTCCAGGTCTTCATGCGGGCGAAGGTGTGCTCGACGCGGGCGCGGACTTTGCGGTGGGAGGCGTTGTGTTCCTCTTTCCATGCCGGGAGTTCGGCCTGGCCGCGTTCGCGGCGGTGCGGGATGACCAGGCCGGTGCCGCGGTAGCCGCCGTCGGCGATCACCATGGTGTTGCCGACGGCGTCCTTCACGCCGGACAGCTCCCACGCCTTGCAGTCGTTCCGGTTGCCGGGAAGGGGTCGGCCAACGGCGACGACGAGCCGGGTGTCGGCGTCGATGACCACCTGATGGTTTGTGGAGTAACGGTAGTTCTTGGATTTCTCGGCGATGCTGTGGTCGCGGGTGGGCACCAGGGTGCCGTCCACGATCAGGACGGTGTCCTTGCGGAACCGCTTGCGGGGCTGGAGCGCGAGCGACGGGCCGAGGTGATCAACGAAGCGGTCGGCTGCGGACTTCGACACCCCGAACAACGGCGCCAATTGGCGCAGGGTGAGGTTTGTGCGCCAGTACGCAGCGACCAGCAACAGCCGGTCCTCCAGCGGAAGGCTCCACGGCCGGCCCTTGCGGACCGGGTCCGCTCCCTCGCGCCGCAGTGCGGTGATGAGTTTGCCGAACTGCCGCGGGCTCAGCCCGGTGAACGGGGCTATCCAGGAGGGCTCCGACGCCGTGATCACACCAGACACGCCAAGATCGTCCCACCCGTGGCCGGGCTTTGAATGGCACGGTTGACCAGCTGCGCGGTTCACCGCACAGCCCAGACTCCGGCGATCGGAGTGGGGGGTGGGGACACGGATACCAATCCAGTCCCGGACTGGATGCCGGGGACCTTCCCACCCACCCCCCATGGCCGCGAGTCCCTCACGATCTCCGTCCGACCCATCACTTCGCACCGTATCCCGAGGCGCTGACAACGCTGGCAGTCGGCGAACAAAGGCCACGAGACCACTTGCGGAGCGTGTTCACCACCTCAGGCAACCAGGTACCTCACCCATGACCAGCAGTTACGGGACAAGCCTTAGGTCTCGTCTGCGTCAGGGTCTTGTACTGGCGCCCTTCATGGGCTGGAGGAAGAAGCGCCACGCATCGCCGCTCACACTGATCACATTCGCCTCCGCCCTCTTCGAGTCGCGAACAAGAGCACCATGGCTCGTGAGTACGCACTCCACGCACTCGCCTCCGGCACCGTTGCTGTAGGACGACCGGAACCACGCGAGACGGCTGCTGGCGTCGGACTCAGGCGATATCACTACGTGTAATCCTTCAAAATCGACTCGATCAACAGGGCCGAACGCTGAGGACTCAGGGCTGCCGCTCGCAGGCCGTCGAAGGCCCTCGTGTACTCACGTACATGATGTTCGCCCTCCAGGTACACAGCATCCGTAATGCCGTCCCGGTACACGATGTCAGGATCCTCAGGGGCCGGAAAGCCCAGCATGGTGAAGGAACCGGTGGTCGGACGGGTCCCTGAGTCGAAGGGAAGCACCTGCAGCGTCACGGTCGGCAGTTCGGCAGTATCCAGAACTCGTTCCAACTGCTCCCGCATCAAGGCGCGGTCACCGATGACGTGGCGCAGTGCGCCCTCGTTCACGATGAACCAAGCGTCCGGAGCTTCTGCCTGCCGCAGCATGGCTTGGCGTTCCATGCGTACCTGCACCGCCTTCGCGATGTCCTCTCCGGACATATGTGCTCCAGCCTTGTGAAGCTCGGACGCGTACACCTCGGTCTGCATGAGGCCCGGGACCACTTCGCACTGGTACTGGCGGAAGGTCGAAGCCTCCTGCTCCAAGCCGATGTAGATGTTGAACCACTCGGGCACGCCGGCGCCGTGGACCTGCCACCAACCGCGCACTTTCGCCTGTCGAGCCAGTGACTTGAGGAACTCCCGCAGTTCATCGCTCGTGTCGTAGAAGCGGCACAGGGCGTCAATGTCCGAGGGCTGGACGCGTCCGCTGCCCGTCTCCATGCGGTTGACCTTGGAGCCGCTCCAATCCAGCGCCTCGCCGACCTGAGCGCATGTCAGGGCGCTCTTCTCCCGGAGCTTCTTCAGCTCGATCGAGAGGCGCCGTCGGCGTGCCGTGGGCGATCCGGCCATCTCAACCCTCTTCCCAGTAGCGAGCGTTCAGTCTCGCGCCAAGGGGTGTGCTTGCCAATCACTCAGAAGTGGGAATCCCTTCCTGCACATTGCATAACGGGATGCGTTCCCCGCACTCTGGTCACGAACGCAACTCACCGTGAGCGTCCGTGACGTTGTGCTGTCGATGCGGTGTCAACCGCGATGAAAGGGGTCCGCGTGAGTCAGGAAGTCTGCATGCCACGCAAACCGTGGGACATCGCCTTCACGGCCGAACCCGCGGAAGTGGCGGCCCTGCGCCGGATCATGCGGCTGCACCTGGGTGTCTGGGGGTTGCAGCACCTGGTCGACGAGGCCCAACTGTGCGTCAGCGAGCTGGTCTCCAACGTCATCACTCACGTGGGGTCCGGCACCCCCGCGACGCTGGCCGTCTCCATGAAGAGCAACCACCTGCGCATCGAGGTGCACGACCCTGACACGCGTGCCCTCCCCACTCTCCGTGACGCGGCCACGGACTCCGAGGAGGGGCGCGGGATGGCTCTGGTGGACGCGGTCGCCGACCGCTGGGGCGTGCTGCTACATCCGGATCGCAAGATCACGTGGTGTGAGCTGGCGACCCGGCTGGCCACGGCCGACGGCCACGTTCAAGCCTCCAGCGTGATGCGGGCCGAGGCCCTGCTGCATCACTACGCCGCTGCTGCGCAGCCCCAGCACAGAGTGGGTGCGGGCAGATTGACCTCGACCGCGGCGGAAGAGACGGTGATCGCGGCGATCACCGACTTCCTCCACTGGTTCCGAGCCCACGGCCGAGACGCGGACGACATGCTCGACCGAGCGCAGATGCGCTTTGAGGCCGAGCACGGTGCCCCATGCCGGGGACTGTGAGGCATCAGCCGGCGATTGCTGAGTACGTCCAGACATCAGCCGGAATCGAGTGCCGCAACTGCCATGTGATGGCCATCGGCTTGCTGCCTGTGTGCTCCACATAGTCGGCAGGGCCAAGCAGCATCCATGGCTGGGCACCGCCGATGTCCGTGCTTTTGTAGCGACGTACAAAGAGCAGGATGTGGCTGCCATCAGTGGCGTGGCGTTGATACCGCAGGCCTGTGGGGGACGTCTCCGAGATCTGGTGTTGGGACTCCCAGTGGAAGCGGATCTCGCTGAGGGCATAGTCGCGGTAGCGGGTCTGAGGGGAGAAGTCCTTCTCATCCTTCTCCAAGGTGATCAGGAGGGCGTCGGTCTTCATGGACTCGCACCACTTCACGCCCTCGCGGAAGTCGCCGGGCATGAAGCCGCCGATGGCAGACGCACCCAGGGCAGGCAGTATCTCCTCGCGGCTGTATGAGGCGTGGACGGTCAGCGGGGTCCCCGCGTGGTCTCCGATCCCGAGGAGGGGAATCGGGACGTGCTCCGTGTGAGCGAGGTTGTACGCCAACATCTGGCGGATTTCACTGCGCACAGCCTGCTGTTTGCGCAGCGTCGCGAAGCCGGAGTCGTAGCTGGCGAAGCCCTTGCGGGTCACTCCGCCGAGGGGCCATAGCTGGAAGAAGAGCATGCGGGCATACGCCTGTCCCTGCTCATCGAGCTCCCTGTACGTAGGCGCGTCATCTTCCAACATCCGGGTGTATGCGGCTACACGCAGCGGATCGTCCACGTGCCGAAATGCAGGGACGCGTTTGAGGAGCGCTGCTTCACCTTCAGGCGCCTCACCCTTGAGTAGTCCTGCACGGCGTAGCAGACCGGTCCAGGAGTTGCCGCTTCCGCGGTAGAGCTCCTTTAGTTCACGGCCGCTCTCGTCTAGGTAGTGGCTGAGCCTTGGCTCTGCATAGTCCGCAACTTCGCGTGCTAGTGCAGTGACATTGACGCCGATCTGATCCCTGATGTTGGCGATGATCGCCTTCTTCGCCTTCTCTTCAAGGATGATCTGGCAGCCCGAGGGGAGCTGAGGGAAGTCGTGCTCGATGTGGTCCAGAAGTCGTTTGCGTGTCAGGTTGGTGAGTGCTCGAAACTGGTTCTCGAAACGGAATTCCTTGCGATGCTGCCCGATGAAGTCCAGCACGGTGAGCACTGCTTTGCCTTCAGACCGGCGGAGCCCGCGGCCGAGCTGCTGCAAGAACACCGTGGCGCTGGACGTGGGGCGTAGAAGGAGCAGGGTGTCTACGTCAGGGATGTCGAGGCCTTCGTTGAAGAGGTCGACCGAGAAGATCACTTGGAGCTTGCCCGATGCCAGGTCAATCAGCGCCTGCTTACGCTGCTCGGCCGGTGTCTCCCCGGACAGGGCGATGGCCTGAAGGCCGGCTGTCCGGAAGGCCTCAGCCATAAAGTGAGCGTGGGCTACTGACACACAGAAGCCCAACGCTCGCATGGCGTGGGGATCGGACAGCTTTTCCCGAACGGCCTTCACGACCAGCCGGGCACGTCTGACGTTGCTCGACAAGACGTTGCTCAGCGCAGTTGGGTCATACGTCCCACGCTTCCACTCCACCGTGCTGAGGTCTGTCGTGTCGCTGATGCCGAAGTAGTGGAAGGGGCTGAGTAGATCATTCTCGAGCGCCTCCCACAGGCGCATTTCGGCTGCGATCCGGCCGTCAAAGAACTCGTCCTGAATGTTCTTGCCGTCCATGCGTTCAGGAGTGGCGGTGAGCCCCAGGAGTTCCAACGGCTGGAAATGATCGAGGATCTTTCGGTACGTCGGTGAGGTTCCGTGGTGGAACTCGTCGATGACGATCACATCGAAGTGATCCGGAGCGAGCCGGTCCAGGCCCTTGGTGCTCAGCGACTGCACGCTAGCGAAGACATGTGACCAACGCTCCGGGATTTCACCACTATGTAGCGATTCGCCGAAGTTCGCGTCCACCAAGACGTCTTGGTATGTCCTCATCGACTGATCGAGGATTTCCTTGCGGTGGGCGACAAAGAGAAGCCGCAGGTCACGGCCGTGCTTCTTGCGTAGCCCTCTATAGTCGAGGGCTGCCATAACGGTCTTGCCCGTGCCCGTAGCTGCCACCAGCAAGTTCTGGTGCCTATCGTGCACCTCCCGCTCGACTTCGAGTCGCTCCAGCATGTCGCGCTGGTGGGGATACGGGCGTACCTCCAGCCCGGACAAGGTGATCCCACGCTGAGCCGCGGCCGTTGATGACGTACCGCCCGCGATAGCCAGGGCTTCCTGGAGGCGTTCGCCATCGGCCTCCGGGTCGTACGTCTCGAAGGACGGGTCACTCCAGTAGGCGTCGAAGGTGGCCTCGAACTTGCGTATCACGTCAGGCGTGGCGACCGAGGAGAGTCGGACGTTCCACTCCAGGCCATCCAGCAGCGCTGCCTTGGACAGGTTGGAGCTGCCCACGTACGCCGTGTCGTATCCGCTCTTGCGGCGAAACAGCCACGCCTTGGCGTGCAGCCGGGTCGAGCGGGTCTCGTAGTTGACCTTGACCTGCGCATTGAACTCATGCACGAGTCGATCCAACGCCCGTCGCTCAGTTGCGCCGATGTAGGTCGTCGTGATGACCCGTATCGGTACCCCTCGTGCATGGGCTGCCTTGAGCGACTGCTCAATGATCCGTAGCCCATGCCACTTCACGAAGGCGCACAGCAGGTCCACGCGGTCGGCGGTAGCGAGTTCCGCACGCAGCTCGAAACCGAGGCTTGGATCTTCCGGCGAGTTGGTGATCAAAGCGGCATCGGAGAGCGGGATACCCGGGCGAACGGCGAAGACGCCGGGTGCCTCTTGCCGGGTGATCGCGAGGAGTTGGCGCGGTCCGTCGGCGACCAAGTCCACCCACTCCTTGGCGCCGTGCAGTGTGCTGAGGGACTCGAGGATGTGGTTCGCCGCGTAGACCCGCTCCTCTGCCGGAAGGTTCTGCAACACCTGCCGAACCGTCCCCCCGATGTGTCGCGCTAGGACGTGCGGCACAGAGTCAGGCCCCACCGACTCGCTGATGGGGTGCCATCCGAGGCTGGCCAGCTCCTTCAACTGCTGCTCGAAGCGGAGGGTGATCAGCTGCTCGTACAGTCCATCGGCCGGGGCAGAGACGTCGGTGCGGCTTTCAGACACAGGCAGGCTCCCCCGATTGATCGTGCCGATCGATGAGGCTGTTCTATCAAGAGGCATACCTAGAGGAACACGGCATCGCGTCGATCTGGAGGAGTGAGGGCGGGGGCGGTTCTCCCATAGCCGTCTCGTGGGACCTGGCCGTAGGAGCCTGACCAGGCGGCGTATGCACCCTGGCGACACTTGGTTGCTGTAAAGGCCGCCCGCTTCTTGGTCAGTGTCGTGCCTCCGCGCCCCGCCTCAAGGGCGCTTCACTCCGCTGCGCTGCGTTCCGCGTCGGCTGCGCCGATGGCCCTGCGGGCCACCCTTGACCCGGGCCGCTCCAGCACGGGGGAGAAGCGAGCGGGCGGCCCGGGGGAGCGGGGGCCGGGGTGGGTGGCGGGGCTGTGCGCTGTGCGGGTGCCCGGCGTGACGGGCGCGTCAGCGGGTCCGGGCACGCCGGGTCGGCTCAGCGGTGACCTGCCGGTGGTCCGCCTGGGCGAGGGCAGTGGAGTCTCAGGCCGTGTTGCCGTGGCAGCGGGCGTACGTCTCGCCCGAGCCGCACCAGCAAGCCGCCCCCTGCTGTGGGGGCCACGCCACCGCCCGTCCCCTTGCCGCCAACGTCGTCGCGTACTGGGGGAGGAGTGCCGGGTCGGTCGGGGAGGAGAGTTCCGAGGCCGCGAAGGCCTCGTAGGACGGGACCGTGCCGGTGACGATGCCCAGGTTCGGGGTGCCGGAGGCGGAGAGTTCGCGGAGGGCCGTCTCTATCGTCGCGAGGTGTTCCTCGTGGGTCGGGTACTCCGATGCGAGGGTCGGGTACGCCTCCAGGAGTTCCGTCAGTTCCGGAGCCGGCCAGTGCAGGATCGCCACCGGGAAGGGGCGGGAGAGGGCCTCCCTGTACGCGCCCAGTTCCGCTCGGAGGCGGAGGATCTCCGCCTCCAGTTCCGCGGGGTTCTCCGAGCCCAGGGACCAGACGCGCTTGGGGTCGTGGAGTTCGTCCAGGGTGATCGGGAGGGAGTGGACCGAGTCCGCGAGGGCGTCCCACTCGTCGTGGGTCTTGCCGAGCATGCGGCGGACCCGGTGGCGGCCGAAGAGGAGGGGGTGGGTGGCGTAGGGGGGCTCCTCGACGTCCGTCAGGAGGCGGCGTACGGCCTCGGTGAAGGTGTCGTGGGCCGCTTCCAGTTCGTCGTGGGACTCCAGGGACTCCGCGACGATCACCCACGGGGCCGGGTCCTTGGGGGCCGCCACCCTGACGCCCTCGATGATCGCGCGGGCCTCGGCCTCGTGGCCGTACTCCCAGAGGTTCGAGGCCTTGAGCGCCCGTACCAGGTGGGGGTTCTCCAGGCCGTCCGGGGAGGACAGCAGGCGGTCGTAGAGCGTGGAGGCGGTGGGGCGGTCGCCGGAGAGTTCCAAGTGGGCCGCTGCCCGCAGCAGCAGGGCCTCGGCGTCCTCGGGATACAGGCCGGCGGTCCGCTCCAGGCGTGCCGCCTCGGCGGTGTGGTCGACGTTTTCGGCAGGCGTGTCGGGGCGCATGGGGGACACCGTACTGCCGGGAGGTGACGAGCGTGAGAGATGTGCAGGCCAGACCCGATATCCGGGTACTTCAGGGCTTCCCTCGGGCTCGTCGTCCGGGGCGGCGGTTCGCGCCGGACCGCCGCCCCGGCGTTGATCTAGAGCGTCACACCGTCTATTTGGAGCGTTTGTACCGACTTCGCCGCGAAGGGTACAGCTACGGACTTGCCGGACAAGTGGATGTCCGAGCGGGCCGTGTAGAGGTCGGCGCCGCCCGTCGTGACCGTGTTCCAGCGGGGGACCAGGCCGCCCGAGCCGCCCGTCACCGTCGCGAAGCGGGACAGGTCGAACGTGAGGGTCTGGGCGGACGTGGACGTGTTGACCGCCACGATCACCAGGCGGCGGGCCGTCGCGTCGTACGCCGCCACCGCGTGGTCCACGCCCGTGTCCAGGATCGTCATGCCGGGGCGGATGTGGCGGCTGAACTGGGCCATCACATAATGCTTGGTCTGGACGGTGGTCGGCTGGAGGGTGTTCGCGTCGTAGGCGATCATCGCCCAGCCCGTCGACGGATCCATGACCTGCCAGTAGCACCAGGCGGTGGGGTGCAGCCAGCGGAAGTCGAGGCAGAGGTTCGAGGCCATCGTCAGGCCCGTGCCGTCGCCGTCGCCCGTCTCGGAGTTCCACAGCTTCTTGCGGGAAGTGGTGACCACGTCCGTGTGGAGGAGGTCGCGGCGGCCGCCCGAGCCCTGGTAGCCGTGCACGTTGACCTGTGACACCAGGGCCTTCGTCGACGGACCGAAAGATCCCCAGGTGGAGCGGGCCGTGTCGTAGTTCGTCTCGTCGGAGGCCGCGATGCGCAGGCCCGTGAGACCGCGCTTGTCCAGCTCGCTGCGCATGTGGGGGAGTACGGCCGCCTGGACTGCCGGGTCCATGTGACAGCCCTCCTGGGTGCCGGTCGCGGTCCACCAGGTGGAGGCCGGCTCGTTGAAGGGGTCGACCGTCGCGAAGTTCACGCCCCAGTTGTTCTTCGCGTACAGGGCCGTCGCCGCCAAGTGGCTCGCGTGCTGGCGGTAGTTCCAGGTCTGGAGGTTGTTGCCGCCGCCCGCCGCGCCCGAGGGATTGTGGTTGGAACACATCCACCACATGGGGGAGTTGGCGAAGAGCTCGGTGATCGCGCCGCGCTGCGTGGCCTTCACCAGCATCGCCCGCTGGTTGGCGTCCGCCGTCCACTTCCACGCCGAGGACGTGGGGTCCTCGTTGTTCCAGTCCTGCCAGAAGCCCTCGATCTGCTTGAAGGCGGGGATGTTGGGCGACGTCACCATCGTCTCGCCGCCGACGCTGTCGGAGCTGCACGCGCCGAGGTTGTAGCGGGCGATGCTGAGGCCCAGACCGGGCAGGGAACGGCCGTTGTACGTGACGGACTTGGTCGTGAAGAACAGGTCGGCGAAGTCGTCCCGGGCGCCGAAGACGTTGGCCCACCAAGCGAGGGAGGTGCCCCAGCCCTCCCAGGTGCCGTACGTCGTCGACGGGTTGACGGCGATGGTGGCGTCCGCGTGCGCGGTGCCCGTCGCCAGGGCGCTGCCGAGGAACGTTCCGCCTGCTGCGGCCAGCAGACTTCTGCGTCGGATCACGGCTCCTCCGTAAGGGAGTTGGGGGCGGACGCCGGTCCCCGGCCCGGCGCACAGGAGTGCCCCGTGGTTGGTGACGAGAAGCATCGGGTGTGACGGGTGGGTTGTCGAGAGTTCTGACGAACCTTTCTCAAACCCGTGTACGAAGTCGCGGGCCCGGGCGGGAGGGTGGTCCTGTATAACGGACGGCAGGGCATACGCACGTACGAAGGGGAGGGGCAGCCGTGAACCGGAGCTGGGCCACGCTGCGTCCCGCCCTCGCGCTGCTCTTCCTCCTCGTCGAGGTGGCGCTGCTCGACACCGGCAGCCTCACCGCCACCGTCGCGCTCGCCGCGACCGCCGCCGCCTCGTCCGCCCTCGCGCTCTGCGCCGTCATCGCCTCCCGCTGCGCGCCCACCGTGCCGCGCACCCGCGTGCGTACGGCCATCCGCGACCGGGACCGGCGCACCGCCTTCCTGCCGCAGCGCGATCCCGACGCCCGGGGGCGCACCCGGCCCCGGGCACCCGGCCACGCCCTCCGGGCGACCGTCGCGTAGGGGCATATCCACACCTGGGTGACCCCGCGCGGGTCGTCATGCCGCCATGACCTGTTCCGGCACGACGAGACCCCCGGAGGGCTCACCCATGTCCGTCTTCGCCAACCTGGTCGAGCACCTTGCCGACCTGCTCCAGCCGCTGTTCGGCGCCTCGGCCGCCGCCGCGGCGATCGTCCTGTTCACCGCGCTCGTACGACTCCTCGTCCACCCTCTGTCCCGGGCCGCCGCGCGCGGCCAGAAGGCCCGCACCGCGCTCCAGCCGAAGATCGCCGAGCTGCGGAAGAAGCACGGCAGGGATCCCGAGAAGCTCCAGAAGGCCGTGCTGGAGCTGCACGCCGAGGAGAAGGTGTCGCCGCTGGCCGGCTGCCTGCCCGGGATGCTCCAGATTCCCGCGTTCTTCCTGCTGTACCACCTGTTCTCCAGCGACACGATCGGCGGCGAGGCCAACGGGCTGCTCGGCCACCAGTTGTTCGCGGCCCCGCTCGGGGAGCGGTGGACGGACGCGCTCCAGGGCGGTGTCCTCGGGGGTGCGGGACTCGTCTACGCCGGGCTGTTCGTGATCGTCGGATGCGTCGCCGCGTTCAGCTACCGGCTCAGCAAGCGCACGCTGGCCGCGAACCCGGCTGCCCGGGCCGGTGACGCGGAGCAGCTGCCCGGGCTGGGGGCGGTGACCAGGGTGATGCCCTTCATGTCGTTCTTCACGCTGGTCACCGTGGCCGTAGTGCCGCTGGCCGCCGCGCTGTACGTCGTGACTAGTACGACGTGGAGTGTCGTCGAGCGGGCCGTGCTGTACCGGTGACCGGGCGGGGCTGGGTCCAGTACGTGAACGGGGTATTGCGGAGTGCACTCCCAGCTTGGAGGATCGACCAGTCCTCCGATGGCTGCCCCGCCGCACCCGGGTCGCGCGCATCGGCCGGGCGCCCGCGATCGAGGGAGACTGATCATGAAGCTGCTGCGAGTCGGTACGGCGGGGGCGGAGCGGCCCGCGCTGCTCGACGCCGAGGGGACCCTGCGGGACCTGTCGGGTGTCGTCGCGGACATCGACGGCGCGCTGCTCGCCGACGAGGAGGCGCTCGGCCGGGTCCGGGCCGCCGCCGACGCCGGTGATCTGCCCGTCCTGGACGCCGCCGGGCTGCGGATCGGGCCGCCGCTGGCACGGATCGGCAAGATCGTCTGCATCGGCCTGAACTACCACGACCACGCGCGCGAGACCGGCGCCGAGCCGCCCGCCGAGCCGGTCGTGTTCATGAAGGCCCCGGACACCGTGGTCGGGCCCAACGACACGGTCCTCGTGCCGCGGCGGGCTCTCAAGACCGACTGGGAGGTGGAGCTGGCCGTCGTCATCGGGCGTACGGCGCGGTACCTGGGGTCCGTGGAGGAGGGGCTCGCGCATGTCGCCGGGTACGCGGTGGCGCACGACGTGTCCGAGCGGGAGTTCCAGATCGAGCGGGGCGGGACCTGGGACAAGGGCAAGAACTGCGAGACGTTCAACCCGCTGGGCCCGTGGCTCGTGACGGCGGACGAGGTCCGGGACCCGCAGGACCTGTCCCTGAAGCTCTGGGTCAACGGGGAGCTGAAACAGGACGGGACGACGGCCGAGCAGATCTTCTCGGTGGGTGAGGTCGTGCGGTACCTCAGCCAGTTCATGACGCTGTACCCGGGCGATGTGATCAACACGGGTACGCCGGCCGGCGTAGCACTGGGAGCGCCCGAGCCGAAGCCGTTCCTGCGGAGCGGGGATGTCGTGGAGCTGGAGATCGAGGGGCTCGGGCGGCAGCGGCAGGAGTTCAAGGACGCCTGAGCGGCGGGAAGGCGCCTGAGTGGTGAAAGGCGCCCCCGGCGCAGTTGAGCGCGATGGGAGCGCGTGCGGTGCGCGCGCTCCTGTTCGGCCTCTCATAGCGCTCGATGTCTGGAAATCAGCCAGTACGGTTGGCGACCGGGTGGACTGATGCACGGCGCGCTCCGAACCGGCGGCTCCTGCGCCGGCCTCGCACCCTGACGCCGAACGGGGAGCACCATGCGGGTACTTGCGGAGCGCTACGAGCTGGTCGAGGAAGCAGGACGTGGCGGCATGGGCCAGGTCTGGCGCGCCACGGACCGGGAGCTCGGCCGGGTCGTCGCCGTGAAGATCCTGCCGCCCGAGCTGACCAGGCACGAGGAGTTCCGGGTCCGGTTCCGCAGGGAGGCCCGGACCATCGCCTCGCTCAGCCACCGCAACATCGCCGTCCTGCACGACGTCGGTGAGGACGTCCAGGACGGCGGCGAGACGACCCCTTTCCTCATCATGGAGTTCATCGACGGCCGCACGGTGGCGGACGCACTGGCCGAGGGGCCGTTCACGGTCGAGCGTGCCATCGACGTCACACGGGGCATCGCGGAGGCTCTCGCCCACAGTCACCGTCAGGGCCTGGTCCACCGGGACATCAAGCCCTCCAACGTCATGCTCACCTCCGAAGACGGGGTCAAGGTCCTGGACTTCGGGATATCCAAGGTGGTGGCGGAGACCACCACCCGCCTGACCGCGACCGGTATGACGGTCGGGACCCCGGCCTATCTGTCACCGGAGCAGCTGACCGGTGGAGCGGTCGACGGTCGCTCCGACCAGTACTCCACCGGCTGCCTGCTGTACGAACTGCTCACGGGACGGCCGCCGTTCAGCGGCGACTCCCCGTTCGCCGTGATGCACCAGCACATCAGCAAGGAGCCCGTCGCCCCCTCCGCGCTGCGGCCGCTGATCCCGGCGGCGGTCGACGAGGTCGTACTCCGGGCGCTGTCGAAGGACCGGGAGCAACGCTTCGCCGGCATGGGGGAGATGCAGCAGGCCCTGGCCCGCGCGGGGAGCGGAGTCCCGGCCCTGCCGGCGATGCCTCCCGCGCCGCCGGTCCCGCCGCCGTCGGAAGCCGGGCCGGGGCGGACGGTGCTGGCAGAACAGCCCACCCAGGCCGCGTCGTTGCCGAGACAGGCCACCACCTCACCGCCCCCGCGTCCTGTCGTCGACCCGGGTGAGACAGTCCCCGACGAGGACGGTCAAGCGCCCGCCGCATCCTCCGGGGCGACGGCCACTGCCCCCGAGCGCACCGCCCCCGACGGGACCGCCCCCGACCGGACCGCCCCCGACCGCACCGGCCCCGACCGGACCGCCGCCGAGGCCGCGTCGTCCCGGCGCGGATGGCGTCGGCTCCCGGCCGGGAATCGTGCCGTGGCCCTGCTGGGGCTCCTGGTCTCGGCCGTGGTCGTCCTCGTCCACCAGGACATCGATCCGTCGAGCGACCTCCTCGTGCCGCTGGCGGTGGTCGCGGTCCTGGGACTGGCCGCGTTCCGCCGGCTCCCGCTCACGTCCGCTCTGCTGTGGTGGGGCGCCGGCGCCATGGTCATCGCGGGTGTCCCCGCCGGGGTGCCGTCTGATGAGAGCGACTACGTCTACGTGAGCGACACGGACTTCGACAGCTCCCTCTACTACTACGGCACCTACTACGAGGACTACTACGAACTGGACGAGGACCCCTCCGGGCACACGCTGTTCGAGCAGGGGTACGACGGAGAGTACGAGCCCGCGTCGGCCATGGTCTCCATGGACTACACGGGACACGAGCCGATGTCCGTCCTCGCCGTTCCGGTCCTCGTCCTCGCCGCCCTGTGCCTTCTGCGGACGCTGCGCTCCGGGCGGCAGTCGGCTCTCGTGGCGGCCTCCGGCATCACGCTGGCCGGGCTGGGCGTCAGCTGGCTGGCCGCCGGAACGGACGACCAGCTGGCGTGGTTCTCCCTGGCCTGGGGGCTGACCGTACTGGTGGCGCTCGTCCAGGAGTTGCGGGCCCGTCGGCGGGGCACGGGGCCGCGGCCCCGGCGCCGTCTGCGGTTCGTCGTCGCCGAGTAGGAAAGGCCCGCACACCGGCCGGTGAACCGCGCGGCTTCGGCGGCCCGGGCCGTCCGTGGCTCGTCGCGGTTCCCCGCGCCCCTGAGGCGAGTCTCAGTCCAGCAGTGTCGCCACGTCGCGCCACGCCTTCCGGGGGAGGGCGTCCCGCGGCTCGTCGTTCACCACCTGGAGGGCCACATGGTCCGCGCCCGCCTCGAAGAACGCGTCGATCTTCGCGCGGATCGCCGTGTCGTCGCCCCAGGCGAACAGGGCGTCGACCAGGCGGTCGCTGCCGCCGTCCTTCAGGTCGTCCTCGGTGAAGCCGTGCCGCAGGAAGTTGTTGGTGTAGTTCGGCAGCGGGAGGTAGAGCTCGAGGAACTCCCGGGCCAGGGCGCGGGCCCGGTCCGGATCCGTCTCCGGGACGACGCCCAGCTCCGGGGCGAGCAGCGGGGCCTCGCCCAGGAGCTCGCGGGCGTGCGCCGTGTGCTCCGGGGTGACCAGGTACGGGATCGAGCCCGCCGCCCGGTCGCGGGCCAGCCGGAGCGACTTCGGGCCGAGCGCGGCCAGGAGCCGCCGGTCCGCCGGCACTCCGGCGGCGTCCAGACCGTCGAGGTACTCGACCAGGGCCGAATAGGGGCGGGCGTACTGCTCCACCCGCTTGGCGTGGCTCACCCCGAGGCCCAGCAGGAACCGCCCCGGGTGGGCCGACTCCAGGTCCGCGAAGGCCCTGGCGGCGGCGTCCGGTTCGTGCTGCCAGATGCTCTGGATGCTGGTGCCGACCGTGAGCTTCGAGGTCGCCTCGATCAGCGGGGCGGCGTTGGCGGCGGAGCTGTTGCCGCCCAGCCAGAGGGCGCCGTAGCCGAGTTCCTCCAGTTCGGCGGCGGCCTCGGCGCGTTCCCCGCGCCGGTCCGCGTCCTCCGAGCGCAGACCTACGCTCCAGATGCCGTACCGGCCGACGGTCTCCTTCAGGGGGGTGGTCATCGGTGGGTCCCTCCGGTTGGGGCGCCGCGCTTGATCACGCGTACGCAGGTGCCAACCGGAGGGAGTCCCCGGTCATTCCGGGTGCGGGACCTGGAGGTCCTGGAAGCGCTCCAGCGCCTCGACCACGAGCCGGTGGTCCTGGAGCTGCGGCAGCCCGGACACCGTCACCGCGCCGATCACGCCGACGCCCTCGACGGTGATCGGGAAGGAGCCCCCGTGCGCCGCGTAGGTGTCGGGGTCGAGGCGCGAGGACTCCTCGAACGTGCTGCCCTTGGCGCGGAAGCGGGCGCCGACCAGGTAGGACGCGGAGCCGTAGCGCTCGACCACCCGGCGCTTGCGGGCGATCCAGGCGTCGTTGTCCGGGGTGGAGCCGGGCAGCGCCGCGTGGAAGAGCTGCTGGCCGGCGCGGTGGATGTCGATGGCGACCGGGGCCTGCCGCTCCCGGGCCAGCTCGACGAGGAGCGAGCCGAGTGCCCAGGCGTCGTCGTACGTGAACTGCCGGAACACCAGCAGGCGTTCCTGCTTCTCCAGCTCCTCCAGGCTCGGGGTGAGCTCGGGGTGGAACTTCGGGGTGAGCCCCTGGCTGTGCGAGGGGTTGCTCTTCTGGGTCACAGCGTCACCGTCACCTTCTCGAGGGCCGAACGACGGGCGGCCTCCAGTACGTCCAGGGCGGCGGCCGCCTCCCGCGCGGTCACCGGGTTGGGGCCGCCCTCCAGCAGGGCCTTCGCCACGGCCGCATAGTAGGCGGGGTAGTCGCCCGGGAGGGTGGGTTCGGCGCGTCCGCCGCCGGTCAGCGGGGACTCGCCGGAGCCCACGCGGCCCCACAGCGACTCGGACTCCGCACCCCAGCCGGGGCCGGGGCGCAGGCCGTCCCGGAGCGCCGCCTCCTGGGGGTCGAGGCCGTACTTGACGTAACCGGCGGTCGAGCCCAGGACGCGGAAGCGGGGGCCGAGCTGGGCGGTCGTCGCGGAGACGTAGAGATGGGAGCGGACGCCGTTGGTGTGCGTGATCGCGATGAACGTGTCGTCGTCCGTCTCGGCGCCCGGGCGGCGGATGTCCGTCTCCGCGTACACGGAGGCCGCCGGACCGAACAGGACCAGGGCCTGGTCGACGACATGGCTGCCGAGGTCGTAGAGCAGACCTCCGATCTCTGCGGGGTCGCCGGACTCGCGCCAGCCGCCCTTCGGCTTCGGACGCCACCGCTCGAAGCGGGACTCGAAGCGCCACACGTCGCCCAACTCGCCCTCGTTCAGCAGCTTGCGCAGGGTGAGGAAGTCGTTGTCCCAGCGGCGGTTCTGGAAGACGGAGAGGAGCAGCTCGCGCTCCTCGGCGAGGGCGGCGAGCTCGCGGGCCTCGGCCGCCGTGCCCGCGACGGGCTTGTCGACCACGACCGGCAGGCCGGCCTCCAGCGCGGTCCTCGCGAGCGGCACGTGCGTCTTGTTCGGGGAGGCGATGACGACCAGGTCCAGCTCGGCGGCCCGGTCGAACAACTCGTCGGGTGTGGCGGCGAGGCGGACGTCCGGGAACTCGGCACGGGCCTGCTGCTGCCGTTCCGGGTTCGAGGTGACCACCGTGTCGAGGGCGAGGCCCTCCGTGGCGGCGATCAGCGGGGCGTGGAAGACGGAGCCGGCCAGGCCGTAGCCGACGAGGCCGACGCGGAGGGGCGAGCCGGAGGCTGTGCCGAGGGGTGTGCCAGTCATGCTCCCCACTTTCGCAACGCTGTTGCCAAAGTGCAAGCGCCGGGGACAATGGGGGTGTGAAGAGGGCGGACGACCGTACGGGCGGAGTGGGCGGCATGCGCGGGACGGGAGGCGCGGGGGCGGCCGGCACGGCCGGGGTCGGAGTCGGAGCCGGGTCGGGGGCCGGGGGCGGCGGGGTCAATCTGCTCGCCCTGCGCAGCCACAACGCCGCTCTGGTGCTCGACCTGCTGCGGACGGCCGGGGACGAGGGCATCAGCCGCCTCGAACTCGCCGAGCGGACCGGACTCACCCCGCAGGCCGTCAGCAAGATCACCGCCCGGCTGCGGGAGGACGGGCTCGTGGCGGAGGCCGGCCGCCGGGCGTCCACCGGGGGCAAGCCGCGCACGGTGCTGCGGCTGGTGCCCGAGGCCGGGCACGCGGTCGGGGTCCATCTGGACCGGGACGAGGTTCGGGTCGTGCTCGTGGATCTGCGGGGGACCGTGGTGGGGGAGCGCCGGGCCGCACTGGATCTGGGGGCGGGGGCGGAGGCCGTGCTGGGAGCGGTGGAGGAGGCGGTGGCGGGGGTGTTGCCGGCCCACGGCGACAAGCCCTCCGGGCACGGACTCTCCGGGCTCGATCCATCCCTGCTCGGCGTCGGCGTCGCGTTGCCCGGACCGCTCGATCACGCCCGGGGGGTGCTGCACCGGGTGACCGGATTCCCCGGGTGGGACGGCTTCCCGCTGCGGGAGGCGCTGGCCGGGCGGCTCGGGGTGCCGGTCGTGGTCGACAAGGACACCAACGCCGCGGCGCTGGGCCTGGCCGCCGGGGGCGAAGGCGGCTCCTTCGTGTACCTGCACCTCGGTACGGGCCTGGGGGCCGGGCTGGTCATCGGCGGCAGCGTGCACCGCGGGGCCAGGACCGGGGCCGGGGAGTTCGGCCACCAGGTGATCCAGCTCGACGGCCCGCACTGCACCTGCGGGGACCGGGGCTGCGTCGAGGCCCTGAGTCTCGGCGCGGTGGCGCGCGGCGATCTGGACGAGGCGGCACGGGTGCTGGGAGCCGGCGCGGCGAATCTCGTCGGGCTGCTCGACATCGACGTCGTCCTGCTCGGCGGCCGTACGGTGGCGGCGGCGCCGGAGGCCTTCGTGGGCGGGGTCGACGCGGTGCTGGAGGCCCGGTCCCGGCGAACGGGCCAGGACGCGGTACCGGTGCGCGTCGCCGCCGGCGGAGACGGGGCCGTGGCAGTGGGGGCGGCCCAGCTGGTGCTGGGGCCGGTGTTCGGGCGTGGGGGCGGGTGAGGTGCGGGGCTGTGGAGGAACCCGGCGGGCGTGGTGAGGGCTGGGGCTGTGGAGCAGGCCGGCGGGCGTGGTGAGGGCTGGGGTGGTGGAGCAGGCCGGCGGGCGTGGTGAGGGCTGGGGTGGGGTGCCGGGCGGGTAGGACTCGTGCCGCTTGTGCCGCTCGTGCCGCTCGGTCCGCTCGTGCCGCTCGGTCCGCTCGTGCCGCTCGGGCCGCTCGTTCCGGGCCGGTGTCAGACGTCGAGGTGGTCGAGGCGCGGCACGGACCGGATGGTGGGGCGGACCGGGCGGTGGGGCGCACCGGATGGTGAGGCGGATCGGGCGGTGGGGCGCATCGGATGGTGGGGCGGATCGGATGGTGGGCTCGCTGAGGTCCGGGCCGTCGCCGGAGCCTGTTGTCCGCCGACCGGGCGGTTCCGCACCGCCGTTCGGGGCCGGTTCGCGCCGGAGTCGTCTCGTCGGCCACGCCGCGCGGAATGTCACATCATCATGCGACTCTGCACGCCCGCTCATCTCTGCCTGGCGGCGGCAGCGGCGGCCGCCGCCCTGCTCCCCGGTGCTGTCCCGGCGCACGCGGACGCCCCGGCGCCCTCCTGTGCCGCGCCCGACGACCACACCTTCCCGCTCACCACCCGCATCCACGGCGGGCCGGACACCTACACGGCCGGGGGCGGGTTCGGGACCTGGTACGTCGACCTGACCAACACCACCGACCGGACCTGCACCGGTATCCACCCTGTCGTCGTGCTCGTCGACGACAAGCGGGCCCTGGAACCCTCCCAGCCGCACCTGGAGTTCTTCGACCGCGGGCAAGCCCACCACGTGCGGTTCGAGAAGACCGGCGAGGACGAACTCGTCGGGGCGTTCGCCGACGAGGAGGACCGGTTCGCCGGGTTCACCGTCGAGCCCGGCGGAACCGTCACCGTGAAGGTGCGGCTCACCCTCACCTCGGACGCCGTGCCCAACGACGTCACGGCCAACGCCGCGGTGGTGCAGCGGCACGACGACGACGGCGACTGGGTCGGACAGTCGAACGACTACCGGTTCGGGATCGACGGCGGTGGGACGGGGACCGACGCCGACGCCGACGCCGACGCCGACGCCGGCACGGACACCGGCACCGGCACCGGCACGGGTACGGAACCCCGCCCCGACTCCAGCGCCTCCGTCCCGCCCCGCGAGGACCGGTTCCCCTTCGCGGAGGAACTGGCCGCCACCGGAACCGGCACCCAGGTCGCCGCGGCGGCCGCGGCCCTGCTGCTCACCGGCGGCGGGGTACTCCTCGTCGCACGCCGCCGCCGCTGAGCCGGACGTCCCGCCAGTCGGGACGCCGCACACAGGCCATTCCGCATGATCCGCCCACTGTCTAGGCTGGGTCGCACGCAGGACCGCGTACGGCAGGAGATCCCGCACATGGCAGACCGCAAGCCCATCGAGTCGTGGCTCACCGACATGGACGGCGTGCTCATCCACGAGGGCGTACCGATCCCCGGTGCCGACGCCTTCCTGAAGAAACTGCGCGAGTCGGGGAAGCCCTTCCTGGTCCTCACCAACAACTCGATGTACACCCCGCGCGACCTGCACGCCCGGCTGCGCCGCATGGGCCTGGACGTGCCGATCGAGTCGATCTGGACCTCGGCCCTGGCCACCGCCCAGTTCCTGGACGACCAGCGGCCGGGCGGCTCGGCGTATGTCATCGGCGAGGCGGGGCTGACCACCGCGCTGCACGACATCGGCTACATCCTGACCGACCACGAGCCGGACTACGTCGTCCTCGGCGAGACCCGTACGTACTCCTTCACGGCCATGACGAAGGCGGTGCGGCTCATCCTCGGCGGCGCCCGGTTCATCTGCACCAACCCCGACGAGACGGGCCCCTCCTCCGAGGGACCGCTGCCCGCGACCGGTGCGGTGGCCGCGCTGATCACCCGGGCGACCGGCAAGAAGCCGTACTTCGCGGGCAAGCCGAACCCGCTGATGATGCGGACCGGGCTGAACGCCATCGGGGCGCACTCCGAGACCAGCGCGATGATCGGCGACCGCATGGACACCGACGTGCTGGCCGGCATGGAGGCCGGGATGCAGACGTTCCTGGTGCTCACCGGTCTGACCCGGCCCGACCAGGTCGACGGTTTCCCCTACCGGCCGTCGCAGGTCGTGGACTCGATCGCGGACCTCGTCGACCGGGTCTGAACCCGGGCGGCGCCGGGCAGGAGCCCGGGCCCGCCGCCAAACCCGTCGTCACCCGTCCGGAGCAGCCGCCGCTTCCCTGAGGATGCGGCGGCCCACCGCGCGGGGGAGGCTCCAGGCATCTGGAGGTTCACGATGGGTTCCCTGAAAGTCACTGTCTGTACGGGCGTCCTGGCCGCTGTCGCCCTCGCCCCTGCGGCGTACGCGGCGGATACGGGGAGCGTCTCGGTGACCCCGGCGGCCCCCGCCCCCGGCAGTGACATCACACTCCGCGTCACCGGCTGCGCGCAGCGGACGGCCGTCGCCGCCTCGACGGCGTTCGTCGCGGACGCCCGGCTCACCGCCACCGGCGCACGCGAACTCACCGGCGAGAGCCGCGTCCGCTCCACCGCCGAGGCGGGTTCGTACGCCGTGCGGGTCACCTGCGGTGCCACGCGACAGACCGGCACCCTGACCGTCCGCGACGGCAAGGCGCCACGGTCCGACGCCGCGCCGCTCCCCGGGCACGAGGCCGCGCCGCCTCCCGGGCACGAGACCGCGCCGCTCCCGGCTCCCGGAGCCGATGGTCAGCCACCCGCCCCCGGGACGGCCGGCCACAGGCCCGCACCCGACGCCGCCCCCGGGACGGACGGCCACAAGCCCGCACCCGACGCCGCCCCCGGATCGGGCGGTCAACCGCCCGCACCCGGCGCCGCCGGCGGTAGCGGCCGACTGCCCGCGCCCGACGGCGGCGGCCGGCCGTCCGCTCCCGGCGTCGACGGGGAGCCGTCCGCTCCGGGCGCCGACGACGAAGCCCCCCTCTCGCACCGGCCCGGTGCCCCGGCCTCACCCGTCGCCCCCGTCCAGGCCGGCGGTGGCGGTGCCGCCGAGCGCGTCGCCGCCGAGGAGCGCGGTGCCGGTCCCGGTGCGGCGCAGGGGGTGACCGGGCTGGTGCTCGCCGGCGTGGCCGCGGTGGTCGTAGCACGGCGCGGTCTGCGCCGGGGCCGCGGAACGGACTGACCATGCACGATCACGATCACGATCACCTGCAGAAACGCTTCTCGGGCACCGGCCGGCTGCTGACCGGCATGGCCTGGGTCGTGCTGCTGCTCGGGCTGTGGCTGTGGGGCCGTGAGGTCACCGAGATGCGGCACGGCATCTCGGCCCCCGCCACGGGCGACATGGCGGCGGCCGGACGCCCCCCGGACATCAAGCTGCCGCCCGAGCACCGGCCGCTGGGCGACGCGCTGCCGCAGCGCGTCGACATCCCCGGGCTCGGCATCCAGGCCCCGGTGGTGGCACGCGGCCTCGACGCACGCGGGGCGCCCGATCCGCCGCCGTACGACCAGCCGGACGTGGTCGGCTGGTACTCCGGAGGGGTCGCCCCCGGGGCACCCGGCACCGCGCTGATGGTCGGTCACGTCGACACCGACAGCCGGCCCGCCGTCTTCTACAAGGTCAGTGCCATGCGGCCGGGCCAGACGATCCGGGTGATCCGGGCCGACGCCAAGGTCGCCGAGTTCACCGTCGAGTCCGTGCAGGTCCTCACCCGCGACCGCTTCGACGCCCACCAGGCGTACGGGCCCCGCGAGTCGGGGCGGGCCGAACTGCGGCTGGTCACGTGCGGCGGCAGCTTCGACCGCACGACCCGCAGCTACACCGCCAACGTGGTCGTCTCGGCGTACCTGACCGGAACCGGCCTCTGAGTCCCGAAGGCGGTGCGGCCCGGCGACGCCCCCCCAACCCGGTCGGCGACCCGCTCCCCCTGAGGCCGCCGACCGGGCCGGTCCTCCACCGCGCGCACGGGCTGCGGGAGTAACCCGGCGAGCTGCGCGGGAGGCCACGGGAGTCACGGTGGGTGAATCTCTGGCCGGAGGCCGGGCATGTGCTGAGAAGACTCTAGAACCAAAGGGCCACCCGGGCCTAGAGGTTGGATACGCCAAGTCCCGATACGGTGGCGCTGCGTCATCCGCGCAGGTGGCGTTTGCCTCGTGGGTGTCGCGGGACGTATGTCAGGATTGAGACTTGGAACGCTGCACCCAAGGGGGAGTTGGATGTACGGCAGCAGGGGGGCGGGGGCGTTCGCCGGGAGGCGGATGTCCGCAGCGGTGCTGGGGGCGGCACTGCTGGTGACGGGGTGTTCCTCCTCCGACGGAGGAGACGGATCGGACAAGGGCGCCGACGCGGGCGCCGGGATCACCCAACAGCCCAAGGAAAAAGCCCCGTTCTGGGTCAACCCGGACGGGACCGCGGCGCGGCAGGTCGCCGCCCTGGAGAAGTCCGGCAAGAAGCAGGACGCCGAGCAGATCCGCAAGATCGCCGAGCAGCCGGTCGCCGAGTGGGTCGGCCCGGACAACCCGCAGGAGCAGACGCAGGGCTTCACCGAGGCCGCCGACAAGGCCGGCCGTACGGCCCTGCTCGTCCTCTACAACATCCCGCACCGCGACTGCGGCCAGTACTCGCAGGGCGGCGCCGCCGACGGCAACGCCTACCGCGAGTGGCTCGACGGCGTCGCCGCGGGCATCGGCGACCGGGCCGCCACGGTCGTCCTGGAGCCGGACGCCCTGCTGCACCTGGTCGACGGCTGCACCCCGGAGCAGTTCCACGAGGAGCGCTACGACCTCCTCAAGGGCGCCGTCGCCAAGCTGAAGTCCCTGAAGAACACGAAGGTCTACCTGGACGCGGGCAACGCCGGCTGGCAGCAACCCGACCAGATCTTCGAGTCCCTGAACCGCGCGGGCATCGCCCAGGCCGACGGCTTCTCGGTGAACGTCTCCAACTTCTACTCCACCAAGGACTCCATCGCCTACGGCAAGCAGCTCTCCGCCAAGGTGGGCGGCAAGCACTTCGTCATCGACACCAGCCGCAACGGCAAGGGCCCCTACGGCGCCGGCAACCCCGACGAGCGCTGGTGCAACCCGCCGGGCCGCTCCCTGGGCGAGACCCCGACGACGAAGACGGCGGACCCGCTGGTCGACGCCTATCTGTGGGTGAAGCGTCCGGGCGAGTCGGACGGCGAGTGCAAGGGCGGGCCCAAGGCGGGCCAGTGGTGGGGGGACTACGCCCTGAAGCTGGCGAAGGCCACCGGCTGACGGACCGGCCCGCCACAGCGGACCGGCGTATGCGAAAGGGGCGCTCTCCTCACGGAGAGCGCCCCTTGCCGGTTGTCTGTCAGGGCACCTTGACCCACTGCGCCTTGCTCGGGGTCCCGTCGGCGTCCGTCACGAACAGCATGTACCAGCCCGCCTGGACCAGGTTCCGGTTCTCCGGCACGGTCACCGTCAGCTTGTCGCCGGACGCCTTGAAGTGCAGGGCGATCGACCGCTGGTCGACGTCCGTGACATGCGTGGCGGCGCTCGGCCGGATCAGCCGGACCTTCTTGACCCGAGAGGCGTCCGACGAGGTGAACGTCCCCGTGCCGCCGCGCTCGATGGTCTGCGGCCCGCCCGACAGCGAAGGCTGGTCCCCGTCGCCGTACAGGTACGGCGGCGTGTAGATCTCGATGCGCTGCTCGAACTCGCCCGGCTTGGTGTTGGCCTTGTCGGCGTAGAGCGAGTCGGAGCCGAAGAACATCACGCGGCCGTCGGGCAGCAGAATCGAACCGGAGTGGTAGTTGCGGCCCACGAGCGGGTCGGCGACGCGCTTCAGCTCGTTCCTCTCCGCGTCGTACAGCCGCGCCTCGAGGATGTTGGAGTCACCGCGGCCGCGGTAGTCCTCCGAACCGCCGGAGATCAGCACACTGTCGTCGGGCAGGACCGAGGCGCTCGGGTAGCGCGTGCCCTTGTCCAGGGACGGGCCGTCCTCGAAGCTCGGGTTCGCCTTCTTCAGGTCGACGATCCGGGTCTTCTCGCTGGACTTCTCGGACTCGCCGACGCCGCCGCCGCCGACCACCATGTACGTCTCGTCCTGCGCCGGAGGCAGCAGCACCGTGCCGGACGTCTCCATCAGCGTGGGGTCGCTCAGGCCCGGGATCTTCGAGAACCTGTTGGTGTCGACGTCCCACACGCCCGGCTCACGGCCCACGTTGTCCGGCCCGTAGCCCGCGTTGGACCCCGAGTAGAAGATCTTGCCGTTCTGCATGAGGAACAGCGCCGGATAGGTCGGGAACTGCCGGACCTTGCCGGTGTAGGTCCACTTCTTGGTCTTCGGGTCGAACACCTCGTTCTTGCCCGGGACCAGCTGGCCGATGTCGTCGAGGCCGGAGACGCTGAGGATCTTCCCGTCGCTCAGGGTGGTGAGCGTCGGGTACCAGCGGGCCTCCTTCATCGGGTCGACCTTGATGTACTTCTCGGCCACCGGGTCGAACTCGAAGGCGTCCCGGATGCCCTGGAAGTCCTTCTTGTCCAGGGCGAGCTTCTGCGCGATGCCGTAGGTGTTCTTGGCGGCGGAGCCCTTCAGGCCGTGCACGCGGTAGTTGTCCTGCGTACCCGTCTCGAACTTCTTGCCCCGCTTCTGCGCCTCGACGTAGATCCGGCCGAGACCGGGGTCGTTGCGCAGGAACTTGCCGGTCGCCTTGTCGAAGACCTTCTTGGCGCGCGGTACGAGCACCGGGTCCTTGGAGACGAAGGTCTTGCCGTTCTTCTTGCCGGTGAACGTGGTGCCCGCGGGCAGGGTTATCGGGGCGTCCGGGTTCTCGTTGTGGACGATCATCAGGCCGCCGGCCTTGGTGACGTCACCCTCGAGCTTCTCGTAGCGCTTGGTGCCGCCGGCGATCAGCAGATTGCCGTTGGCGAGCTGGGTGTGGCCGGTGCAGAACAGGTCGGCCGGGGTGGGGACCTTCTTGACGGTGCCCTTGACCGGGTCCCAGATCCGGGTGTCGAACTTCTTCGCGTCGAAGTTGTCCTGGTCGTTGCCCGACCCCGCGACGAGCAGCACCTTGCCGGTGCGCAGCAGCGCCGCGTGGATGGTGTTCTGCCGGTACTCCTCGGGGAAGTCGACGATCTCCCACTTGCCGTTCGCGGCCTTGTACTCCGGCTTGTTGATCTTGTACTGGTGGTATTTCTCGGTGCTGAAGCGGTAGAGCCACGGCCCGTTCATCCCGGCCAGCGCGAGTACCACCGCCGTGCCGATCGCGAGTCGACGGGCCCGGCGGCGGCCTGCACGGTCGTTCATTCCTTACGTCCCCCAAGTCCACCAAGGGCGATCTGCATGGTCTGGTCGGATCCCCCGACCTCCCCGTGTGCGCCCGGGGTCGCGGCCCACGTGGGCTTCGCTTGCGGGGTGTGCCCGGTCGGCTGCTGCGGGATGGGCAGCGGCTGGGGCCGGGGCGCTCCCGCAGGGTCCTGCGGCCGGCCCTCGTCGGAGGCGGCGTGCTTCTTCGCGTCCTGCTTCAGCTGCCAGCGCCAGGCGAACACCGGCGATGCGGTGATCAGCAGCGCGAACGTCGCCCAGATGATCATCGCGGGGTGGGAGTGGCCGAAGACGAAGCCCGCGGCGATCGAGGCGCCGAAGATCGCGATGAAGTACCAGTGGTAGCGGAACGTGGCGAACCAGCGGTCCGGGCTGGCCGAGTCGCCCTTGGGCGTGACCACGAACTTGCTCTTGCGCCGCAGCATGGAGTCGATCAGCGCCTTCGCGTACAGCGGCGCCGACAGCGCGGACATCACCATGCCGGCCACACCGCCGGAGCCCTCCGGCTCGTGCGGTGAGACGTTGTGCCGGCGGTTCCAGACGTACAGGCCGATCTGCAGGGCGGAGGCGTTGCCGTAGAGCATCAGCCAGACCGCCGGGTCGATGTTCACACCCGAGGCGCCCAGGCCCAGGAACAGGCAGCAGCTCAGCGCCGCCAGGATCCAGTTGAGGGCCGACATCGGGTAGAAGATGATCATCATCGTGTAGTTGAAGAGCTTGCTCGGCGGCAGCGAGTACCAGCCCTTCCAGTACTGCCCGATGATCGTCTCGTAGGTCCCTCGCGACCAGCGCATCTGCTGGGTGAAGAAGTCCGTCCAGGCACTGGGGCCCTCACCGACGGCGAGCACGTCCGGCGTGTACACCGAGCGCCACTTCTTCCCCGTCGCCGGGTTCTTGTGGCGGTGCATCTCGAAGCCGGTCGCCATGTCCTCGGTGATCGAGTCGTACAGACCGCCGATCTGCTTCAGCGCCTTGATGCGCACGGCGTTGGACGTGCCGACGAACATCGGGGAGCCGTAGCGGTTGCCGGCGCGCTGGATCAGCGCGTGGAAGAGGAACTGCTGCGACTCGGCGGCCTTGGTGATCGGGTTGTCGTAGTTGCCGTAGACCTGCGGGCCGATGACGAAACCGACGTCCGGGTCGCGGAAGAAGCCGAGCATCCGCTCCAGGTAGTTGGGCAGCGGCACGTGGTCGGTGTCGACCGAGGCGAAGAAGTCGTAGTCGTCGCCGTGCGCCTCGAGCCAGGCGTTGTAGTTGCCGTGCTTGGTCTTGGCGCGGTGCGGACCCTTGGCCTGGTTCCACTTCGCGACGCCCTTGCGGGAGAAGTGGTGCACGCCGAGGCGCTCGCAGACCGCCTTCACATCGGGGTCGTCGCCCTCGTCGAGCAGCCATACGTGCATCAGGCCCCGGTGACGGATCTTCACGGCCGCCTCCAGGGTCTTCGTCACCATCTCCAGCGGCTCCTTGCCGGGCACGAAGGAGGTGAGGAAGGCCACTCTGGTGCCGGTCTCGGGCACCACCGGGATCGGGTCGCGGGCCACCAGCGTGGCGTGCGCGTTCGACAGCACGTTCATGCAGCGGAAGAACTCGATCAGCCCGATCGAGACGAGCATGACCATGTCGAGCGCGGGCAGCCATTCGAAGGCAGGGTAGTCGCGCTCGGTCCAGTGCTCGGGCTGGAGCAGCCAGAACAGCAGCACCAGGGACAGCACCGGGGCGGCGGCCAGCATCAGGGCCACGCGTATACGGTGCGGTTCCTGCGAGATGAGCGAGCGGTACTGCACCTTGTACGGCTTGCCCGGATCCGGCTGGGTGAGGGGACCCGCGAGCCGGCTGTAGTGCTCGTAGTCGTATCTCGGCAGTGTCTTTTTGATCCGCCGGAACGTCCCCGTCGTGCTCATCCGGTGCGAAGGCACCCTGAGCTGGGTGGTCTGGGACGGGTCGTTTTCCTGCCGGGCACCCGTGGGCCTCGACGTCATGAGTCATCCCCCCACACGCGGACAACCGCGTGTTTCGTAGCTTCTTACCGTCTGCTCCAGGTCCCCCTCGACCTTCACAGACGTATCAGTGGTGGATCGCGGTCACCACGTCATCCACACCCTATAGACACGGCAACGCGACCTTCCGGTTGCATGATGCCCCCCTTGGCATCGGTTCATGAACGGAGCCCCTACCCCCGCCCACGCCGCAACCGGTTCCGAATCCCCCCAACTGCCGCGAGTACGCGACACCTTGTGTAACCAGAAAACCAGGGTTCTACGGCGTTCATCATGATCGCAAGATGCGAAACACGGTGGTTACCGGTCAAACGCGTTCATTGTGGCGGGTGTGGGGACCCTGTGGAGCCGTTGTGGACAAGCGGGCGCGGATGTTGCCGAAGTGCTCCCTTATGGCCTCCTCCGCCCGCATCGAGTCCCCGGACCGCACCGCGTCGAGGATCTCCCGGTGCTGCCGGCAGGTCACCTTCGGATCCTGCGGCTCGCCCCCGAGGTCCGTTCGGACCCGGTGGAAGGCGTCCCAGAACGCCTCCAGGACCTCGCACAGCAGTACGTTGTCCAGCCCCCGGTAAAGGGTGGCGTGGAAGGCCCGGTCGGTCTCGGCGAGACCGGCTCCGCGCGCGGCCTGCTCTTCCATACGGTCGACGAGCGCGTCCAGTTCAACGAGGTCCGCTTCCGGTAGCCGGCCGGCGAGCCGGGACACGAGCCCCGTCTCCACCGCCTCCCTCAGCTCCAGCAACTGGAGCAGGGAGTCCTCGCCCCGGTAGTGCCCGGCGACCGTGCGGAAGGCGAGGCCCTCGATCATCGGGGCCAGGGACATCGGGCCGACGTAGGTGCCGAAGCCGTGCCGGATCTCCACGATGCCCATCGCCTGGAGCGCCTTCAGCGCCTCCCGCACCGAGTTCCGGCTCGCGCCGAGGTGCTCCATCAGTGCGGGCTCGGTCGGCAGCGGGGCCCCGGAGGCCAGCCGGCGGTCGATGATGAGCTTCTTGATCCGCTCTTGTAGGTCACGCGCTGCCATGGCGAGAGGGTATCCGGCCAAACGCGCGGCGGGCCGGGTTCCGGCCAGAGAGACGTCCGGCCGGGCAAGGGGTGCCTCGCGGGCACGGATAAGGCCCCTCGCTCCTGCGAGGGGCCTTTCACCGTCTGTGCGCCGCCAGGGACTCGAACCCCGGACCCGCTGATTAAGAGTCAGCTGCTCTAACCAACTGAGCTAGCGGCGCCTGCTGACGTCGTAACTCTACAGGACGTGCGGAGGTGCTCCGGACCACCTGTCCGGGCCCGGGAGGAGCCCACTGGGCGGCCGTGTACATCATTCGGACCGTCAGCATGCGCGTCCCGAGGACAGTTGCGAGACTGACGACGCGCGCCCTTTGGTGCATGGGCGCCGCATTTTTCCGCCGGAAGTGTGAGGGGAATCGCATGGAGTCTCCGGTATTCACGGAAATCGACCCCGCGAGCGACTGCGACTGCCCCGGCTGCGTCCACTGGCGGCGCGCCCTGCCGCATTCCTGGCCGGGCCGGGCCGGCGCCCACCCGGCCGCGCACCGGGCCCTCGCCCTGGCCGCCGTGGCCTCGGCCGCACTCGGCGCGGGCCACGCCGTCCCGGCCGCCGCCGCCCCGCACGCACCCCACCGCCCGGGCATTCCCACAGGTGACGAGCCCGACACCCCCCAGGGGGCCACGGCCCCGCTGCACGGCCCACGAGGCCGTCCGGCCGAGCCCCCGGTCGCTCCCAAGCCCACCGCCATCAGCCGCACGGACATCATCAACCGGGCCAAGACCTGGGTCGCCGCGAAGGTGCCGTACAGCATGAGCGCCTATTGGTCCGACGGTTACCGGCAGGACTGCTCCGGCTATGTCTCGATGGCCTGGAAGCTGCCCGGAAACGAATGGACGGGCAGCCTCGCGCAGTACGGGGAGAAGATTTCCAAGGAGGAACTCCTGCCGGGTGACATTCTGCTGTTCCACAATGCGTCCGACCCCGAGCAAGGCTCGCACGTCACCATTTTCGGCGGCTGGACGGACGCGTCGCACACCTCCTACACCGCCTACGAGCAGACCCGCCCGCACACCCGCCGGCAGTCCACCCCGTACGCCTACTGGAACAACTCCGACCGGTACGTGCCCTACCGCTACAAGGGCGTGACCCCGGAGGAGCCGGTGCCCGGGAAGGACGGCGGCCAGCCCGGCGCCCCGGCCGCCACGCCGTACCCCGGAGCGGCGTATTTCGGCCCCGGCGCGAACAACAAGTACGTCACGCAGCTCGGCCGCATGCTCGTCGAGCGCGGGGCCGGCGGTTCCTACGCGTCGGGCCCGGGGCCGCGCTGGACCGACGCCGACCGGAGGGCGACCCGGGCGTTCCAGACGGCGCAGGGCTGGACGGGCGCGGAGGCCGACGGACTGCCCGGCCCGCACACCTGGGAGCTGCTGGTCACCGGCAAGGGCAAGGACGTCAAGGACGGAGCGGTCGGCCCGCCGCCCGCCTCCCACGGCGTCCCCGGCTACCCGGGGCGGGCGATGTTCCGCCCCGGCGCGAACAACACCTTTGTCACCCAGCTGGGCAGACAGCTCGTGCTGAAGGGGTTCGGCAGGTTCTACCGGGTCGGGCCGGGGCCGATCTGGAGCGAGGCCGACCGGCGGGCCGTCGAGGCCTTCCAGCGCACCCAGGGCTGGCGGGGCGGCGCGGCGGACGGCTACCCCGGGCCGGAGACCTGGCGACGCCTCTTCTCGTAGGCCCTCGGTCCGCCCCGGCCCTTCCGGGCGGCCCCTCACCGACCACTGTTGTGACGCATCTGGCGCGGAGGCTGGAGGCACGCATGAGTACGACCACTTCCCACCCGTCCGAGCCCGACGGACCGGCCGACGGACCGGTCCGGCCCGCCCGGCTCATCCAGAACGAGGCCACCACCGAGATCCCCGTCCACCTGCTGTTCCGCGACGACCCCGACCCGGCGCCGGTGCCGCTGAAGCCGGCCGTCGTCGGACGGAGGCAGGGCACGGGGGAGCAACCGAGGCTGCGGCGCCCGGCGGTCGCCGCCCCGAAGCGCCCGGTGCCGCAGGTCGATCCCGATCTGGCGGAGCGGCCCGCGCGGGTGCTGCCCGGCGCGGTGGGCGTGCTGGCCGGAGCCTGCGGCGCGGCCGGGTGCGTGGCGACCTCCTGGTGGGCGGGGTTGCTGCCGCCGCTCGCTGGGGAGGTGCTGCGGCTGCCCGTCCACGCCGGGGCCGGGCTCGGTCTCGCCCAGTGGGCGGCGTACGCCGGGGCCGGGGCGCTCGGGCTGTTCGGGCTCGGCGGGCTCGCCCGGGGCCGTACCGGGCGGGCCTGGGTGCTGGACCTTTTCGGCCGCTACCGGGGGACCGTCCGGCGCTCCGGTCTGCTGTGGGTGAATCCGCTGCTGCTGCGCCGCCGGGTGGACGTGCGGCTGCGGCACTGGCGCAGCGAGCCCGTGCCCGCGGCCGACGGGAGCGGGGTCGCGCTGCGGGTGGTCGTCCTGGTGGTGTGGCGGGTGCGGGACACCGCCCGGGCCATGCTGGGCGTCGAGGACCACGAGGCGTACTTGCGCGAGTGCGTCGAGGCGGGACTGGCCCGGGTGCGGGTGGAGATGCCGGGCGGCCCGAGGGGCGCCGGGGACGCGGCGGGCGAGGTGCTGACCCGGCTGGTGGCGGCGGACGCGGCCCCGGTCGGCCTGGAGGTGTTCTCGGTGCAGCCGGTCCGTGTGGAGTACGCCCCCGAGGTCGCCGCCGCGATGCACCGCCGCCGGATCGCCGCGCTGGACGCCCAGCACCGGGCGAGCGTGCTCACCTCGGTCGTGGACTCGGTGGAGGACACGGTGACCCGGCTGACCATGCGGGGCCTGGTGGAACTCGACGACTACGAGCGCAAGGTGCTGGTGAAGGACCTGACGGTGGCGTTCTGCGCCGGCCGGGGCGAAACAGCTCCGTGATTGGTATGGACATGTTCAACAACCGCCCATAATCTCGAACTTGGTCTAGACCTACACGCACGGCTCACCGAACTTCCCCCACGTTCTCCAGGAGCGGCAGCATGCGTACAAGGACCAAGTTGTCCGCAGCCGCGGTGGGACTGGCAACGACCGGAGCCCTCGTGCTCTCCTCCGGCGGTGCCAGCGGCCACGGCTACACCGACCTCCCCATCAGCCGGCAGAAGCTCTGCCAGAACGGCACCGTGACCAACTGCGGCTCGATCCAGTGGGAGCCGCAGAGTGTCGAGGGCCCGAAGGGCTTCCCGGGCTCCGGCCCGGCGGACGGCCAGATATGCAACGCCGGGCTCGGCCACTTCAGCCAGCTCAGCGCACCGCGCACCCCGTCCGGCGGCGCCTGGCCCGCCACGAAGGTGACGGGCGGCCAGAACTACACGTTCCGCTGGCAGTTCACGGCCATGCACGCCACGACCGACTTCAAGTACTACGTCACCAAGCCCGGCTGGAACCAGAACCACAACCTGGCCCGGTCCGACCTCAACCTCACCCCGTTCTTCACGGTGCCGTACAACGGGCAGCGCCCGCCCTCCTCGCTCTCCCACAGCGGCAGGCTGCCGACCGGGCTGAGCGGGCGTCACGTCATCGTGGCCGTCTGGACGATCGCCGACACGGCCAACGCGTTCTACGCCTGCTCGGACGTGACTTTCTGAACCTCTGAGGTTCTCTTGAGTCACCGGTGCGGCCGGGGTGGGTAGGTTCCTCCCACGCCGGCCGCTCGGGTCCGGCGCACCGACCCCGGGGGATGCGCGATGGACGTGATCTTCTACGTCGTGCCCGGCCTGATCATGGTCCTGGCCCTCTTCATGGCCCACCGCGTCGTGCGGCGCTGGCTGCAGATCCGGGGCGCCTGGAACAGCGGCCTGACGGCCGAGGGCAGGTGCCTGCGGACCTTCACCACGGTCGGCGGCGGCCACGGCGACACCTCGGTGCGCACCACCCTGCACCACGTCTACGAGTTCATCGCACACGACGGCCGGGTCATCCGCTTCGAGGAGGACGGCGGGAGCGCGACGACCGTCGAGGGCGACTACGTCACGGTCTACTACACCGACGGCCGCCAGGTCGTGGCCACGGCCCAGGCGCCCAGCCGGGCCAGGCAGGCGGTGAGCGCCCTCGGCATCCTGGCGTTCCTCGGGGTGATCGTCGTCTTCTGCGCCGGCTTCGTCACCGCGTACAGCCAGACCTTCGGCCCGTACGGCGACTTCGTCTTCAGCGTGGACAGCCGGACGTCCGTGGCGCCGTGAGCCTCGACCACCGTGCGCGTCCGTGGACTGAGTGCCGCGTCCTGATCACCGAGCGGACCCACCTGCGGCTGTCCCGAAAACGCTGAGGGGCCTCTCGCTCCCACGAGAGGCCCCTCATCCGTGCGCCGCCAGGGACTCGAACCCCGGACCCGCTGATTAAGAGTCAGCTGCTCTAACCAACTGAGCTAGCGGCGCATGACTCTCGCCTGCCCTCGGAATCGTGCTCCGCGGCGGGCGACGGAGAAAATAATACCCAATGCCGAGGGGTGCTCCGGACCACCCGGCGAGGGCCGGGGGCGGCGCCGCGGAGATCCGGCGGAAGGTCCTAGATCGCCATGGAGAGCAGCACCGGCGCCGCGTGGCGGTTGAGGGTGTCGGCGGCCTGGCGCAGGCGGTGGGCGTGCTCGAGCGGGAGGGACAGGGCGAGGCAGCCGACGGAGGAGCCGGCCGTGATCGGGACGGCCGCGCAGACCGTGCCGACCGCGTACTCCTGGAGGTCCAGGACGGGCACGGTGGGCGGCTGGGCCTCCAGGCGGGAGAGCAGGAGCCGGTCGCTGGTGATGGTGCGCGAGGTGAGGCGGGCCATCTTGTGCCGGGCGAGGTGGTCGCGGCGCCCGGCGTGGTCGAGCTGGGTGAGCAGGCTCTTGCCGATGGCGGTGGCGTGGGCCGAGGAGCGGAAGTCGACCCACTCGTTGACCTTGGGCGCGGCCGGGCTGTCGGCGTACTGGGTGATGCTGATCTCGCCGTCGACGTACCGGCTCATGTAGACGGCGGCGCCCACCGAGTCGCGCAGCCGGTCGAGGGTGCGCTGGAGCTTTTCACGCAGGGCCTGCTCGCGGTGCTGGGCGGAGCCGAGGCGGGCCAGCGTCTCGCCCGTGACGTACGCGCCGTCGGTGATCTGCTCCACGTAGCCCTCGCGGCGCAGCATGCGCAGGAGCGCGGTCAGCCGCTCCGGTGTGATGCCGGTGTGCCGGGCTATCTCGGCGTCGGTGACACCGCTGGAACCGCGCGCCACCGTCTCCAGGACGCGCAGTGCTTCCTGGGCCGAGTGGTACGGGGTGGTCGGCTCGTGCTTCAGCGCCACGGTGGTCTCCCCCTGCGCTTGCTGTAGGGCCGTAATCCGGTCGGTGAACCTCTTCCAGGTTAACCGGCAAAAGGCGTGCGCGGAGCGGGGGTTGACAAGATTCCCGGGGCCCCGGACTGGGGCAATGGCACTCTGGCATGTGCCAGAAGCATGCCCCAGTCCGCCCTCGAGTGAGGGGTCGGGTGTTGTGCCAGCTCACGGGCCGTAGTCAGAGCACTGCGCTGAGGAACTCCCGTGTCCGGTCCAGCTCCGGGTCGCTGAAGATCTTCTCCGGCGGTCCCGACTCGATGATCCGGCCCGAATCGAACATGAGCACCTGGTCGGAGATGTCCCGGGCGAAATTCATCTCGTGGGTCACACAGAGCATCGTGATGTCCGTGGAGCGGGCGATGTCCCTGAGGACGTCGAGGACTCCTGCCACCAGCTCGGGGTCGAGCGCGGAGGTCACCTCGTCCAGGAGCAGCACCTGCGGGCGCATCGCCAGGGCCCGGGCGATCGCCACCCGCTGCTGCTGGCCACCGGAGAGCTGGGCCGGGTGCGCGTCGCACTTGTCGGCCAGGCCCACCATGTCCAGCAGCTCCTTGGCCCGCTCCACCGCCTCGTCCTTGGACATGCCGAGGACGGTGACCGGCGCCTCGGTGATGTTCCGCAGCACCGTCATGTTCGGGAACAGGTTGAACTGCTGGAAGACCATCCCGATCTTCTTGCGGACCTCGCGGACCTGCTTGTCGGAGGCCGGGAACAGCTGCTCCCCGTCGACCGTGATCGTGCCCTCGTCGGGCTTGAGCAGGGTCATCAGCAGCCGCAGGATCGTCGTCTTGCCGGATCCGGACGGCCCGATCAGGGTGACGTGCTTGCCGGCGTCGACGGAGAAGTCCAGGTGGTCCAGGACCGTGTTGCTCCCGAACCGCTTGGTGACCTGCTCCAGCCGGATCAGCTCGCCGGCGCTCTGGGCGGGGGTCTTGTCGGGGTTGGTGCCGGGATTGGGGAGGGTGTCAGTGGGCAAGGCGTCGCTCCAGGGCTCGCAGGGCAAGGGAGGCCAGGTAGGAAATGACGATGAAGGCCACGCCGATCACCGTCAGCGGCTCGGTGAACTGGAAGTGCTCCTGCGAGTACAGGCGCGCCTGGCCGAGCATCTCCAGCACCGTGATCGCCATGACCATGGGCGTGTCCTTGAGCATGGAGATGACGTAGTTCCCGAGCGCGGGGACGACCCGGCGCACGGCCTGCGGCAGGATCACCGCCGTCCACGTCCGGTGCAGCGGCAGGTTCAGCGCCGTCGCCGCCTCCCACTGGCCGACCGGCACGGCCTCGATACCGGCCCGGTAGACCTGCATCGTGTACGTCGAGTAGTGCAGCCCGATCGCGAAGACGCCGGTGGTCAGCGCCGAGAAGGCCAGGCCCCACTCGGGCAGCACATAGAAGAGGAAGAACAGCTGCACCAGCAGCGGGGTGTTGCGGACGAACTCCGTGACCACGCCGACCGGCCAGGTCACCCAGCGCGAGGGCACCCGCATCAGCAGCGCCCACACCAGGCCCAGCGCGAACGAGATCAGCGAACCGAGGGCCAGGATCTGCACGGTGACCAGCAGACCGTCCCAGAGGTGCGGCATGAAGCCGCTGACTGCGCTCCAGTCCCACTTCATGCGACAGCACCTCCCACACCGGTGGTCTGCGGACGGTCGAGCTCCTGGCCGGCTGTGCTGCCGGCCGGCTTGCCCGTCTCTGCCTTGAGCTTGCGCTCCAGACCGCGCATGCCGCGGGTCAGGGCGAAGGCGATCACGAAGTAGATCAGCAGCACGATCGTGTAGATCTCCGCGCTCTCCTGGAGCGCCAGGCGCACCAGGTTGCCGCTGAACGCCAGGTCACCCATGCCCATGATGGACACCAGGGCGGTGCCCTTGAGCAGTTCGACCAGCAGGTTGGAGAACGGCGGGATCATCTCCGGCACGGCCTGCGGCAGCAGGATCAGCCGCAGCCGCTGCCAGGGAGTGAAGCTGAGCGCGATCCCGCCCTCCTTCTGCGCCGGGTCGACCGCGGTCAGCGCGCCGCGCACGATCTCGGAGCCGTACGCCCCGTAGGTCAGGCCGAGCGCGAGGGTGCCCGCCCACAGCGGCACCAGCTGCCAGCCGAAGGCGATGGGCAGCACGAAGTACACCCAGAAGATCATCACCAGCGCCGAAGTGCCGCGGAACACCTCGGTGTAGACGCCCGCGAGGAAGCGGACGATCCACAGCCGGTGGGTGCGCGCCACGCCGACGACGAAGGACACCGCGGCGCCCAGCAGGGCGCTGCAGACGAGGAGCTGGATCGTGACCCAGACGCCCTTGAGTACGAGTTCCCAGAGTCCTGAGGTCATCCGCCGCAGAGCTCCTTCGCGGTCATGTCCGTCATCTCGGCCCGGGTGAATCCGAAGGGCCGCAGGATGCGGAAGAGTTCGCCGCTCTTCTTGAGCTTGCGCAGCTCCACGTTGAAGGCGTCGCGCAGATTCGACTCGGTCGGCCGGAACGCGAAGGCGCCTCCGTCGACGTGCGGCTTGCCGTCCACGAGAGGCGCGAACGGCTTGGTCGCCTCCGCCTTGGACGACTTCTTCACCACCTCACGGGTGGTCAGCGCCGTACCGGCGAACACGTCCACGCGCCCCGCCTCGACGGCGTTCAGGCCCGCGACCTGGTCCGGGACGATCAGGATCTCGCTCTCCTTGTACCCCGCCTCGACGGCGTACTGGATCTCGGCGTAGCCGGTCCCGGTGGCGAACCTCGCCTTCTTCGCGACGACGTCCTTGTAGCTGTGCAGCCCCTTCGGGTTGCCCTTGCGCACGATGAACGAGTCGAGCATCTGGTAGTCGGGGTCGGCGAAGATGACCTGCTCGCAGCGCTCGGGGTTGACGTACATCCCGGCGGCGACGACGTCGAACTGCTGGGAGTTCAGGCCCGGGATGAGCGAGCCGAACTCGGTCGGCACGGGCTGCACCCGGTCGATGCCGAGTCGCTTGAAGATCACCTTGGCCAGTTCCGGTGCCTCGCCGGTCAGCTCGCCGTTCTTGTCGATGAAGCCGAACGGGATCTCGCCGGCGATGCCGAGGCGGACGACGCCCGCCGCCCGGAGCCGGTCGAGCAGGTCACCGCCCTTGACGTCCGACGCGGTGGCGACCCTGCTGCATCCGGCGGCGCCCAGCGCGCCGAGCGCCGCGACCCCCGCGAGCAGCGACCGGCGGGTGGGCCCGGAGGCGGGCCCGGATATGGGTTCGGGACTTCGCGGTGTGCTTCTGTGTGGGCTTCTCTGTGGTGGAGCCATGGGCGCGCGGCTACCCGACCGCATCCGAGTTATTCCGGTCTTTTCAAGCCCCGCACTCTCGCCGTGCGCTCTTGACCCGGGCGGCGGTGGGCACTCCCATGGAGGGCATGGCTGATCGCTACATCGAAGTCTCGCTGGTCAAGCGCGACGTGACCTGCACGGCCAGGCTGCTGGACGACCGCGCGCCGATCACCTGCGCGGCCGTCTGGGATTCCCTTCCGCTGGCCGGTGACGTCTACCACGCGAAGTACGCACGCAACGAGATCTACGCCCTTTTCCCGCCTTTCGCCCAAACCGAGCCACCACTGGAAAATCCGACCATCACCCCCATCCCCGGCGACCTGTGCTATTTCACCTTCGCCGGGGCGGAGTTGGGGACCAAGGCCTACGGCTACGACCGCGAGGTCCGCGCCGGGACCACGCTCGTCGACCTGGCCCTGTTCTACGAGCGCAACAACCTGCTGCTGAACGGCGATGTCGGCTGGGTCCCCGGCATCGTCTGGGGCCAGGTCGTCGACGGCCTGGAGACCATGGCCGAGGCGTGCAACGACCTGTGGAGGTCCGGAGCGGCGGGGGAGTCGCTCAGCTTCCGGAGGGCGTAGGCCGGCCGGCGGACGCCACCCGGGCCTCGAACAGCGCGTGGGCCGCCCGCAGCACCAGATCGTCCCGGTGCCGGGCGGCCACGAGCTGGAGCCCGATCGGCAGACCGTCCGCGTCGGTGCCGACCGGCACACTCGCCGCGGGCTGCTGCGTCATGTTGAACGGGTAGGTGAACGGGGTCCAGCCCGTCCACCGCCGGTGGCCGGATCCTTTCGGCACCTCGGCGCCCGCCTCGAACGCCGTGAGCGGCATGGTCGGCGTGACGAGCAGGTCGTAGGTGTCGTGGAAGCGGCCCATCCGGCGGCCCAGGTCCATCCGCACGTCGACCGCGGCCAGATACTCCAGCGCCGAGTAGCGGGCGCCCCGCGCGCAGATCTCCCGCAGGCCCGGGTCCAGCAACTCGCGCTGGTGCGGGCCCAGGTGCTGCGTCACCCGGGCCGCCCCGCTGAACCACAGGGTGTGGAAGGCCTCCACCGGGTCGGTCAGGTCCGGGTCGGTCTCCGTGACGTACGCGCCGAGCTCCGCCAGCCGCTCCACCGCCCGCCGCACCGCCCTCGCGACCGCCGGCCGCACCGCCACCTGGCCGCCCAGCGACGGCGAGTACGCCACCCGCAGCCCGCGCACCCCGCCCGCCAGAGCGTCCGTGTACGGACCGGCCGGGGCGGACAGCGCCGACCAGTCGCGCGAGTCCGGATGCCCGATCACGTCCATCAGCAGCGCCGCGTCGGCCGCGTCCCGGGTCATCGGGCCGACGTGCGCCAGCGTGCCGAAGGCGCTCGCCGGGTAGAGCGGCACGCGCCCGTACGTCGGCTTCAGCGCGAAGATCCCGCAGAACGAGGCCGGGATACGGACGCTGCCGCCGCCGTCCGTGCCCAGCGACAGCGGCCCCGCGCCGAGCGCCACCGCCGCCGCGCTGCCGCCGCTCGACCCGCCCGCGGTGCGCGAAGGGTCACACGGATTGCGGGTGATCCCGCTGAGCGGCGAGTCCGTCACGCCCTTCCAGCCGAACTCGGGAGTTGTCGTCTTGCCGATGAAGACCGCCCCGTGCTCGCGCAGCCGGGCCACGGACGGCGCGTCCTCGTCCCACCGCCCCGCCGGATCCACGGCCCTCGATCCGCGCAGGGTCGGCGCCCCGCGCTGCAGCAGGATGTCCTTGACGGTGACCGGCACCCCGTCGAGCAGGCCCCGTGGCTCACCGCGCCGCCACCGCTCCTGAGACTCCCGGGCCCGCTCCAGAGCCTCTTCGGCCGTCAGCCGGACGAAGGCGTTCACCTCCGGCTGGATCGCCTCGGCCCGCTCCAGCGCCGCCCGCGTCGCCTCCACGGGACCCCACTCGCCCTTGCGGTACCCCTCGAGGAGCCGTACGGCGGTCAGCTCGGTGAGCTCGGACATCCACCCTCCCAGGAACGTCAGTGACCAGGTACGTACCCACGCCGCTTGTCGACCACGTTCTTCAACGGCTCCCCGGCCGCCCACTGTTCGTACAACTCCACGAACTGGAGGCCGAGTTCGTCACGCCAGCCGATGGTGTCGCCGCTCATGTGCGGGGACACGATCAGGCCCGGGGCCTGCCACAACGGGCTCTCGGCGGGCAGCGGTTCGGCCTCGAAGACGTCCAGGGCGGCACCCGCGATCCAGCGCTTGGCCAGCGCCTCGGCGAGCGCGTCCTCGACGACGAGCTGGCCGCGGCCGATGTTGACGAACCGGGTGGACGGCTGCATCAGGCCGAAGCGTCGGGCGTCGAACATCCCGTGCGTCTCGTCCGTGAGCGGCGCCGCCGCGATCACCCAGTCGGCGCGGGCCAGCAGCCGGTCCAGGTCCTCCGGACCGTGCACGCCGGAGCGCGCGGCGCGGCCCACCAGCGCGGTCGTGATGTCCAGCGCCCCCAGGGTGCGCGCGATCGCCCGGCCGATCGGCCCCGAACCGACCACCACGGCCCGGCTCCCGGCGACCTTGAGCGACTCGCGGTGCCGCCAGGTCCGCTCCCGCTGCAACTCCAGGGTCCTCGGCAGGTCCTTGGCCATCGCCAGCACGAGCGCGGCGACGTACTCCGCGATCGGCTGGTCGAAGATGCCGCGCGCGTTCGTCACCACCGTGTCGGAAGCGGCGAGTTCCGGACACATCAGGTGGTCCACACCCGCGCTCGCCGTGTGCACCCAGCGCGGCCGCGGACCCTCGCCGGGCCAGGCGTCCCGCACGGCGCGCGAGGTGAAGTCCCACACCAGGAGTACATCCGCGCGCGGGAGGCGCTCGGCGAGCCCCGCCGCGTCGGTGTGTTCGATGCGGGCGCGGCCGGTGAGGCGGCCGAGGCGGGGGAGGGGTTCGGCGTCCAGGACGAGGAGCGTGGGGGTGGGCATGAGCAGCCGTTTCTCCAGCCGTTCGGCGGGGCCGGCCGGCCCCGGGGCGCCGGTCGGGTGACGACGAGTTAACCCGGTGTTGACCAAGGAGTGATCCGGGCGGATTGACCACGCTCGCACCCGAACCTACCGTCGTCAACACGGGCGTTCCCACGATCCGTTGCACACTAGTTGCCCAGCGTGAGGCCGGTGCCTGCCATGGACGTCTCATTTCTCGGCGGGCCCAGCCCGCAGCGCGGGGTCGGCGTCGTCGCCCCTTTCGACTTCGCACTCGACCGCGAGCTGTGGCGCTGGGTGCCGGACGAGGTCTCGCTCCATATGACCCGCACACCGTTCGTGCCGGTCGAGGTGAGTCTCGATCTGGCCCGCCTGGTCAGCGAGCACGAGACGCTGAGCGAGGCGGTCCGCACGCTCAACGCGATCGCCCCCGAGGTCGTGGCCTACGCCTGCACGTCGGGCAGCTTCGTCGGCGGCATGATGGGCGAGCGGGCGATGTGCGAGGCGATGAGCAGGGCCGGCGCCGTACCGGCGATCACCACCTCCGGCGCGCTGCTGGAGGCCCTGGTGGAGCTGGACGTGCGCCGGGTCGCGCTGGTGACGCCGTACACGGTGTCGGTGACGCAGTCGCTGGAGGCCTATGTCGCCCAGGCCGGCGTCACGATCTCCGGCTGCGCCTTCATGGGCCTGACCCGGCACATCTGGAAGGTCCCGTACCGGGAGGTGGTGGACATGGCCCGGCAGGCCGTCCGCGGTGACGCCGACGCGCTGTTCATCAGCTGCACCAACCTGCCCACGTACGACGTGATCCCCCAGCTGGAGGCCGAGCTGCGCATCCCCGTGATCTCGGCCAACCAAGTGACGATGTGGGCGGCACTGCGCCGACTGGGTACCCGTGCGGTGGGGCCGTACCAAGCGCTGATCAATCCGGCGGCGCGTTCCGGTCCCGCAGTGCCGGGGGCGGACCCCGGTCCCGTACTGCCGGAAGAAGAGCAGCAGCAGGAAGGCTGGACATGACAGCGCTGGGATTTCTCTACCCGGGCCACTCCGCCGAGGACGACTATCCGCGCATCGAGCAGTTGCTGGGCAGCGACATCCGGGTGGACCTGGTGCACACCGACATCGGTGAGGACGCGCACCGGGTGGACGCGCTGCTCGAGATGGGCTCCGCCGGCCGGCTCGCGGCGGGCGTCCAGGAGTTGCGGCACGCCGGTGCGGACGCGGTGGTGTGGGCCTGCACGAGCGGCAGCTTCGTCTACGGCTGGGACGGCGCGCAGGAGCAGGTCCGCGCCCTGGCCCAGACGGCCGGCATGCCCGCCTCCTCCACCTCCTTCGCGTTCGCGCACGCGGTGCGGGAGCTGGGGGTGCGCAGGGTCGCGATCGGGGCGACGTACCCGGAGGACGTGGCGCGGCTCTTCGCGGAGTTCCTGCGCGCGGCCGATGTCGAGGTCGTGTCGGTCAACAGCTCCGGCATCATCACGGCCGCCGAGGTCGGCACCTGGGGCGAGGCCGAACTCCTCACCCTGGCCCGGAACTCCGACCACCCCGACGCCGAGGTCCTCCTCCTGCCCGACACGGCCCTGCACACGGCGGCCCACATCCCGGCCCTGGAGAAGGAACTCGGCAAGCCGGTCCTCACCGCCAACCAGGTCACGGTCTGGGAGGGCCTGCGCCTGGCGGACCGGCGGGTGAACGCGCCGGAACTGGGGGCGCTCTTCTCGCGGGAGCCGATCGTCCAGGTGTGAGACCACGGGCCTGACCCTCGCCGCCCCCGGCACCTGCCGGGGGCGGCGAGAAGGCGCACCGCATGCCCCGGCAGGGCAGCGCCCCGAGCGACGGGGAGCGGGCCGCCTGACGGATCCGGGCGCGGGGGCCGGGAGGCCGCCTGACGGACCTGGGCGCAGGGGCGGGGAGGCCGCCTGACGGACCCGGGCGCAGGGGCCGGGAGGCCGCCTGACGGACCCCGGCGCCGTGGCCGGGAATAACCGGAGACAGTCCCCTGTTAGATCCGGTACGACAGCACACGGCCCACAGCAGGAGGCACCCCACCGTGGCGGCAGACCAGACACCCGGCGACGAGATTCGCGGCGCGGCACAGGGCAGCGCCCCCGTCCCCCTCTCCGTACTGGACCTGGTCACCGTGGGGGCCGGCCGCACCGCCTCCGACGCCCTGCGCACCAGCGTCGACCTGGTCCGACTCGCGGAGAACCGCGGCTTCCACCGGTACTGGGTCGCCGAGCACCACTCCATGCCGGGCGTGGCCTCCTCGTCCCCGGCCGTGATCCTGGCCCACCTCGCCGCCCACACCGACCGCATCCGGCTCGGCTCGGGCGGTGTGATGCTGCCCAACCACGCCCCGCTCGTGATCGCCGAGCAGTTCGGCACGCTGGAGGCCATGGCCCCGGGCCGGATCGACCTCGGCCTCGGCCGCGCCCCCGGCACGGACGGCGCCACGGCCGCCGCCCTGCGCCGCACGGAACGGCTGAACGAGGGCGCGGACGACTTCCCGCAGCAGCTCGCCGAGCTGACCCGCTTCCTCGACGACGACTTCCCCGACGGGCACCCCTACCGCCGCATCCACGCGGTCCCCGGCCCGGTGCAGGCCACGTCCCCCGGCGGCGTCCAGTCCCCGCACCGCCCGCCGCTCTGGCTGCTCGGCTCCTCCGGTTTCAGCGCCCGCCTCGCCGGTGTCCTCGGGCTGCCCTTCGCCTTCGCCCACCACTTCTCGGCGCAGAACACCATCCCGGCGCTCGACCTGTACCGCGAGTCCTTCCAGCCCTCCGCCGTGCTCGACGAGCCGTACGCCGTCATCGGCGTCTCCGCGCTCGCCGCCGACGAGGAGAGGGAGGCCCGCCGGCAGGTGCTGGCCGCGGCCCTCAGCATGGTCCGGCTGCGCACCGGCCGCCCCGGCCTCGTGCCCAGCCCGGAGGAGGCGGAGGCCTACGAATTCAGCCCCCTGGAGCGCGACTTCGTCGACTCCTGGAACGCCAACGTCATCCACGGCACCCCCGACGAGGTCCGCTCGGGCCTCGACGACCTCACCAAGCGCACGGGCGCCGACGAGCTGATGATCACGGCCAACGCGCACGGCGGGGACGTCCGCCTGCGTTCCTACGAACTCATCGCCGACGCCTACGGTTTGCCGACGCCCGCCTGAACGTCCGGCGTGCCCAGCAGTTCGGAGATGCGGTCCGGTGACACCGGGCGGGAGTACAGCCAGCCCTGTCCGGTGTCGCAGCCGATGCTCCGCAGCCGCGTGGCCTGCGCCGAGGTCTCCACGCACTCGGCCGTGACGGTCAGCCCGAGCCGGTGCGCGAGCTGGATCATCGCCTCGACGACCACCTCGTCGGCCGGGTTGGCGCGGGCGGCCGCCTCCCGGCCGTCGTACTGGAAGCCGCGCACGAAGGACCCGTCCAGCTTCAGCACCGACACCGGCAGCCGGCTCAGGTACGCCAGGTTCGAGTAGCCGGTGCCGAAATCGTCGATGGCGATCCGCACGCCCATGTCGCTGAGCGCCTTCAGGGCCTGGAGCGGACGCCCCGCCGAGCCCATCACGGCCGACTCGGTCAGCTCCAGCTGGAGCAGATGCGGGGCGAGCCCGGTATCGGCGAGCGTCTCGGCCACGTCCGCCACCAGGTCCGAGTCCCACACCTGCCGCACCGCCACGTTCACGCTGACGAAGATCGGCGGCTCGTCCGGGTGGTCCAGCTGCCACCGGCGGGCCTGCCCGCAGGCCGTACGGAGCACCCAGCGGCCCAGCGGGACGATCGAGCCGTCCTCCTCCGCGAGTCCGATGAACCGATTCGGCGTCAGTACGCCGAACTGGGGATGGTTCCAGCGGATGAGCGCCTCGACCCCGTGCAGCCGGTCGTCCTCCATGCCGACCAGCGGCTGGTACTCCAGCCGGAACTCGCCCCGGTCGATGGCCGGCCGGAGCGTGGAGGCGAGGGCCTGGCGGGTCATGCGGTGCGCGTTGCGCTCCGGGTCGAACAGCGTCCAGCGGGCCTTGCCATCGGCCTTCGCCCAGTACAGCGTGGTGTCGGCGGCCTGCATCAGCGCGGTGGGGGTGGTGCCGGCCGCGTGCCGCTCCACGACCCCGATCGACGCCGAGACCGACAGCCGCTGCCCGGCGATGTCGAACGGGTCCTGGACCGCCCGCAGCGCCGACTCGGCCAGCTCGGCCAGCTGTTCGGTGCCCGTGGAGTCCTCGACGAGCAGCGCGAACTCGTCCCCGCCCAGCCGGGCCACCAGCGGGATGCTGGTGCGCGCGTGGCCGGCCTCGTCCGCGCAGCGCGTGAGGCGCTCGGCGACGGCGGCCAGCAGCCGGTCCCCGACCCGGTGGCCGAGGGTGTCGTTGATGGCCTTGAAGCCGTCCAGGTCCAGGTAGCACAGCCCGATCCGGCCCGTGCCGCTCTGCTCGTACGACTCCGCCTCCAGCGCGGCCGACAGCCGCTCGAAGAACAGCGTGCGGTTGGGCAGCCGGGTCACCGGGTCGTGCATCTGCAAGTGCCGCAACCGGGCCTGGAGTTCCCGGCGGGCGCTGATGTCGGTGACCGACAGCAGCACACCGTCCTCCGAGGGCAGCGGGGCGACCGTCACCTGCACCCACAGCGAGTGCCCGTCCGGGTGCTTCAGCCGGCGGGTGCAGCGCAGCCGGGACTGCCGTCCGCGCAGCACCTCGCGATAGGCGTGCCAGGTGCGGGCGTCGGAGGTGAGGTCGACCAGGTCGGCGGCGACGGACCCGGCCAGCCTGTCCGGGCTGCCGCCGAGCAGCGCGGCGAGCGCGCCATTGGCGCTGACGACCATGCCCTCCCGGTCCACGACGGCCATGGCGAGCGGGGCGGCCGTGAAGACGGAGCGGTAGGGCTGCCGGGTCGGGGGCTCGGTACGGGGAGACGTGTCGATCTCACTCTCTGTGACGACCGGCCGGTCCAGGTCTGCCGCGGGCGCCGGCCCTTCGGAGGTTCCGCTCACCGCTCGCTCCCGCATGTATTCGATCTCTGTCCGTGCAGGAAAGGTCAGGAAAGTGTGCCGATCATAGAGGCTGGCCCCAGGGCCTTCCAGCCGGTGTCCAGTCTTCCCGGCCAACCGGCCCTTCAGCCAGATCGTTTCTGCACGCACCTGGACGGCTTCTTCAGGCCCCCGACCAGTTGTGACGTTCTGTGAGTGCTTCGGGGGTGTCGGCTTCCGCGATTTTTCGCCCCCTTCACCCGACCGGTGCAGGCAAACAGGACGCAGTACGACAAATCATCACAGGCTGGGTGCGGTGTCCCGCGAACCGTACCCGGAGGTACCCGTGCCGCGTCCGTTTCCGCGCGCCCGACTGCGCAGTACCGCGGCCGTGTTCACCACGATGTCCGCACTCGCCGCCACCTCCCTCGGTGCCGGTCCCTCGGCGGCCGGGCTCGACTCCGCCGCGCCCTGCGCCCTGACCCGGACCGACGCCCACCACTCGGAGGGCCTGGACACCTGGAACGCCGCCTATCCGCGCCCGGCCCGGTCCCTCAACGCGGTCATGGTCTTCCTGTCCTTCCCCGACGCCCACCCGCTGACCACGCCGCAGGAGCTGTCCGCGGACCATTTCCCGGCCACCACCCGCTTCTTCGAACGCGCGTCCTACGGCCGTTTCACCCTGCGCCCGCACGCGCTGCGACAGTGGATCCAGATGCCGAAGCCGTCCTCCACATACGCCATACGGCGCGACTGGAAGCCCGAGCACCGGTCCGCGTACCTGCGTGACGCGCTCTCCGTGGCCGACCCGCGGGTGGACTTCTCGCGCTACGACGTCGTGTACTTCGTCGCCGATCCGGACGCGCCGGGTGTGGACTCCGACGCGACCAAGGTGGTGAACCTGACGAGTCCGCTGCGGGCCGACGGCACCGATCTGCGCCGGATCGTGACGGTGTTCGAACAGCACCCGCCGGACCGGCTCGTCCTCGCCCACGAGACCGGGCACGTGTTCGACCTGCCCGACCTGTACCACCGGCCCGCGGACGGCAAGGGCGACTGGGACACGCACGTCGGCGACTGGGACCTGATGGGCAGCCAGTTCGGACTGGCCCCCGACCTCTTCGCCTGGCACAAGTGGAAGCTGGGCTGGCTGGATCCAAAGCAGGTGCGGTGTGTGCAGGACGCCGGGCCCGCCCGGCTGACCCTGGAGCCGCTGGCGGCGGGGCCGGGCATGCCGGCGACGGGGGCCGCCGGGTCGCAGCCCTTCGGGCTCGGGCGGGGCACCAAGCTCGCGGTGGTCCGGACGGGGCCCGACAGCGTGCTCGCCCTGGAGGTGCGGGGGCCGGCGGGCAACGACGTGGCCGCCTGCCGGCAGGGGGTGCTCGTGTACCGGGTGCGGGGCGGGGCGCAGTCCGGGGGCGGGCCCATCCAGGTGATCGACGCCCATCCCCGCACGGACGCGTGCTGGGAGGACTCCGTCTACCCGCCCCTCGCGGACGCCCCGATCGGCATCGGGGAGAGCTTCACGGTGCCGGGGGAGGGAGTGCGGATCGAGGTGGAGGGGCGTACGGCTTCGGGGGCGTGGACGGTGAAGATCGCGGTGGGGCGTTGAGAGGGCGGCGGTGCAACGCCGAGAGGCGGGGGTGTGGGTGGCGCAGCCCCCACGGCGCGCGGCGAAGCCGCGCAGAAACGACGGTGGCGGCTTGTGTTCGCGTTGTCTGCGAACACAAGCCGCCACCGGCACAGTGCGCCGCCAGGGACTCGAACCCCGGACCCGCTGATTAAGAGTCAGCTGCTCTAACCAACTGAGCTAGCGGCGCCTGCTGACGTCGTAGACCTTAGCATCCTGGTCGGCGGGAGGAAAAATCGAAATCCGCACCGCTGAGCGGGCCGCCCGGACGGCCGCCCAGAGCAGTACCTCGGGGCCTGGAAGCCAGGGCTGACGGGTGTCGGGGGCGACGAGCCAGCGGGAAGCGGAACGGGCGTGGGCGGTGGTCCCGGCGGGCGGCGGGATGGCGGGGGAGGCGCTCTCCGACAGGGCCGGGACGGTCACGGCGTCGCCGGTGCCGTGGCACAGCAGCGGCGGCACGGCGTCCGTACGGGTGGCTTCCCGGCCGTCCCGGTCGCCCCACTCCTCCCACTCCAGCAGTGCGGGGAGCCGCTGAGCCGTCCCCGGGGCGGCGAACAGCAGCATCCGGCCCCGGAACTGCGCGACCGGGCCCGAGCCGGGGCCGTCGTCCCACAGCCGGTCGAGCATCCGCCGGCCGAACATCGCGGGCGCGCTGACCACGTCGAAGACCGACCCGCAGGGCAGCACGACCGGGGCGTCCGGCCGCTCCTCCCAGAGGGCGAGCGTGCTCCGCGGATACGTTCCTGCCGAAGCGAGCCAGGCGGCCCCGTCCGGGGTGACATCGGAGGCGTTCCATGCGCTGCTCATGGCATCCAGGTGTACCCGCCGTGAGCGCCCGGTTCCCGAGGGTTGCGGGAAATCGGGACAGGAAGGGGTGGGAGGGGGTATCTTGCCCGCCTGGCATATGCCAGGTGATCGGGAAGGGGCGTGCCGTGCCGTGTCAGGCGGAGTCGCCGGGCCCCCGGCCCTCGGCGTCGCCCCGCATCAGGTCCCGCCCGAACTCGACCATCTTCTTGGCGTAGTCCTCGGTCCACTCGGCCCGCTCGGCGATGTCCGCCGTCGTCAGCCGGTCGAACCTGCGCGGATCGGCCAGCTGCGCCGCCGCCATCGCCTGGAACTCCACCGCCCGGTCCGCAGCGGCCCGGAACGCCAGCGTCAGCTCCGTCGCCCGGGCCAGCAGGGCCCTGGGGTCGTCGATCGACTCGAGGTCGAAGAAGTGCTCAGGGTCGGAGGCCGCCTCCGCAGGCTCGAAGAGCAGGGGCGCGGGGCGTAGCCGCGGTTCGTTCCGACGCGGCGTGGGCTCCGCCATGTCTTCTCCTCCTCGTACGTCGCGCTGACCCTCCCGGTGGAGCGGGCCACCGTCCATTGTCTCGCGGGCGCGCAAGTGGGCATCGCGGTAGTGGGTACGGCCGCCACACCACCGGTCGTTCGTCCCGACTCCCGGCACACGCCGCGCTCCGGCCGGCTCAGGGCCGCCGGGCGACCCGGTGTTCAGCCAGGATCAGGGCCGCCGGGCGACCCGGTGTTCAGCCAGGATCAGGGCCGCCACTCCACCCGGTGTTCCGCCAGGTGTGCGAGGACCGCGTGGTTCGCCTCCCAGCCGTCCGGGAACTTCACCACCGTCCCCAGCTGGACCGGCTCCGTGGACGGATAGTCGTCCAGGAGGTCGGTCACCCCCGCTCGGCAGACCACGATGCAGGCGTGCCGGTGGCGCGAGGCCAGGACGCAGAGGCGGCCCGTCTCCAGGTGGAAGGCCGTGGCGTCGGGGCGGCCGGAGAGGGGGTGCAGGACCACCGTGACGTCGTACTCGCGGCCCTGCAGCCGGTTTGCCGTGTCCACGACCACGTCGGTGACGCCGAGGCCGGCCAGCGCCGCGCGGACCGCTGCCGCCTGGTCCCGGTGGGCCGTGCCGACGGCGATCCGGTCGGCGGTGAGGGGCGAGGGGGCCGGGGAGCGCTCCGAGGTCGACGCGCCCGCGCGGTCCAGCAGGCGCCGTACCACCGTCGCCACCGCAAGGACCGCCTCCGGGTCCGTGCGCGGGGTGTGCCGGGCGGGCAGCTCCAGCAGGCCCCAGCCCGACTCGGCCGCCTCGTCGATCACCTGGTCAGGGCCCGAGCCGTCCGACGGCACGCCGAAGGCCAGGCTCCGGTCACCGGGGCCGGTGCCGCTGCGGAACGGCGTGTACGGGTAGAACGCGTCCGAGACCAGGGGCGCCGCCGAGGCCGGGAGCCGCCAGGAGACCGGCAGCCGGTGCTGGGGCAGGTCCGGGTTGTGCGCGAGCAGGGTCGTCACCGCCGAGCCCGAGGGGTCGTACGTCAGGCCCGCCCACTGCTCGCTGCCGACGATCGCGAACGGGTCGAGCTGCCCCGGGTCGCCCACGAACAGCGCCCGCTCGAACAGCCCGGCCACGGCGAGCAGCGCGTCCGAGCGCATCTGGTACGCCTCGTCGACGATCGCGTGCCGCCACGGCTCGTCGACCTTCACATGCGCCCACTTCGCCGCCGTCGAGATCACCACGGCCTGCCCGGCCAGCTCGGCCGCCTTGGCCGACTTGCGCACGCTCGGCAGCTCGTCGAGCGCCTTGTCGTACGGGTCGGAGTCGCTGCTGTGCAGCCGGCCCACCGGCAGCTCGGGGTTCTTCTCGGCGAGCCGCAGGACCAGGTCGTCGACCTGGGCGTTGGTCTGCGCGACCACCATCAGCGGGTGACCGGCCCCGGCCAGTTCCAGGGCCGCGCGGACCACCAGCGTCGACTTGCCCGCGCCCGGCGGGGAGTCCACGACGACACCGCGCGCGGTGCCGTGCAGTGTGTCGTGCAGGATCGCGTCGGTGGCCCGGGCCGCGGCGGCCGAGGGGTCGAACACCGTGGTCACAGCACATCCTCCTCGGTCACCGGGTCGGCGGTCTCCAGGGCCGCCTCGCCGGGCGGCCCGCCGTGCGTCCACGGCGTCTCCTCCGGGTCGGGCAGCTTCGCGCCGCCCCGCTGCTCGTGCTCGAAGAGCGTGAAGCAGACCCGGTCGCCCTTCTCCGGTACCGAACCCGGCTCGGGCTCCTTGCCGCGGCCCATCTTGTCGAGGACCCGCAGGACGACGAGCGCGCCGTCCTCCTCGTCCGCGACGAACTCGGCCGACTGCGGCTTCCCGCCCAGCGACCGGTACACCTTCGTCCGCTCGCCGAGATGCGGCCGGTCGTCCGTACGCACCGTGACCAGCGGGCGCGGGCTCGGCCGCTTGCCCTCGCTGTACGCCATCACGACATCGGTGACCTCACCCGCGAACGCCTCCCCGGACAGCCGCCGGCCCGCCATCACCAGCGGGTCGTCGAGGGCCTCCTGCGCCTCCAGCCGGGCCTGTTCGCGCTCGCGCGTGGCGAGCTTGTTCGCCGCGGTGACCGCGTCGTCGCGGCGCGGCTGCGGCGGCTCGCCGGCCAGCACCCGGTCGCGGTGGCCGGTGAACGACCAGCGGTCGCGCGTCCACCGCTCCTCGACCCGCGCCCCCTCGGGCAGCTCCCGCAGCAGATCGAGGCCCCGCCAGATGGCGTCCCAGGTGGGCCGGGTGCGGCTGAGCACCAGGTCCCGGATCTCCCGCTCGGCGGCGCTCAGCGCGCCCAGCCGGTCGTCGGCCTCCAGCCCGTCCTCGGCGGCGGCGAGGGCGGTGCGGGCCCGGTCGTAGCGCTCGATGGCCGGGGCGAGCAGCTTGTTGTCGAACGCCGGGTCGGTCGCCGGACCGGCCGGCGGGCACGTCAGCTGCCCCTGCGCGTCCCGCTCCAGCTCGGCGCGCAGCGCCGCCTCGGCGCCGGTGACGCCCTGCGGCGGGTCGATCCAGGCGAGCAGCGCGCCCAGATGCTGGTCCTCCAGGGTGGACTGCCCGGTCGCCCAGTGCCGGCCCAGGACGTCGGTCATCGCCAGCAGCAGCGAGGAGCCGGGCACCCGGGCCCGCTCCCCGAAGTGCGTCAGCCACCGCCCGAGCAGCGGCACCCGCGGCGGCGCCGGATAGGGAGCCTCCGGATCCTGCTCCGCCGTACGCCGGAACCGCGTCGAGCGTCCGAGCAGCCGCACCAGGTCGATGCCCGCGCGGCTCGGCACGATCAGCTGTGGCGCGTCCGCGCACAGGTCGACCTCCACCTTGACGCGCTTGCCGGTCTCCGGGTCGGTCTCGGTGCGCTCGGCGGCCTCCACGGCTTCGGCGTAGGAGTCGACGTACGGCAGCACCACGTCGGCCAGTTCGGCCAGGAACGCGAACCTGAGGTCGCGGTCGCGGGGCTGCGGGACGGCCAGCAGACGCGGCGCGTCCCGGTCGGTGCCGACCAGCGCGCCCAGCGGGGCACCGGCCTCACCGGCGGTGATCAGCGGCACGAACACCAGCGGGCGGTCGCCGAGATGCCGGTGCCGGACGGTGGCGGCGGGCTGGGCGCGGCCCGTGCTGACGGCTTCGAGGCGGGCCAGGGTGGAGATCAGCGACACGCCGCCTCCAGTGCCTCGGCGCGCAGGGCGGCAGCCCGCCGCAGGGCCGCCACGGCCGGATCGCCGGGATCGCCCGCCTCGCCGCGGGCGGCGGCCAGGACGTCCTCGACGGTCGTCAGGCCGCCCAGCTCCGCGCGGACCGGACGCCCGAGCGAGGTCACCGCGCCCTCCTGGCGGGACCGGGCCCGGCAGTGGAAGGCCAGCTCGCACGCGGACAGGCACTCGGGCGCGTACGTCGCCGGGACCGACTCCACGGCCGCCGTCAGCTCCTCGGCGGGCAGCTCGGGCGAGAAGCACGTGCCCTCGGGGAGCGTGCCGGCGATGTCCTCGATGCGGGTCAGCCGGGCCAGCTGGCGGGCCGTCACCGCCCGCTGTTTGCGGATGTCGACGGCGGACGCGGCCGGCAGATTGGAGAAGTCCCTGGGGCAGACGAGCAGCACCCGGTGCCGCACCCGCGGGGCCGGAGCCCCCTCGTCGCCGAGCCGGGCCGCGACCTCCTCCAGCGCCAGCACGTACACCGCCGCCTGCCGGGCCGCCGCCCCGACCTTCGCCGGGTCCGCCGAACCGTCCAGCAGGGGAAAGGACTTGATCTCCACGACCGTCCAGCTGCCGTCCGGATGCACCACCACCGCGTCCGGCTCCAGGAACGCTGGCGAGCCTGCGACGTCCAGCGCGAGCATCGGATGGTCCAGCAGCGTCCACACGCCCGGGTGCGCGGCGGCCTCCCGCAGCTCCAGCTCCGTACGGGCCGTGCGCCCTTGGGGTCCGGCCGCCGTCAGGTCGGGCACGCGCGCGTCGGCGGGCGGCTCGGCGGACCGGTCGAGCTTGTCGTGCACCAGCCGCAGCAGCTCCGCGCCGCCGTCGGCCTTGACCTTCGCCTCGAAGGCGTTGCCCCGGGTGAGCGCGAACTGCGACTGCCCGAAGGCCGACGGCGAGCCCAGTGCGCTCGCCAGCGCCGCCTTGTTCACCCCGGCGCCGTCGAGGATCGCGCGCCGTGCACAGCCCGGGTTGGCGGCCAGTGCCGCCAGGGCGCGCGCGTCCAGTGCCTTCGCGGGTACGTCGCCGCGCAGCTCAGCGAGCCGCTGCCGGAGCGCCGTCCCCCGCGTCCTGGGGAGAGGCACCCGGCTCGGCTCCGTCTTCGAGCCGCGACTCGCGCTGCCGTGGAATTCGCTCACCCGCGGAAGTCTGGCATCCGGCACTGACAATCGAGGAACCCGCACCCGACGGGTCCGCCGCGACGGGGGCGGAACCAGCGGCGGGGGACTCCGACGTGACCCGTGCGGAACCCGCGGCGGAAGAGCCCGCCGCGACCGGTGCGGCCGGCGGCACGAACCGTGCCTTGACCCGGTCCGCGGTGCGCATCACGACCGGGGCCAGCAGCAGCCCGACGCCCATGACGGCCGCGCCCGCGACCGCGTCGAGGAAGTAGTGGTTGGCGGTGCCCATGACCACGATCGTCGTGATCAGCGGGTAGCCGACGGCGGCCGTCCTCGCCATGCGCGAACCGCCGAAGCGCCACAGCATCACGCCGCACCACAGGGCCCAGCCCACGTGCAGACTCGGCATGGCCGCGTACTGGTTGGTCATGTCCGCCATGCCGCGCGGTGCGCTCGCCGCGCCGCCCCACCAGCCGTACGAGCTGTACTGCGCCATCGTGTCCACGAAGCCGTGGCTCGCGTCGAGGAGCCGGGGCGGGCAGGTCGGCAGCAGGGTGAAGCCGATCAGGCCGATCAGGGTGGACGTCATCAGCCAGGTGCGCGCGGCGCGGTACCGCACGGCCCGGGAGCGGAAGAGCCACACCAGGACGGCCGGAGTGACCAGGTAGTGCAGCGACGCGTACCAGAAGTCGGCGGGTATGCCTATCCAGGCCTCGCGCGTGAAGAGCCGGTTGAGAGGGTGCTCGAAGTTGAGGTACAGCCCCTTCTCGAAGCGCAGGATCGTCAGACCGTGGTCGACGGCGCCGGAGACGTCGCCGCGGGCCAGGAGCCGGCCGGCCGAGTAGCACGCGTACACCAGCAGGATCAGCGGCAGCTCGGTCCACCAGCGCAGCCTGGGCGCGGGGGGCGCCGCCTCGGTGCCCGGTGTCTCGGTGTGCTGCATCCGATCGTCCTCCCCCTTCGTCATCACGCGTAGCCCGTTCGGCCGTGCCACTTTACGGTGTGTGCGCCCGCCCCGGGGGGCGCCTCCGGCCCTCAAAGACGCAGAGATCGCCCCCCGGGTTGCCCACACAGGGCGTGCGCGATGATGGAGGAGTTCCCCTTGCGTTGTCGTTCCGGAAAGGTTCCCCATGGCCGCGCGCATCCTGCTGGCCCGCCACGGACAGACGGAGTGGTCCCTGTCCGGCAAGCACACGGGCAGGACCGACGTGCCGCTCCTGGAGGAGGGCCGGCGCGGCGCGAAGCTGCTCGGCGAGCGCCTGCACCGTGCCCCGTACGAGGGTCTGGACGGCGTCGACGTGCGCACCAGCCCGCTGGCACGCGCGCGTGAGACCTGCGAACTGGCCGGCTTCGGCGACCGCGCGCGTACCTGGGACGCGTTGCTGGAGTGGGACTACGGGGCGTACGAGGGCATGACCCCCGCGGACATCCAGGCCGTCCGGCCCGGCTGGCTGATCTGGCGCGACGGTGTCCCGGGCGGGGAGTCGCTCGCCGAGGTCACGGCCCGGGCCGACCAGGTGGTCTCCTGGGCCCGCTCCGAGGACCGCGACGTCCTCGTCTTCGCCCACGGGCACATCCTGCGCTCCATCGGGGCGCGGTGGCTCGGCCTGCCGATCGACTTCGCGGCCCGGATCCGGCTGAACCCGACGTCGCTGTCGGTGCTGGGCTGGGCCTACGGGGAGCCGGCGATCGAGAGCTGGAACGACCTCGGCCACCTCGCCCAGGACGTGCCGGACACCGCGCCGCGGGCGTGACGTCCGCGACAACCCCTCATTTCTTCCGCGGCGCCGAGGCGTGCCGCTCCAGGAACGCCGACACCCCGGAGGCCCTGCGGTGCGGCAGCAGCACCCGCGCGGTCGCCGCCAGCATGGTCTGGACGCGGGACGACTGGACCTCCTCCAGCAGATCCAGCACCCGCATCCCCGCCACCGCTGCCTCGTCCGGCCGGCCACCGCGCGCGAGGTCGTCCGCCAGCTCCGCCGTGTAGAGGGCGATGTTCCGTGTGAAGTGCGGATCCTGCAGCCCGGCGGCGCGCCGCGCGTGCCGTGCCGCCCGGGGCCAGTCGCCGAGCGTGGACCAGCACTGCGCTTCCAGGCCCTCCAGTTCGGCCTCACCGTAGAAGCTCATCCACTCGGGGTCGGCGTCCGAGGGGCCCCGCTCGAAGAAGGCCTGCGCCCGGACCAGTGCCTGCTCGCAGCCGACGCGGTCGGCCAGTCCGGCCCAGCCGCCCGCCTCGCGCAGCGCGAGCAGCGACATCAGCCGGTCCGAGCCCACGGGCCGGGCGACGCGCTGCGCGGCCTGGGCCGCCCGCACGGCCTCGCGGGGCCGGCCCGCGTCGCGCGCGAGGAACGCCGTGTTGCAGAAGGCGTGCGCCTCGAGGCCGGGGTCGCCGGTCATCCGGGCGGTCGCGAGGGCCTCCGCGTAGTGCGAGCGGGCGTCGTCGAAACGCCCCGAGTCGTGGGCCAGCCAGCCCACGGAGATGGCCAGTTCACCGGCGCCGGAGTACAGCCGGTCCGCCGTGGTCTGCCGGGTCGCCCCGGCGTCCAGCAGGGCGTAGGCGGCGCGCAGCGGGGCGGCGGCGCGGCGGTAGAGGCCGTCCGCCCCGTGCCGGTCGTCGAGCAGCCGGATCCGGCGGACGGCTTCTTCCAGGGCGCCCGCGTCGGTCGCCCCGGCGCGGTGCGCGGGGCGCTGTGCCGCCGAGGCGTCGCGGGCGAGGCCGACAGGCCCCAGTGAGGCGGCGGCCACCGTGGCGCCTCCGCCGGTCATGAACGCGCGACGTAGCACGTCGCTCTCCTCGTAGGTGTCGTGCGGGTGGTGCGGGTCGTACGGGTTCTGCGTTTCATACGGCTCGCCCGCCCCGCTGGTCTCACTCGTGGCGTTCGCCGGGTTCGCGGTGCGCGTCAGCGGCGCGTCCTCGGTGTCGCGCGCCCGGCGTCCGCGTACCGACGAGCGGGGCGCGAACCCCAGGTCGGTGAGTGTGCGGCCTGGGTACATGTGCAGGAACACCCGCTCGTACGCGTAGTTGGGGCAGCGGATCTCGCCCGCCTCGACCCGGCCGATGTACCGCGCGTCACAGCTGACCTGCTCGCCGATCTCGAGCCCGGCCCGGCGGATCACCGCGGCGAACTCGGCCGGCGAGCGCTGTCCACGCAGTCGCCGGAAGGCGAGATTCGGCCGTGGTGGCCGGTGGGGTTGAGACGAGGTCACCGTTGACGACGCCATGGCCGGGTCCTCCCGTGCGAACCGTCGAACCATGCCGGATCCAGGGCGACTTGTTGCGAGTTGTCCGCATGGGTGGCCCCGTGTCCGGCGAGCAAGAACGTACCTGCTGTGATGGAGTCGCCACGCTGGGTTTGGCTACAAACCGGATATCTCATCCGTGATCTGCCATGAAGTGCCATCCTTTGCGGCTGACTTCCGCCGTAGCCGTTGACGCGCTGCCGCGTTGAACCTCGCGGACCGGGAGGCCCCCGACTCCCGACCGCTCGTCCAAGCAGGGGTTTTCGTGGTGGAGGCCGGGATGGAGACCAGCCGGATCAACGATCCTCGTACGCCGTCGTGTGCACCGGCGGTCGGCTGCGATGTGGTGACGGTGCCCGCGCGGCAGGGGCTGGAGGCGGTCGACATCCTGCGGCGCGGACCAGGGGAGGCAGTGGGACCCGTGCTGCACGACGACGGCGGTGACACCCTGGGCTTCCTGGTGCCACCGGGGACGGCCGCCGGGTGGGACGTGCCGGGCAGCACCTGCACGGAGACCGACGGGCGTGGCCGGCCCCTGGCCCCCGCGCCTCCCGTGGCCGGCTCGGACTGGCTGCTGCCCCCCGGCGAGGCGGACCTCGCGACCGACCCGGCGGTCCTGCGCGAGGCCCTGGGGGAGGCCGCCCGAATGATCAAGGCAGCAGACAGCTGCCGCTGAGCCGCCGGCGGCGGGTGCGGCTTGCGTGACCCCCGGCCTGCGCCGTGAGCCGCCCCGGGTCTGCCGCCGCTCACGCACCCCCGGCCTGCGGCCGCTGAGCCGCCCCGGCCACCTGCCGTTGACGGCCCCGGCCCCCTGCCGCTTGCGTGACCCCCGGCCCGCGGCCGCTGAGCCGCCCGCGGCGGGTGCCGTTGAGTCGCCCCCCGGCCTGCGGCCCCTGAGCCGCCCCCCCGGCAGCCGTACACGCCGCCCCCCTCACATGCCGGGCCGCCGGGCCGTACGTCCCGCTTAGCAGCCCACCCCGATAATGACCCCATGGGAAAGTCCAAGGGCGGCCGGCGGAGGCAGGCCGGTGTGGAGGCTGTCGTCGAGAGCGTTGACGGTGGGCTCGCCGAGCTGATCCCCGACCGGGAGCGGGCCCGGGCCTGGACCCTGGTGATCGACGGGGCCCCGCAGTCGCACGTCGACCTGGACGACCCGGCGTACCTGTCCTTCGAGTACCAGCGCCGCCTCGGGCACGTGATCGACCTCGTCGCCCCGCCCGGCCGGCCCGTGCACGCCGTGCACCTCGGCGGCGGCGCCCTCACCCTCGCCCGCTACGTCGCCGCCACCCGGCCCCGCTCCACCCAGCAGGTCGTCGAACGGGACGGCGCCCTCGTCCAACTGGTCCGCCGCGAGCTGCCGTTGGATCCGAACACGCGCATACGGGTGCGCTCCACCGACGCTCGCGAAGGCCTCGCCAAGGTGCCGGACGGCTGGGCCGACCTCGTCATCACCGACGTGTTCAGCGGAGCCCGCGCACCGGCCCACCTGACCTCGACCGAGTTCCTCGACGACGTGCGCAGGGCCCTCAAACCCGGCGGGGTCTACGCCGCCAACCTCGCCGACGGACCCCCGCTCGCCCACCTGCGGGGCCAGGTCGCCACCGCCGCCGCCCGTTTCGAGGAGCTCGCGCTGGTGGCGGATCCGGCGGTGCTGCGCGGCAAGCGCTTCGGGAACGCGGTCCTGGTCGCCTCCGACCGCCCGTTGCCCGTCGCCGAGCTGACCCGGCTCGCCGCCTCCGACCCGCACCCCGCCCGGGTCGAACACGGCAGGACCCTCACGGACTTCACCGGAGGCGCCGCGCCCGTCACGGACGTCGCGGCGGTGGCGTCACCCGCACCGCCCCCGTCGGTGTTCCGATGACCCGCGAGGGCATCCGACGGACGCAGATCACGGCACATCGCGCTCAGTAGGTCCCGATCTCCACCCGCGGCGGCCCGTCGTGCCAGGTGCAGAACACCGACACCCGGTCCGCACCCGAGGAGAACTCCACGCGGATCCACGACTCCGTCTTCCACACCTGCATCGACCAGCCCGCCCCGGGCGTCGCCGACACGAGCGAGGCGGACGTCCTGCCCAGGTCGAAGACCGCCCGGCCGCCGTCGGTGTCGTAGCTCTTGACGCGACCGGAGGCGGCGGGGGCGGTGCCGGGCGAGGACGTGGACGAGGACGGCGTGGGGGAGGGGGCCGGTCTCCCGGACGCGGACGCGGACGCGGCAGGCGCAGGCGTGCTCGGCTGCCGCCGTTTCGCCGGAGGCGTCCGTTCCGGATCCGGCGTGGCCAGCGCCTTCGGCTCCCGCGTGGACGCGTCGGCGGCCTTGATGGGCAGGGCGCGCGGCGGATCGTAGGCCGTTCCCGCCATCACCGTGTGGACACCCCACCACGACAGCGTGACCGCCGCGCCCGTGGCGAGCAGCCAGGCCAGTACGTGTACGAGTCCTCTGCGCATCGCGGGCCATACTGCCTCACGTGTCCCTCGCGTGGCCCGCAATCGGCGTCCTGAGAGCGTCGGTTGTCCCCAGCCGGGGAGTTGTCCACAGGCCCGCACCCGGCTGTTCGAGATGGCGTACGGTGCGGCGCATGGCAAGTGTGCTCGTGGTCGAGGACGACCAGTTCGTACGCTCGGCGCTGATCCGGCACCTTACCGACGCCTCGCACACCGTGCGCAGCGTCGGGACGGCGCTCGAGGCGCTGCGCGAGGTCGCCCATTTCCGCTTCGACGTGGTGATCCTGGACCTCGGACTGCCCGATCTCGACGGGTCCGAGGCCCTGAAGATGCTGCGCGGAATCACGGACGTGCCGGTGATCGTCGCCACGGCCCGGGACGACGAGACGGAGATCGTACGGCTGTTGAACGCCGGGGCGGACGACTACCTCACCAAGCCCTTCTCGGTCGAGCACCTCTCGGCCCGGATGGCGGCCGTGCTGCGCCGCGCCCGCTCCGGCGCCGCGGAAGGGGAGCCGTCCCCCGTGATCCGGGTCGGCGGCCTGACCGTCGACCCGCTGCGCCGCCAGGCCGAGCTGGACGGCGCGCGACTCGACCTCACCCGCCGCGAGTTCGACCTGCTCGCCTTCCTCGCCGGCCGGCCCGGCGTCGTCGTCCCCCGCAAGGAGCTGCTCGCCGAGGTGTGGCAGCAGTCCTACGGCGACGACCAGACCATCGACGTCCATCTGTCCTGGTTGCGCAGGAAACTGGGCGAGACGGCGGCCAGCCCGCGCTATCTGCACACCCTCCGGGGCGTCGGCGTGAAGCTCGAACCTCCGGGGGCGCCGCGATGAGGTGGGCCCTGGTCAAGGTGTCGCTGGCGGTGACCACCATGGTCGTGCTCGCCTTCGCCGTGCCGCTCGGACTCGTCATCCGCGAGATGGCCCGCGACCGTGCCTTCTCCAACGCCGAGCGGGAGGCCGCGGCCGTCGCCCCCGCCCTGTCCATCACCACCGACCGCGACGAGCTGGAGCGGGTCGTCGCCTCGGCCGGCTCCGACGCGGGAATGGCCGTGCACCTCCCGGCGGGTGACGGCCAGGAGCCCCTCGATCTGGGGCGGCGCCGCGCCGCCGACGCGGACATCGCGGTCGTGCGGAAGCTGGGCCGTGCCTCCACCACGGGTGTCACCGGCGGCTGGACGCTGCTCCAGCCGGTCGCCCTCAGCACCGGCAGGATCGCGGTCGTCGAGGTGTACGTGCCGGAGTCCGAGGTGACCAACGGCGTGGGGACCGCCTGGGCGGTGCTCGCCGGGGTCGGGGTGGCGCTGATCCTCGGCTCGGTCGCGGTCGCCGACCGCCTCGGCGTGCGCATGGTCCGGCCCGCCCAGCGCCTGGTCGAGGGGGCGCACGACCTGGGGGAGGGCCGCCTGGGCGCCCGGGTGCCCGAGGAGGGCCCGAGCGAACTGCGGCTCGCGGCGGTCGCGTTCAACTCGATGGCCGACCAGGTCGTCCAGCTCCTGGCCAACGAGCGGGAGCTCGCGGCCGACCTGTCCCACCGGCTGCGCACACCCCTGACCGTGCTGCGGCTCAACACCGCCTCGCTCGGGGAGGGCCCGGCCGCGGACCAGACCCGGACCGCCGTCGAGCAGCTGGAGCGCGAGGTCGACACCATCATCCGTACGGCCCGGGAGGCCAAACCGCAGACGGCCGCGGCCGGTCCGGGCGCCGGGTGCGACGCGGCCGAGGTGGTCCGGGAGCGGATGGCGTTCTGGTCGGCGCTCGCGGAGGACGAGGGCCGCAAGTGGCGGGTGGCCGGGGCCGACCGTCCGGTGCGCATACCCGTGGCCCGCGCCGACCTGGCCGCCGCACTCGACGCGCTGCTCGGGAACGTCTTCCGGCACACCGCCGAGGGCACCGCCTTCGCGGTCGACGTGCACAACGGCGAGGACGCGGTGATCGTCCTCGTCTCCGACGCGGGCCCCGGCATACCCGACCCCGAGGCCGCGATGGCGCGGGGCCGCGGCTCCGGCAGCGACGGCTCCACCGGGCTCGGCCTGGACATCGTGCGCCGGCTCGCGGAGTCCACCGGCGGGGACGTACGGCTCGGATCCTCGGTGCTCGGCGGCACCGAGGTGCGCATCTGGATCCAGCTGGACGGCCGTGCTCCCGCGAGCGGAGGGCACCGGCAGATGCGGCGGCGCCGACCCGGCAGGCTAGCCGCCGCCTACCACCGCTCCCGGTCCCACTGACAGCTCCCCGCGGACGGCCCTACTTCGGCAACACGCTGCCCTGACCGTGTACTTCGCGCTCCAGCGCCAGTTCGTCAGCGGCCTCACCCCGGGTGACAACAAGGGCTGACGCCCACTCGGGACGACCCGGCGGCTCCTGCCGGGCACCCGCCGCCGAGAGACGGCCGGGGCGCGGCACTCCCCTAATCGTGCCGCGCCCCGCCCCCCCGTACCCCCGGTCGGTCAGACCGCCTCGGCCTCGGGCAGCGCCCCGGTCCGGGCCGCCCTGCCGTACCACCGGGCGCTCGTCTTCGGCGTGCGCTCCTGCGTCGCGTAGTCCACGTAGACCGCGCCGAAGCGCTTGCCGTACCCGTACGACCACTCGAAGTTGTCCATCAGGGACCACAGGTAGTAGCCCCGGACATCCGCGCCGTCCGCGATCGCCCGGCGGACCGCCGACAGATGGCCGTGCAGATACGCGACCCGCTCCGGGTCGTGCACCCGGCCGTCGGAGTCCATCTTGTCGTCGTAGGCCGCGCCGTTCTCCGTGATGTACAGCGGCAGGCCCGGCGCCTCCCGCGTGTACCGCATGATCAGCTCGTGCAGACCGGTCGGGTCGATCGTCCAGCCCATCTCCGTGCGGTCGCCGGGCGTCTGGTGGAAGGCGACGTCGTCCGCGGCCGGCCACGGCGAGTGGTCGCTCGCCCCGTGACCATCGGCGCGCGGCGCCTTCGCCGACGCGTCCGCCGCCGAGACCAGCGAGGGCGTGTAGTAGTTGAGGCCCAGCGCGTCCAGCGGCTGGTTGATCAGCGCCAGATCGCCGTCGAGGACGAAGTCCCAGTCCGTGAGGGACGCCGTCGCCTCGAACAGCGACTCCGGGTAGGCACCGTGCAGCATCGGCCCGTGGAACACACCGTTGGCCAGGTCGTCGATCCTGCGGGCCGCCGCCAGATCCGCCGGATCCTGCGAAAGCGGCCGCACCACCGAGGAGTTGAGGCTGATCGCGACGGTGTTGCGGGCCGGCATCACCGAGCGCAGCGCCGACGCGCCCAGCCCGTGCGCCAGGTTCAGATGGTGCGCGGCACGCAGCGAGGCCGCCGGATCCGTACGGCCCGGGGCGTGCACCCCGGAGGCATAACCCAGGAACGCGCTGCACCACGGCTCGTTGAGCGTGATCCACTGCTCCACACGGTCGCCCAGCGCCTCGCCGACGATCCGCGCGTACTCCGCGAACCGGTACGCCGTATCGCGCTCCGGCCAGCCGCCCGCGTCCTCCAGCTCCTGCGGCAGATCCCAGTGGTAGAGGGTCACGGCCGGCTTGATGTTCCTGGCCAGCAGCTCGTCCACCAGCCGCCGGTAGAAGTCCAGGCCCTTCTGCACCGCCGGGCCCCGCCCGGTCGGCTGCACCCGCGACCACGAGATGGAGAAGCGGTAGGCGCCCAGGCCCAGCTCCGCCATCAGCGCCACGTCGTCGCGATAGCGGTGGTAGTGGTCGACAGCGATGTCACCGGTCTCGCCACCGGCCGTCTTGCCCGGCGTGTGGCTGAAGGTGTCCCAGATCGACGGCGTACGGCCGTCCTCCCGCACCGCACCCTCGATCTGGTACGCGGACGTCGCCGCGCCCCACAGGAAGGCGGGGGGAAAGGTCACCGCAGTGGCCGGGTACTCGGAGTCAGGCATGGAAGCGCTCCCAAAGGGCGTCGAGAAGACCGGAGATGAAACGGCAAGAGGGGGAGGAGAGGAAAGAAGAGAGAGAAGGCGGAGGGGAGAAGAGGGGCCGGAGCAGCGCTGACCCGGCCCCCTGGGAAGGATCAGCCCTTGACGGCGCCCTGCATGATGCCGCCCACGATCTGCTTGCCGAAGATCGCGAAGACCAGCAGCAGCGGCAGCGTGCCCAGCAGCGCGCCCGCCATGATCAGGGACTGGTCGGGGGTGTAGCCGCGGCCCAGGCCCGCGACGGCGACCTGCACGGTCGGGCTGCCGGTCTGCGTCAGCACCAGGAACGGCCACAGGAAGTCGTTCCAGGTCTGTACGAACATCAGCATGCCCAGTACGGCCATCGCGGGCCGCGCGGTGGGAAACACCACGTGCCACACCACACGCCAGCTGCTCGCCCCGTCGACGCGGGCGGCCTCGATGATCTCGTCCGGCAGCGCCTGGATCAGGTACTGCCGCATGAAGAACACGCCGAACGCGCTCACCAGCGACGGGAAGATCACCGCCTGGAGCTGGTCGGTCCAGTCCAGCTTGGCGACCATCATGTACAGCGGGATCACACTCAGCTGCGGCGGCACCATCATCGTGCCGATCACGATCAGCATCATCGCGTTGCGGCCCCTGAAGCGCAGCTTGGCGAAGGCGAACCCGGCGATCGTCGACAAGCAGACGATGGTGAGCGCCGAGATTCCGGCCACCAGCGTGGTGTTGAGGAACGCCTCACCCAGATTGGCGTCCTTCCAGGCGATCTCCAGATTGTTGAAGAGGTTGGAGCCGAACCAGAAGGGCGGCGGGGTCTGCGCCAGGCGCTGGTTGTCGCGCGAGGCGGCGATCGCCGTCCACACCAGCGGGAACAGCGACACGATGGTGAACACGACGAGGATCGCGTACGCGACGGGGCCGCCGTGCAGTTGCCCGCCGGCCCGAGCGGACTTCGGCAGGCGCGGAGGCTTGGTCACCTTGGCGGGCTCGGTCTCGGGGGGCGTCACAGTAGTCGTCACGGCCGGAACTCCTCACTACTGGCGCGCAGCCGGCGCGAGATGACGAAGTTGACGATGCCGATGACGATCAGGATGAGGAACATCGTCCAGGCGATCGCTGAGGCGCGGCCCAGGTGCTGGTTGACCCAGCCCTGCTCGTACAGGTACAGCCCGAGCGTCTGGAACTGGTGCTCCGCGCCGCCGGACGCGCCCTTGTTGGCGTCGAACAGCAGCGGTTCACCGAAGACCTGACTTGCCCCGATCGTCGACACGACCACGGTGAACAGGATCGTCGGACGCAGCGACGGCAGCGTGACGTGAAAGAACTGCTGCCAGCGGTTGGCCCCGTCCAGCGCCGCCGACTCGTACAGGTCCTGCGGAATCGCCTGCATCGCGGCCAGATAGATGAGCGCGTTGTACCCGGTCCAGCGCCAGATGATGATCGACGAGACGGCGATCTGCGAGGGCCACTTGTCGCCCTGCCAGTCGACCGGATCGATCCCGATGAAGTCCAGCGCCCAGTTGATCATGCCGTAGTCACGGCCGAAGAGCAGCACGAACACCAGCGAGGCGGCGGCGATCGAGGTGGCGTACGGCGCCAGCATCGCGACCCGGTAGAAGGTCGAGGCACGCAGCTTGTAGTTGAGGATGTGGGCGATGCCCATCGCCATCAGCAGCTGCGGAACCGTGGAGATGATGCCGATGGTCAGGGTGTTCTTCGCCGCGTTCCAGAAGAAGTCGTCGTCGAAGATCCGGGTGTAGTTGCGCAGCCCCACCCAGTCCATGTCGGTCGGCGCGGTCAGCTCGACCTGGTGCAGCGAGGCCCAGCCCGTGTAGATCAGCGGGAACAGACCGAAGGCGAGGAACAACAGGAAGAACGGGGAGACGAACGCGTACGGGCTCCAGCGCACGTCCCGCTGCCAGCGGCGGGACAGCCGCGCGCGCCGCCGCTGCTCCTTTTCGGGGAGGCCGGCCGCGGGCGGGCGGCCCGGGGCCGCGCCCCCCTCCTTGGCGGGGGGCGCGGCGGTGTCGTGACGGGTGGCCATCCGGGTCACTGGTCCAGGTTGTTGTCGATGGTCTTCGTCGCCGTCTTCCAGGCCTCCTCGGCGGACTTGCCCTTCGTGACGAGGATGACGCCGTTGTCGGTCAGGCCCTGCTGGATGATCTGGTCCTTCGGGCCGATCACCTGCACGGGGATCTGCTTGGCAGCCTCGGAGAAGATCTTGCCGATCGGGGCGTCAGCGGTCATGTCGTTCTTCGCGCCGGTGACTTCGGGGCTGTCGTAGGCGGCCTGCGCGCTCGGGAAGCTGCCCTGCACCTTGAACAGCTTCGCCTGCTGCTCGGGCGCGGTCAGCCACGCGACCAGCTTCTTGGCCTCTTCGACGTTCTTGCCGCTCTTCGGCACGGAGAGGAAACTGCCGCCCCAGTTACCGGACTTGGGCGCCACCGCCACGTTCCACTTGCCCTTGGCGTCCGGCTGCGACTTGCCCTTGATGTAGCCCAGCATCCAAGGCGGGCAGGCCATCGCGGCGAACTTGTTGTTGGCGATCGTCTGGTCCCAGGCAGGCTGGAACTGTGTCTGGGCGCCGAGCAGCTTCTTCTCGGCGGCCTCGGCGGTCAGGTCGAACGCGTTCTTGACGGCCGGGTTCGACTTGTAAATGACCTTGCCGGAGGAGTCGTAGAACTTCTCCTCCTCGCTGCTCAGGATCGCGTTGAGCAGACCGCCGGGGGAGTCCATGAACGTCGTGCCCTGGGGCGCCTTCTTCTGGTACCGCTCACCGGTCGCCACGAGCTTGGACCAGTCGCCCGCCCACAGCTTGGCGACCTCCGCCGGGTCGGTGGGGAGACCGGCCTGCTTGAACATGTCCGTGCGGTAGCAGATCGCCATCGGACCGACGTCCGTGCCGAGGCCGATCGTCTGACCGTCCTTGGTCGTGGCCTGCTGCCACTTCCACTCCAGCCAGTTGCTCTTGCTCACTCCCGAAATCTTGGAGAGGTCCTCGAGCTTGGCCGCCTGAGTGTTCACGATCTCGGCGATGTTGCCGACCTCGACGGCCTGCACGTCCTGCAGACCGCTGTTGGTGGTCAGGTGGTTCAGCAGCGCGGGGTAGTAGTTCTCGTTGCGCTCGACGACGTTCTCAGCGATCTTGATCTTGGGGTTGAGCTTCTCGTACTCGGCGTAGAGACCGGCTTCCTTGAAGCCCATGGTGCCGAAGAGCCCCAGGGTGATCGTCGTCTTGCCCTTGCCGTCGCCCGACGAACCGGAGCCGTCGCTTCCGCCGTCGTCGGCACAGCCGGCCAGCAGCCCGGCGCCCAGCGACGCGACGGCCGCGACGACCATCGCCTTGCGGGCGGTTCGGATGCGTGCTCGCATGTCGTCCTCCTGTTGCCCTGACGTGCCGACCCCCCGGCCAACTGCATTGTCGGACCGTTTTACGCGCTTAAGGCTCGGGCGGGGAACGTGCGGGTTGTGTATGTGTCAGGTAGTGTGGGAGCGCTCCCACCAGTGATGTGTTGAAGAGTCCCCGGTCCCGGCGGGGGTGTCAAGGGACCGGACAGAGGGAGATGCGTTCAGTTATAGGCCCGTTAACTGGACCCGGTACGGGCCCGATTGAGGCCGGGGACAGCGATATCAAGCCGGTCCGGACGTCGCTCGTACCGGTCCCTCCGGCCGAAGTGGAAGGCCGGGGGCGGTGGGCCCTCGGCGGCAATCACAGGGCTGACGAGCCTGTTAAATTCCAGGCCAGTCGCAGAGTGCGGGTGTGGACGGGAAGGCGGAGCCCATGGCAACCCACGGAGCGCGGGGCCGAAGTGGTGGCCGGCCCACCCTCGAAGAGGTGGCGGCGCGCGCCGGTGTCGGTCGCGGCACCGTCTCGCGGGTGATCAACGGCTCGCCCCGGGTCAGCGACGCGACCCGCGCGGCCGTCGAGGCGGCGGTCGCTGAGCTCGGCTACGTCCCCAACACCGCGGCCCGCGCCCTGGCCGCCAACCGCACGGACGCGATCGCGCTGGTCGTCCCCGAGCCGGAGACCCGGTTCTTCGCGGAGCCGTACTTCTCGGACATGCTGAAGGGCGTCGGGTCGGCGCTGTCCGACACGGAGATGCAGCTGCTGCTGATCTTCGCGGGCAACGACCGGGAGCGCGCCCGCCTCGCCCAGTACCTGGCGGCCCACCGCGTGGACGGCGTCCTGCTGGTCTCGGTGCACGCGGACGACCCGCTGCCCGACCTGCTGGCCCAGCTGGAGATCCCGGCGGTGATCAGCGGCCCGCGCTCGTCGGCGGAGACGCTGCCGTCGGTCGACTCGGACAACTACGGCGGCGCCCGCCAGGCTGTCGAGCATCTGCTGTCCCGGGGCCGGCGCCGGGTGGCCCACATCACCGGCCGCCTCGACGTCTACGGTGCCCAGCGCCGTGTCGACGGCTACCGCGAGGCCGTGAGTGACGCCGGCCTCGGGGTGGACGAGGGGCTGATCGAGGCGGGGGACTTCACGGAGGAGGGCGGACACCGGGCCATGGCGGCCCTGCTGGAGCGCCACCCCGACATCGACGCCGTCTTCGCCGCCTCCGACGTCACCGCGTCCGGCGCCCGCCGGGCGCTGCGCGAGGCGGGCCGCCGCATCCCGGAGGACGTGGCGCTCGTCGGCTACGACGACTCCGCCATCGCCCGCCACATGGAACCGCCGCTGACCAGCGTCCGCCAGCCCATCGAGGAGATGGGCCGCCGGATGACAGACCTCCTGCTCACCGAGGTCGCCGACCGCCGTCCGCTGGCGTCCCGGGGCCTGGAGCGCCGGCAGATGGTCCTGGCCACGGAGCTGGTGACGCGGTCGTCGTCGTGACGCAACGGCCCACGGGCGCGCGGGAGTCGGCTACGGCGTGACGCCGCCTTGCGGGCCCAGTCCGGGCCGGCGCCGCGGGATGTCCAGGCCGTCGGCGACGAACAGCCGGTTCCGCACCGCCTCCCGGAGGTCCGTCTCGGCTCGTGCACCCCGGCGCCGGGAGGGGCTGACGGCCCGCGGCAGAGGAACATGCAGTCGAACCACCCGCGCCCGGGCAGGGGCCCGGCGGGGGCCCCACGCCCGCACGGCTTCACGGCCCCCGGGCTTCACGGTCCTACGCCCGCACGGCTTCACGGCCCCCGGGCTTCACGGTCCTACGCCCGCACGGCTTCACGGCCCCCGGGCTTCACGGTCCTACGCCCGCACGGCTTCACGGCCCCACGGCCCCCGGCCCTCACGGCCCCACGACCTCACACCTTCACGCCTTCACACCCGAGCCCGCTCCGGTCGTCGCAGCAGGTACACCGCCGCCGTCACGACCAGGACGGCCATGCAGGCGATGAACACCAGACCCGCCCCCTCCAGGCCGATCGTCTCGGTCAGCAGGCCGACGCCGATCACCGGGACGGAGATGCCCGTGTAGGCCACCACGAACAGCGTCGAGATCACCGCCGCCCGCTGATGTTCGGGCGAGGCCCCGGCCACGTCGGACAGGGCGCCGCGGAACGCCAGGCCCTGGCCGATTCCGCCGACGAGCGCGCTGGCGACCAGCAGGGCCATCTGGTCCCACCGCAGCGCACCGGCGAGCAGCGCGAGCCCGGCGAGGAGCCCGGCGCAGCCCAGCGGCAGGGACCGCCGTACGCCGACCCGGCCGACCGCCAGTTGCCCGGCGGTTGACGCGAAGAACGCAAGCGCGACGATCAGCCCGCTCACGGCGTGGTCGTCGACGTCCAGGGACTCCACGAGGAAGGCCGGGCTGACGGAGGTGAACACCCCGAACAGCGCGAACCCGACGAAGGAGGCGGTGGCCGCGGGGCCGAACACCGCGCGCACCTGCGGGGGCAGAACAGGGCGCTGCGGGCGTACGGTGCGCAGCGGCTGCCGCTCCCGGACCGTCTCCGCGAGCCGCAGCAGGACGGCGGCCGAGGCGGCCACCAGTGCGAGGTGGGTGACGAACGGCAGGTACAGCGGCCAGGAGGCATACTGCGCGAGCAGCCCGGAGAGCAGCGGACCGCAGCCCAGGCCGCCCATGTTGGCGGCCGTCGCCACGAACGTGGCCCGTGAGGCACCGCCCTCGGGCGCCAGCTCCATCACATACGCCGTGGCGGCGCCGGTGAACAGCCCGGCGGACAGCCCCGACAGCAGCCGTCCCGCGTAGAGCCAGCCGAGCCCGGTGGCGCACAGGAAGCAGACGGCGCTCAGCGCGGCGAAGCCCAGGCCGCACAGCAGCACCGGGCGCCTGCCCACGGCGTCCGAGGCGTTGCCGACCAGCAGCAGCACACCGATCACCGCGAAGGCGTACAGGGCGTAGACCACGGTGACCGTCAGCTCGGAGAAGCCGAACTTGTCCTGGTAGAGGGGATACAGGGGAGTCGGCAGTGTGGTGCCGGCCATGCAGACGGCGAAGACCGCCCCGCTGAGCACACACGCGCGCCATCCCGGGCGTGAACCGTCCATGCCGCCGACGGTAGCCCCGGCCCGCGGACGCGCCCTCGACCGGCACGCTGGAAACACGCGGGCTGTGAACACGTCAGCCATCCCTGCAGGTGCGGGGCGTGACTCAGGTGCAGATCACGGTTGGGTCTTGCGTGTAGAAGCCGTGGACGCCTCGTGGTTACCCTGTGCCCCCGACTTACTGTGCGCGAACTGGCTGCCGGTCAGGGCTTGAGGAGCTTGCGGTGGAGAACTCGTCGTCCCTTCCCCCGGACTTCCCCCCGCGTCCGTCCAGGGCTCCTGCGGCCGGCCCGGCGGGATCGCCGGACGGTTGGCGGGACGAGTACGAGCGCGACCCGCAGTACCAGCGCATCCTGGCGGCGATGGAGAAGTCGTGGTGGAAGCGGCCGGTGGTCCTGTGGGCCGGCGTCGTCGCCCTTGCCGTGAGTTCGTTCTTCCTGGGGGGTGCGGTCCTCGGGTCCGACGACAACTCGGAGCCCTCTTCGCCCAGCCCGTGGGTGCAGGGTCAGTTGGACGACCAGTCGCAGGACAACCAGCAGCGGAACAACGAGCCTGCCGGGGTATCCCCTGCCCAGAAGAGCCAGATCCTGTCCAAGTACTGCAACAGGCAGGCCGGCGGTCCTTACGACCTGTCGGAGGCCGCGTACCTGGAGTGCCTGCGGAGCTACGAGGTGACGGACCAGGGGATGGTCATGCCGAGGTAGTCGGCTCCGAGGTCAGGTGGCAGGGACCAGACTGACGAAAGAGGCCGGTGACTGCGTTTCCGCAGATCACCGGCCTCTATACAGAGGGTGAGTGACGGGACTCGAACCCGCGGCATCCTGGACCACAACCAGGTGCTCTACCAGCTGAGCTACACCCACCATGACCGGCTTGGAGATCAGTGATGTCCCCGACCGGCCGAGAAAAAGTGTACAGGGTCCGAAGGGGTGCTCGCGCCCGGCTTTCCCCGCGCCCCCCTACGGCCCCCCCCGTCCCGCCTACTGAGCAGGCAGGACGTGCTTCGCGGCGATCGTCCGGGCGGTGTCCGAGTCGGGCCCGGGCTGCGGGACGAACAGGACCTCGCGGTAGTACCGCAGCTCCGCGATCGACTCGCGGATGTCGGCGAGCGCGCGGTGGTTGCCGCTCTTCTGCGGGCTGTTGAAGTACGCCCGCGGGTACCAGCGGCGCGCCAGCTCCTTGATCGACGAGACGTCGACGATCCGGTAGTGGAGGTAGCTCTCCAGCGTCGCCATGTCGCGCAGCAGGAAGCCGCGGTCGGTGCCGACGGAGTTCCCGCAGAGCGGGGCCTTGCCCGGCTCCTTGACGAACTCCCTCACGTAACTGAGGACCTGGTCCTCGGCGTCCTTCAGCGTCGTGCCGCCGGGGAGCTCCTCGAGCAGCCCGGAGGCGGTGTGCATCTGACGCACCACGTCCGGCATCGTCTCCAGCGCCTGGTCCGGCGGCCGGATGACGATGTCCACGCCTTCGCCGAGCACGTTCAGCTCGGAGTCGGTCACGAGGGCGGCCACCTCGATGAGCGCGTCGTCCGACAGCGAGAGGCCGGTCATCTCGCAGTCGATCCACACCATGCGATCGTTCATGTGTCTAACCTTACGGCCCGCCGCCACCGGCCGGGCCGCCCGTGCCGCGAAAGGCGAAGGGCCCGCGGGCAGACATGCTCCCCGCGGGCCCCGGCTACCGGGTCAGGGCGCGCTGCGCTGCCCGGGCAGGCTCGCCGACAGGGCCGGCGACTGGCCGACCGCACTCGCCGCCGCGGTACGGCGGGACTGCAGCGGGACCGGGTGTTCCGGGTGCAGCGGGGTGGGTGCCTGGCCGGGCTGGCCCGGATGGTGCCCCGCGTGGCCCGGATGGCCCGGCATGCCGGGCCCGGGACCGCCCGGCGCGCTCTCGGTCTCCTGGGGCCGCTCGCCCTGCGGGCGCCGGGCCCGGTACGCCGCCCGGTACGCGGCCGGGGACGAACCCAGCTGGCGGCGGAAGTGCCCGCGCAGGGCCACCGGCGACCGGAAGCCGCAGCGCCCCGCCACCTCGTCCACCGAGTAGTCCGACGTCTCCAGCAGGCGCTGCGCCTGGAGGACCCGCTGTGTGATCAGCCACTGCAGCGGAGCGCTCCCGGTCAGCGAGCGGAAGCGGCGGTCGAACGTACGCCTGCTCATGTACGCCCGTGCCGCCAGCGTCTCCACGTCGAACTGTTCGTGGAGGTGCTCCAGCGCCCAGGCGACGACCTCGGCGAGCGGGTCGGCGCCGATCTCCTCCGGTAAAGACCTGTCGAGGTAGCGCTCCTGCCCGCCGCTGCGGCGCGGCGGCACGACGAGCCGCCTGGCCAGGGCCCCGGCCGCCTCGTTGCCGTGGTCCGTGCGCACGATGTGCAGGCACAGGTCGATGCCCGCGGCCGTGCCCGCCGACGTCAGCACGTCGCCGTCGTCGACGAACAGCTCACGCGGGTCCACGTGCACCGACGGATAGCGCTTGGCCAGCGTCGGTGCGTACATCCAGTGGGTGGTCGCGGGGCGGCCGTCCAGCAGGCCCGCCGCCGCGAGGACGAAGGCGCCGGTGCACAGTCCGACGATGCGGGCGCCCTCCTCGTGGGCGCGGCGCAGCGCGTCGAGCGCCTCCTCCGGTGGCGGAGAAGTGATCGAACGCCAGGCCGGTACGACGACCGTGCCCGCGCGTGAGATCGCTTCCAGGCCATGTGGTGCGGTGAGTTCGAGGCCCCCTGTGGTCCGTAGCGGGCCGTCCTCGCCCCCGCACACCAGCAGTCGGTAGCGCGGTACGCCGGCGTCCTGGCGGTCAACCCCGAACACCGACAGCGGTATGGAACTCTCGAAGATGGGGCCGCCGCTGAACAGCAGCACCGCGACGATCTCCTTGCGGCGTCGCCCGGAAAGTTTCCGGGCCGCGGCTTCCGGCGCGGCAGTGGAGTCGTGGCTCATACTGCTAAGCCCCCCTCGGTGGTCGCGGCTCCTCGGTTGTGTCGCTCCTGCACGTTTCCCCTCGGTCCTGCACGAGTCCCCCGCCGTAGACAGTCAAGATCGAATCTACTGTGTGCCGTTGCGCCGAAGTGGCCGGTTAGGCACTCGGCGCATTGTCGACTTGGCAACTTGGCGTAAAGCATTCGATCACGAAGCGTTGCACTCGTGGGGCGTGCAGGGAAGTGCGCCTTGTCGCGGTGGCCAATCCACGTAGGGTGCGCGGACCCCCTGAGGTCCTTTCCGTGCAGGTCGAACGGGGGTTGGGGGGTGGTCGGACCGGGGGATGCGCAGGTACCAGAAGTTGGCTGAAAACCGACGTGCGTGTGCGCGGAAACCGGTCAGCCGACCGGTGTCTCCCCTCCGGTGTGCCGTCCGCCACGGTGCGACCCCGTTCCGGTGCGGTGGCGCCGGCCCCGGTGGGGTGCCCGGTCCTCGGCCGCGAGCCGGGCCGCACCGCGCTCGGACTGGCGCAGCAGCACCCGGCAGGCGCCCGTGACGGCCGCGAGCCCGAGGGCGGTGCCGGCGGCGCCGGCCAGAGAGGCGCCGCAGCCGAGGAGCACCACCGGGACGAGCAGGCAGCTGAAGGCAGCCCAGCGAACCACATCCGTCGCGGTGTCCCGCGGCGGCGGGGTCGCGCGGTCCGCCTCGGCGGCGGGGCGTGGTGCGGACATGGGTGCTCCCTGTGGCGTGACTCACGGAGTTCAACGCGTGGCCCGGGCGTCGGTCACTGGCAGGCCGGATCGCCGCACGTGCCCACGGGTCATTGAATCCCGTGCAAACCGCCTGTACAGCGCAGCAACCATTGCGTTACGGGCGGTGCCTCGTGCATGCTCCCTGGAACCCGCACGCACCGTGAGCGGGATCTGGGCTAAGGAGGCGTGCCGCCGTACCCTTGGGGGTATGGGGTTGGGAAGACCATTCCCGGACACAGCTCCGCCGCACACTGTTGTCCCTCCCGTATAAGGATCACAACGCCGAGACAGCCATGGCCGGTCACGAATTCTTCGAACCCGCGGACCGCAAGCGGCCCGTCGCCGATCCCACGGCGGCCGAGCCCCTGGCGGCGGAAGAGCCACGCCAGTCCTGCGACCCCGCCTTCAAGCACGGGGTCGTCGTCGGCTTCGACGGCTCCACGTCCAGTGAGCGCGCCCTGGCGTACGCGATCGGCATGGCCCATCGCTCCGGGTCGGGCCTGATCATCGTCCATGTCGCCAACCGGCTGCCGACCACGGTGTGGGCGGGCTGCGAGCCGCCCGTGTTCGTGGACGTGCCGGACCACCGCACCGAGGTGCTCGGTCTCGAGCTGGCCTGTGCGGACTACCTCGCCGAGGTGCCCTGGATCCTGGTCGAGCGCGGCGGCGACATCTGCCACGAACTCGAAGAGGTCGGCCGGGAGTACGAGGCCGACGCGATCGTCGTCGGCTCCACCCACGGCATCGTCGGGCGCATCTTCGGCTCGGTCGCCGGGCGGCTCGCCAAGCGGGCGCAGCGGCCCGTCATCGTCATTCCCTGACGTTCCCCGACATTCCCTACGTTCATGCAGGAGCGGCCTCCTGCGGCAACTCCCTTGTGCACCATGCGAATCTACTCGCGCGTAGAGGTGTTTGTGCCCTTGTGAAGGGCATATACGGGACACCGCACAACTGCACATGCACGAAGGGAGCCCGCCGTGGACAAAGACGTCTCCGCGGGAAGCGGAATCACGACCGTGGCCGGTCGACTCGCCCTGGGAATCACCCTGTTGGCCTTCGGGCTGGGGCATACCGCTGTGATCGACGGCGTGTCGGGCGCTGACGCCGTGTCAATCGCCCAGTACGTGGGCGGCGTTGCGCTCTTCGTCGCGGGGCTGGTGGCCCTGCGCGAGGGTGACGCTGCGGGGGGTACGGCGTTCTCGGTGCTCGGGGCGCTGTGGTTCACCTGGGCCGTGTCCGACACCGCCTCCGGCAACGCGGCAGGGTTGTTCCTGCTGTTGTTCGCCCTTGTGGCGCTGTCCCTGACGCTCGCGGGCGGGGATCAGCTCGGTCAGGGCGTGTACGGGTTGTTCTTCGTCGCCCTGTTGCTCATGGCGATCGCGAGTTTCGCCGGCAACGACGGGCTCGTGAAGGTGGGCGGCTGGTTCGCCGTCGCCGCGGGGGCGGTCGCCTGGTACGCGGCGACCGCGATGCTGGCGCACTGGCCCACGGCGATTCCGCGACGCGCTGCGGGCCGGGGTGTGACGGCCACCGGTTAGCTGCGCCGGCTGGGGAGTTGGGCGGCTTCCCGGCGATGAAACGGACCCCCCGTGCTTGGTGGCAGCACGTGGGGGTCCGCTTTCGTTCGTTGGCCTGTGCGGGCGGTGGGGGCTTGTCGCGCAGTTCCCCGCGCCCCCAAATGTTCGTTGGCCTGTGCGGGTGAGTCGTGGTTGCTCGCGCAGTTCCCCGCGCCCCTTAAAGGAAGGCCTCTACTCCACCGTTACCGACTTGGCGAGGTTGCGGGGCTTGTCGATGTCGCGGCCCAGGGCCAGGGCCGTGTGGTACGCGAGGAGCTGGAGGGGGATGCCCATCAGGATGGGGTCGAGTTCGTCCTCGTTCTTCGGGACGATGATCGTCTCGTCGGCCTTCTCCTGGGGCTGGTGGGCCACCGCGAGGATCCTGCCGCTGCGGGCCTTGATCTCCTCCATGGCGGCGCGGTTCTTCTCCAGCAGGTCGTCGTCGGGGACGATCGCGACCGTCGGGAGGGCCGGCTCGATCAGGGCCAGCGGGCCGTGCTTGAGCTCCGAGGCGGGGTAGGCCTCGGCGTGGATGTACGAGACCTCCTTGAGCTTCAGGGAGGCCTCACGGGCCACCGGGTAGCCCCGGACGCGGCCGATGAAGAGCATCGAGCGGGACTCGGCGAACTGCTGGGCCAGCTTCTTGACGTCCTCCTCCTGCTCCATGATCTCGGCGATCTGCGCGGGCAGCTTGCGCAGGCCCTCGATGATCCGCTTGCCGTCCCGGACCGACAGGTCACGGGTGCGGCCCAGGTGCAGGGCGAGCAGGGCGAAGGCCACCGTGGTGTTGGTGAAGCACTTGGTGGAGACGACGCAGACCTCCGGGCCGGCGTGCACGTAGATGCCGCCGTCGGCCTCGCGGGCGATCGCCGAGCCGACCACGTTCACCACGCCGAGGACGCGGGCGCCCTTGCGCTTGAGCTCCTGCACGGCGGCCAGGACGTCGTAGGTCTCGCCGGACTGGGAGACCGCGACGTAGAGGGTGTCGGGGTCGACGACCGCGTTGCGGTAGCGGAACTCCGAGGCGGGCTCGGCGTCGGCGGGGATGCGGGCCAGCTCCTCGATCATCTGGGCGCCGATCATGCCCGCGTGGTACGAGGTGCCGCAGCCGAGGATCTTCACGCGGCGGATCCGCCGGGCCTCGCGGGCGTCCAGGTTGAGGCCGCCCAGGTGCACGGTGGAGAAGCGGTCGTCGATGCGGCCGCGCAGCACGCGGTCCACGGCGTCGGCCTGCTCGTGGATCTCCTTGTGCATGTACGTGTCGTGGCCGCCCATGTCGTAGGAGGCGGCCTCCCACTCGACCGTGGTGGGCTCCGCCGTGGTGCGGGTGCCCTCCGTGGTGTAGGTGCGGAAGTCGTCGGCCTTCAGGGTGGCCATCTCGCCGTCGTCGAGGGTGACGATCTGGCGGGTGTGGGCGACCAGCGCGGCGATGTCGGAGGCGACGAACATCTCCTTCTCGCCGATGCCGAGGACGACCGGGGAGCCGTTGCGGGCGACGACGATCCGGTCGGGGAAGTCGGCGTGCATGACGGCGATGCCGTAGGTGCCCTCCACCAGCCGGAGGGTCTCGCGGACCTTGTCCTCCAGCTTGGTCGCCTGCGAGCGGGCGATGAGGTGGGTGAGGACCTCGGTGTCGGTCTCGGAGAGGAACTCGACGCCGTCCGCCTCCAGCTTGCGGCGCAGGTCGGAGGCGTTGTCGATGATGCCGTTGTGCACGACGGCGACCTTGTTGTCGGCCGACATGTGCGGGTGGGCGTTGACGTCGGACGGGGCGCCGTGGGTCGCCCAGCGGGTGTGGGCGATGCCGGTCGTGCCTTTGAAGCGGGCCGGGACCTTGGCCTCCAGGTCGCGGACGCGGCCCTTGGCCTTGACCATCTTCAGGCCGGACGTCTTCGGGGACGTGACGACGATGCCCGCGGAGTCGTAGCCGCGGTACTCCAGACGCTGCAGGCCCTCCAGGAGGAGGGGCGCGACGTCACGCTTCCCGATGTAACCGACGATTCCGCACATATATACGTATTCCTAGCCGTAGACGATGCGCCGCAGCTGCCGGAGCGAGAGCTCCGGCGGTGCCACCGCGCGGTACTTGAGATCCGCCTCGATCCGCTCGAAGATCGCCGCGTTGACCAGGCCCTGGGCCTGGAGCTCGCGGTGGCGGCGACGGACGTACTCCTCGGTCGTCTCGTCGAAGTAGGCGAGCACGTCCTGGATCACGCGCAGCGCCTCGCCCCGCCCGAGGGCGGTGGACCGCGTCAGATGATCAACGAGTTCGTCGTGCACTCGCTAGATCCTGAGGTACCGGCGACAGTTTCGCAAGATTTCTGCCCGATTTCGGGCAAGCCCCTGGAAGCGTACCCGTGTGATCGGAGGCGGTGCCGTCACGCTCGCGCCGCCGCGGGTCGCGCGTTCGTGCCCGGCGCCACCGCCCGGGCCGCCGTCCCGAGCGGCCGTCCCGGCACCGGGGCCGTCGACGGCCCGCCGGGCGAAGCAGCCGCGCGTCTCCTACATCCGCTTGAGGATCGCCTGTTTGGCCAGGGCGAACTCGTCGTCCGTCAGCACGCCCGTGCGGTGCAGCTCCCCGAGCTCGCGCAGGCGGCGCAGCAGGGCGTCGTGGTCGTCCTCGGCGGACGCGACCGCGGGAGGAGGCAGCTCCGCTCGCGCGTCCACCGGGTGCGTGGCGGCGGCCCGGGCCGGGTGCGGAAGCCTGGCCTGGACCGCCGCCGCTACCAGCGCCATCAGCGGGTCCTTCTTGAAACCCCACAGCTCCACGGCGTTGGGGTCGTACTTGGGTGGGGTCTTGGTGGGCGCGTGCCGCACGGTGAAGCGCAGGTGGCCGTTCTCCAGGCCGGCCGCCGGGTGCCACTCCACGCCGGTGATGTCGGCGAGCGCGAGCGTGCGGGCGCCGGCGGCGGCCTTGGCGTCCTCCGTCTTCCAGTTCCACTCCAGGCGTATGCGCTCGCCGTCGAAACCGGCGGTGCCGTCCCCGGCGGAGACCGACAGGGGGACCGACGGGCCCGGCAGCAGATACGCGTCGACCGGCCCGGCGGGGACCTGGTCGAGCAGCAGGGCGCTGCGGACCTCGTCCACGAAGTACTCGGCGACGCCGTAGCGGTCGGACTCGACGATCAGCTGGTACGGGTCGTGGGGCTCGGTGAGCCTGCCGCCGGTGGCGTGCAGCAGCGGGTCGGCGCCGTCGCGCAGCCGCAGCCTGAGCCGCCCGGACTTCTTGCCCTGCTCCAGCGAGATGCCCGCCAACGCCCCGAGCGGGACGACCAGTTCACCCAGCTCCTTGCGCAGCAGACTGACGTTCTTGTCCCGTCCGGGAGTCAGTCGCAGCGCGTCCCCGTCGAAGGCCCACGTGCCGTCCTTCTGGATGATTTCCACCATGGGGTGGATTGTTCCACCCGTCTCACGAGAGAGTGGTCCAGACCTCTTGGAGCTCAACGGCTCGTGGAAGGGACACACTTGTGAGAGATGGCCGTGTGAGACAGCACCGCAGAACGCTCCGCCTGCTCGGTTCCCTGCTGCTGGTCGCGATGGCCGCCTCGGTGACCGGGGCAGCCCCGGCACCGGCGGCATCGCCCACCCCGCTCGACCGGGTGATCCCCGCGCCCGCCTCGGTCGCCCCGGGCGGATCCCCGTACCGGATCACCCGCGGCACCCACATCCGCGTCGACGGCTCCCGGGAGACCCGGAGCGTCGGCGAGTACCTCGCGAAGATCCTGCGCCCCTCGACCGGCTACCGCCTCCCCGTCACCGCCCAGGGCGCCGGGGGCATCCGTCTGCGCCTGGCCGACGGCCCGTTCGGTGCCGAGGGCTACCGGCTCGACAGCGGCCGGGGCGGCGTCACCATCACCGCCGCCAAGCCCGCCGGGCTCTTCCACGGCGTGCAGACGCTGCGTCAGCTCCTGCCCGCGGCCGTGGAGAAGGACTCCGTCCAGCCCGGCCCCTGGCTGGTCGCCGGCGGCACGATCAAGGACACCCCGCGCTACGGCTGGCGCGGCGCCATGCTCGACGTCTCCCGCCACTTCTTCACCGTCGAGCAGGTCAAGCGCTACATCGACCAGCTCGCCCTCTACAAGATCAACAAACTGCATCTGCACCTCAGCGACGACCAGGGCTGGCGCATCGCCATCGACTCCTGGCCGCGTCTGGCCACCTACGGCGGTTCCACGGAGGTGGGCGGCGGCCCCGGCGGCTACTACACCAAGGCCGACTACCGGGACATCGTGCGCTACGCCTCCTCCCGTCACCTGGAGGTCGTGCCCGAGATAGACATGCCCGGCCACACGAATGCGGCGCTGGCTTCGTACGCCGACCTGAACTGCGACGGCGTCGCGCCGCCGCTCTACACCGGCACCGAGGTCGGCTTCAGCTCACTGTGCGCCGGCAAGGAGATCACGTACGACTTCGTGGACGACGTGATCCGGGAGCTCGCCGCGCTCACGCCGGGCAGGTACCTCCACATCGGGGGCGACGAGGCGCACTCCACCAGCCATGAGGACTACGTGAAGTTCATGGACCGCGTGCAGCCGATTGTCGCGAAGTACGGCAAGACGGTGGTGGGCTGGCACCAGCTGACCGGGGCGGTCCCGGCGAAGGGGGCTCTCGCGCAGTACTGGGGGCTGGACGGCACCAGTGCCGAGGAGAAGGCGCGGGTCGTAAGGGCCGCGCAGAGTGGGACCGGGCTGATTCTGTCCCCGGCGGACCGGGTGTATCTCGACATGAAGTACACGAAGGACACGCCGCTGGGGTTGTCCTGGGCGGGGTACGTCGAGGTGAAGCGGTCTTACGACTGGGATCCCGGGGCGTATCTGCCGGGGGTGCCGGACGGGGCCGTACGGGGTGTCGAGGCGCCGATGTGGTCGGAGACGCTGGAGAACTCCGGGCATGTGGAGTTCATGGCGTTTCCGCGGTTGCCCGGGGTTGCCGAGTTGGGGTGGTCTTCGGCGGGTTCTCATGACTGGGAGCGGTACAAGGGGCGGCTTGCTGCGCAGGCTGAGCGGTGGGATGCGCTGGGGATCGAGTGGTATCGGTCGCCGCAGGTTCCGTGGGGCTCTGCGGGGCGGTGAGTCGTCTGCGGGTGCGTGGGGGCTGGTCGCGCAGTTCCCCGCGCCCCTAAAGACTGCGCAGTTCCCCGCGCCCCCAAAAAGATTGCGCAGTTCCCCGCGCCCCCGATAAGACTGCGCAGTTCCCCGCGTGCCCAATAAGACTGCGCCGTTCCCCGCGCCCCCAAAGGGGCGCGAGGACAAGCACCCCGGAGGACCGTACTCCGGGGTGCTTGTCTGGCTGTGGGGTCAGAACCCCGCGATCGGATTTCTGAGGTTGCCCACCAGCTGGAGGGCGCCCGAGGGGTCCGACAGGTCGACCATCTGTTCGTTGTTGCGGAGTTGGAGGCGGTTGAGGCACGAGAGGGCGAACTCGGGGGCGAACATGTCGTACTGCTGGAACTTGTCCGCGAGTTCGGGCATCGAGTCCTGGTAGGCGCGGGTGACGTCCGCGACGGTGTGCCAGAAGTCGTCCTCCTCCAGGATGCCCTCGGTGGCGAGGTTCGCCGCGAGGAAGCGGAAGAAGCAGTCGAAGACGTCCGTGAAGATCGACAGGAGCTTCTTGTCCTCCGGGACCTCCACGCGCAGCCGCTCGACCGTCGGCGGCAGCACCGCGTCGGGGTCCATGACCGCGATCTCCTCGGCGATGTCCTTGTAGATCGCGCGCTGCACGACCCCGTCCTTCAGCACCAGGATGACGTTCTCGCCGTGCGGCATGAAGACCAGGTCGTAGGCGTAGAAGCTGTGCAGGAGGGGCGTGAAGTAGGCCCGGAGGTAATGGCGCAGCCACTCGGTGGGGGTGAGGCCCGACTGTTCGATCAGTGCGCCCGCGACCGAGGCACCCTCGTGGTCGACGTGGACCAGGGACGCCATCGTGGCCAGGGACTCGCCCTCCCGGAGGGACGGCACCGGGCTCTCCCGCCACAGCGCGGCGAGCATCTTGCGGTACGGCGAGTAGCGGTCCGTCGCCTGCTCGTACTCCAGGTGCCGGTAACCGACCGCCGCGCGCTCCTTGATGATCGACAGACCCGTGGACCTCAGCACCGGGTCGCCCTCGATGAGCTGGGCCAGCCAGTCGTTGATCGCCGGGGTGGCCTCCATGTACGCCGCCGACAGGCCGCGCATGAAACCCATGTTGATGACCGACAGCGCGGTTTTGACGTAGTGCTTCCCGGGGCTGGTCCGGTTGAAGAAGGTCCGGATGGACTGCTGGGCGAGGTACTCGTCGTCGCCCTCGCCCAGGCACACCAGGTGGCCCCGGGCGACCTCGGCGGCGAAGGTGACGGTGAGCTTGTTCCACCACTGCCAGGGGTGGACCGGGATGAACAGGTAGTCGGCGGGGTCCAGGCCCCGCTCGCGCAGGACGCCGTGGAAGCGCTCGACGGTCCGCTCGCCCAGCTCCTCGCGCAGGAACGACTCGTACTCGATGCCGACACCGGCCGTGAAGGCCGCCCGTGAGCGGTGGGCGGCCAGCCAGACCAGGCGGACCGGGCTCGCCGTCTCCGGCGCGTACGACAGGTACTCGTGGATGCCGAAGCCGAGCCGGCCGTTGTTGGCGACGAAGCAGGGGTGACCCTCGGTCATGCCGGTCTCGATGGCCTGGAAGTCGCCGCGCGCCAGCTCCGCCGCCATGATGTTCGGCTTGGTGAGCTTGTAGCAGGTGCCGGAGAGGGTGGAGGAGATCTCCTCCAGGTAGACCGGCAGGATGTCGTCGCTCAGCCCCAGGGACTTCCGCAGCTCGATGAAGAAGTCCAGGGGGGCGAGCGGGAGTTCGGCGCCGTCCCGGTGGCGGGTGATCGAGGCGGCGTCGATCTGCCAGTGGTCCAGGGCGCGGCGGGCGGCGGAGAAGCGGTAGCTGGTCAGGCCGTCGTCGCTGCGGACGACGTAGTGCTCGCCGTCCTGCTCGGGGGTGATCAGCCGCTCGTGCGCGAATTCGGCGAGCGCTTTGCGGACCAGCAGGCGGCCCGCCTGGTCCCAGCGCTCGGGGGACAGGTGTGCCACGGCGTCGGACAGGGTCATATCGCCACTCCTCGGGCAGCCAGGTACTGCTCACGCGTGCAGAAGCTGAGCAGCGCGCGCTTCTCCGGCTTGTCGATCTCGCGCTCGGCCACGAAGCCCACGGCCTCGTTGAGCGCATGTACTGCCTTGTTGCTCACGTCGGGTTCCACCACGACCCGGCGGGTGCGCGGGTCGGCGAACAGCTCGTCCATCACGGCTGTGATGACGGCCCTGGTGAAACCGTGGATCGGCCGGTCGGTCGGCGCGACCAGGAAGTGCATGCCGACGTCGCCGGGCTCCGGGTCGTACAGGCCTTCCAGCTCGACGTACCGGGGGTCGTACTTCTCCATCAGGAAGGCCGGCCGGCCCTCGTGCAGACCGAGGAACGCGTCGTGGTGCTCGTGCGCGGCGATCCGCATGTACTCGCGCTCGACGTCCTGGAGTTTCGCGTCCTGCATCATCCAGTAGGCCGCCTTGGGGTGGGTGACCCAGGAGTGCAGCAGCTCGGCGTCCCTCAGGGGGTCGAGCGGGCGGACGGTGAGTGTTCCGATGCCGGTGGTGGCGCTCATACGGCGAACTCCTGGAACGCGATGCTCTTCTCGACGGGGTAGTACTCGCTGCCGAGCAGCTCGCGGATGATGTACGCGTTCCGGTAGGGGCCCATGCCGAGATCCGGGCTGGTGATGCTGTGGGTGTGGACGCCGGCGTTCTGCAGGAAGATCCCCCGGCCGGTGACGTCGATCGCGTAGTTGCGGGCGACGTCGAAGTTGCCCTGGGAGTCGTAGACCAGGCGGTCCTTGACCGGGGCCAGGAACTCCGGCTCGGCGTACTTGTAGCCGGTGGCCAGGACCAGGCCCTGCGAGTCCAGCTCGAAGTCCTTGCCCTGCTCCTCCTGGCGGAAGCCGAGCGTGTACGTGCCGTTCTCGTACCGCGCGCTGTGCAGCGAGGAGTTGGTCAGCAGCCGGGTGGGGACGGGGCCGCCGAGGTTCTTCTGGTAGAGCAGGTCGAAGATCTCGTTGATGAGGTCGCCGTCGATGCCCTTGAACAGGCCCTTCTGCTCGGCCGTGAGGCGGTAGCGGGTCGCCTCGGGCAGCTCGCGGAAGTAGTCGACGTACTCCGGGGACGTCATCTCCAGCGTGAGCTTGGTGTACTCCAGCGGGAAGAAGCGCGGGGAGCGGGTGACCCAGTTCAGCCGGTAGCCGTGGACGTCGATCTCGCTGAGCAGGTCGTAGTAGATCTCGGCGGCCGACTGGCCCGAGCCGACCAGGGTGATCGAGTCCTTCTTCCGCAGCTCCGCCTTGCTGTCCAGGTAGCGGGAGTTGTGCAGGAAGTCGCCGCCCAGGCCCTGGCAGGCCTCGGGTATGTGGGGCGGGGTGCCGGTGCCGAGGACCAGGCGACGGGCCCGGTAGATGTCGCCGGCGGTGGTCCGCACGACGTAGAGCTCGTCCTCGTACGTCACCTCGGCGACCGTCGTGCCGAAGCGGATGCTGCTCAGTTTGCCCGCGGCCCAGCGGCAGTAGTCGTCGTACTCGACGCGCAGCGGGTAGAAGTTCTCGCGGATGTAGAACGAGTACAGCCGGCCCTTCTCCTTCAGGTAGTTCAGGAAGGAGTACGGGGACGTCGGGTCGGCGAGGGTGACCAGGTCCGACATGAACGGGGTCTGGAGGTGGGCGCCGTCCAGGAACATGCCCGCGTGCCACTCGAAGTCGGGCTTCGACTCCAGGAAGATGCCGTCGAGCTCGTCGATCGGCTCGGTCAGGCAGGCGAGGCCGAGGTTGAACGGGCCGAGCCCGATCCCTACGAAGTCATGAGTCGCAGGGGAAGGGGCCGGGTTGTCAGGACGCGCGGTCAAGGGACTCTCCCAGGTACTGCTCGGCGTGGCCGGCGATCAGATCGAGGACGGCGGCGATGTCGGAGGCCTGCGTCTCGGGGTTGAGCAGGGTGAACTTCAGGTAGTGGCGGCCGCCGACCTTGGTGCCCGCGACGATGGCGTCACCGGAGGCGAACAGGGCCTTGCGGGCGTAGAGGTTGGCGCGGTCGATCTCGGCGGGGTCGGTGACGGCCGCCGGGATGTAGCGGAAGACGAGGGTGGACAGGCTCGGCTCCACGACGACGTCGAAGCGCGGGTCGGCGGCGATCAGCCGCCAGCCCTCCCGGGCCAGCTCGCACACCTCGTCGAAGAGCTGCCCGATGCCGTCGGCGCCCATGGTCCGCAGGGTCATCCACAGCTTGAGGGCGTCGAAGCGGCGGGTGGTCTGCAGGGACTTGTCCACCTGGTTGGGGATGCGCTCCTCCACCATGCGCCGCGGGTTGAGGTACTCGGCGTGGTAGGTGGCGTGGCGCAGCGTGGCCGCGTCCCGCACGAGCACGGCCGAGGAACTCACCGGCTGGAAGAAGGACTTGTGGTAGTCGACGGTGACCGAGTCGGCGCGCTCGATGCCGTTGAGGCGGTCGCGGTGCTTCAGGGAGGCGAGCAGGCCGCAGCCGTAGGCGGCGTCGACGTGCATCCAGGTGCCGAACTGCTCGCACAGCTCGGCGATCTCGGGCAGCGGGTCGATGGAGCCGAAGTCGGTGGTGCCGGCGGTGGCGACGACGGCCATGGGGACGAGGCCGGCGTCCTTGCAGCGCTCCAGCTCGCGGGCGAGGGCGACGGTCTGCATGCGCTTGTCCTGGTCGACGGGTATGGAGACCACGGCGTCCTGGCCGAGCCCGAGCAGCTTCGCGGACTTCTTCACGCTGAAGTGGCTGACCTCGGAGGCGAAGATGCGCAGTGTGGCCAGGGTGTCGCTCTTGGCCTCCTCACGGGCGAGCAGCAGCGCCTGGAGGTTGGACTGGGTGCCGCCGGAGGTGAACACACCGTCGGCGGCCGGGCCGAGGCCGATCCGCTCGGTCGTCCAGTCGATCAGTTTCCGCTCGATGAGCGTGCCGCCGGCCGACTGGTCCCAGGTGTCGAGGGAGGAGTTCACCGCGGACAGGACGGCCTCACCGAGCACGGCCGGGATGACGACCGGGCAGTTGAGGTGGGCCAGGTAGCGGGGGTGGTGGAAGTAGATCGCGTCCCGGAGGTAGACCTCCTCCAGTTCGTCGAGCACCGCGCCGGTGTCGTGCAGCGGCTGGTCGAGGTCGATCCCGTCGATGCGCGGGGCGAGCGCGTCGACGGTGATGCCGGTGAACGGCCGGTCGGTGGCGGCGAGTTTGGCGGCCACCCGCTCGACTCCGTCGGTCACGGAGCGGCGGTACTGCTCCGCGGTGGTGTCGTTGAGCAGGTGCGAGCGCATGTGGGGGTCCTCCGGTGGGGACAGTCCGGTGTGGGACGGGATGGGCTGGTCTCCGTCCTTAACTTAGGTAAGCCTAACCTAACTTGATCGAGAGAAGGGCAGGCGCTGCCGTGACGGTGGTCACTCGTGTCACGTCAACGCCGGTGAGCTGCGGCTACGCTTCCGCCCGCAGCTGCTCCTCGCTCACACCGCGCCGCCAGTAGCCGACGAACGTCACCCTGCGGCGGTCGATCCCGCGCTCGCGCACGAAGTGCCGGCGCAGCTCCTTCACACACCCGGACTCGCCGGCGATCCAGACGTACGGCCGCTCGGCCGCGGGCAGATGGGCGGCGCGGAGGGCGTCGAGGGCCATGGGGGACCCCTCGGTGCCCTTGTCCTCCCGGACCAGCCAGGTGATCTCGGCGTCGGCCTCTGTCACCAGGTCCTGGATGTCGCCGGCGTGCGGGACCTCCAGCCAGACCCGGGCGCGGGTGCCGGCGGGCAGCGCCTCGACGATGGCCGAGGCGGCCGGTACGGCGGTCTCGTCGCCCCAGACGACGACGAGGTCGGTGTCCTCGGGCGGCCGGAACCGGATCGCCCGGTTGTCGGCGACGGCCGGCCCGAGGAGCAGGACCCGGTCGCCGGCGGCGGCCCGGGCGGCCCAGCGGGAGGCGGGACCGGCCTGGACCGTGGCGCCCGGCTCGATGCCGTGCAGGGCGAAGTCGATATCGATCTCGTCCGGGTCGCGGCGCAGGGCGCGCAGGGTGTACGACCGCATCACGGCCCGTACGCCGTCCGGGAGTTCACGCCAGCCCTGCCACCAGCCGTCCCCGAGTTCGAGCGGGACGACCGGCTCGGGCTGCCCGGGGTGCGGCAGGAACAGCGACAGGGACTGGTCGTGCCCGTCGGAGTGGAAGGCGTGCAGATCGGGCCCCCCGAAGGTGACCCGGACCAGAGACGGACCGAGCCGCCTCGTCCGCACGACCTGGAGGGAGAAGAAGCGGAACGGGGCGGCTACGGCGGTGGTCACGTGCGGCTCCTGGACGTCAGGAAGGGGAGGGGGTCAGGCGACCTTCTTGGGGGTCAGGCGACCTTCTTGGGGGTCAGGCGACCGTCTTGGGGGTCAGACGACCTTCTTGGCCGACTCGATGGCCTTCGCGAGGTTCTCCACCAGAGGCGTGCACTTGTCGTACGACAGGATCGGCTCGGGCGAACGCGAGATGACCTGACCGGCCTTGACCGCGGGCAGCTTCTTCCAGGTCGCCTCGGTGATGTCGGCCGGCTGGATGGTCGAGGCGCGGTCGTCCATCATGATGACGTCCGCCGGGTACTTGTCGACGTTCTCCCAGCTGAGGTTCTCGAACCAGCCGCCGCTGGCCTCCATGGCCTTCTTCGGGGGCTCCACGAAGTTCACGCCGAGGGCCTTGAAGTACTCCAGGTCGATGGAGAAGTTGGAGCCGGAGACGTAGAAGATGGCGTCCGAGGCGGAACCGGCCAGCACCTTGATCTCGGGGCGGGACTTGGCGGCCTTGCGCAGCCGCTCGGAGGCGGCCTCGAAACGCTTCTTCGCGTCGACGGCCTTCGCGGCCTTCAGGTCGGCGCCGAGCGACTCGGCGAGCTCGGCCATGCGCTGCAGCGGCTTCGGCATCTGACGGTCGAAGACCGACAGCGCGACGCTCGGGGCGAGCTTGGCGATCTTGTCCTTGGACGCCAGCGGGACGTACCAGAGGCTGCCGGCGGCGTCGAAGGTGGTGGTGATGAGCACCTCGGGCTGGAAGGCCGCGTACTGCTCGACGTTGAACTGGTCGAACCTGTTGCCGAAGACGGTCAGCTTGCTGACGTCCATGTCGCCGGCCTGGACGTCTGCCTTGCCGTCCTTGGTCTTGGTCGGGCCGAAGACGCCCTTGACCTCGATGCCGTAGTCGTACAGGGCGGCGGCGACACCGGTGAACGCGACGATCTTCGTGGGGACGTGGTCCAGGCTCACGGCCTTGCCGCGGTCGTCCTTGAAGGACCACGGGCCGGACTTCTTGGCACCCTTCGCGTCCGAGCCGCCGTCCTTGGAGTCCTCACTGCCACACGCGGTCACGAGGGCGCCGAGCCCGAGAGCACCACCGGCGGCGAGCAGGCCGCGGCGGGAGTAACGGGCGGTTCTGGCGTTCGACATGACGGGATCTGCTTTCGTGCGTACGGAGCCACTGCGGGCACGGCTGACAGCCGCTTGGCTGGAATCAGGCTTAGGTTAGCCTAACCTGAGATCAAGTCCAGGGGGTCGGGGGGTGTGTGCCCGGGCGCGGAGGCGGAGATGCGAACGGGCGCAGTGATCCGAGTCACTGCGCCCGTCGGCTGGGGCCTTGGGCCCCGGTTCCGTCGCTCAGCCCGCCAGCCCCAACTCCCGGGCGATCAGCATGCGCTGGACCTCGCTCGTGCCCTCGCCGATTTCGAGGATCTTGGAGTCTCGCCACATGCGGGCCACCGGGTATTCGTTCATGAAGCCGTAGCCGCCGTGGATCTGGGTGGCCTCCCGGGCGTTGTCCACCGCGACCGTGGAGGAGTGGAGCTTGGCGAGGGCCGCTTCCTTCTTGAAGGGCTCGCCGGCGACCAGGCGGGCCGCGGCGTCGCGCCAGGCGAGGCGGGACGTGTGGGCCTTCAGCTCCATGTCGGCGATCTTGAACTGGATGGCCTGGTTGGCGGCGATGGGCTTGCCGAAGGCGTGGCGCTCCTTGGCGTATTTGATCGACTCGTCCACACAGCCTTGCGCCAGACCCGTCGCCAGCGCAGCGATCGCGATGCGGCCCTCGTCGAGGATGCGCAGGAACTGGGCGTAGCCGCGGCCCTCCTCGCCCAGGAGGTTCTCCGCCGGGACGCGGACGTCCGTGAAGGACAGCTCGCGGGTGTCCGAGGCGTTCCAGCCGACCTTGGAGTAGGGGGCCGCGACCGTGAAGCCGGGGGTGCCGGACGGGACGATGATCGAGGAGATGTGGGGCCTGCCGTCGGGCTTGCGGCCCGTGACCGCCGTGACCGTCACCAGGCCGGTGATGTCCGTGCCCGAGTTGGTGATGAAGCACTTCGTGCCGTTGATGACCCACTCGTTGGTGGCGGAGTCCAGACGGGCCGTCGTACGGGTCGCGCCCGCGTCGCTGCCGCCGTCCGGCTCCGTCAGGCCGAACGCGCCCAGGAGTTCGCCCGAGCAGAGGCGGGGGAGCCATTCCCGCTTCTGGGCCTCGGTGCCGTAGAGGTGGATCGGCATCGCGCCGAGCGAGACGCCGGCCTCGAGCGTGATCGCCACCGAGGAGTCGACCCGCGCCAGTTCCTCCAGGGCCACGCCGAGGGCCAGGTAGTCGCCGCCCATGCCGCCGTACTCCTCCGGGAACGGCAGGCCGAACAGGCCCATGCGGCCCATCTCCCGGACGATCTCGTACGGGAACTCGTGCCGCTCGTAGAAGTCGCCGATCTTCGGCGCCACCACCTCGTGCGCGAACTCCTCGACCGTACGGCGGAGTTCCTCCAGCTCGGGGGAGAGACGGTAGTCCATGGTGATCAGTGCTCCTCGGTGTCCTCGTGGGACAGGGCTCGGACGGTGCGGGACGGGCTGGGTCGGCCCAGGTGGGTGGCCATCCACGCGCTGGTGGCGACGAGGCGGCCGAGGTCGATTCCGGTGTCGATGCCGAGGCCCCGCAGCATCCACACGAGGTCTTCGGTGGCGAGGTTGCCCGTCGCCGACTTCGCGTAAGGGCAACCGCCGAGGCCGCCCGCGGACGCGTCGATCGTCGTGACGCCCTGCTGGAGTGCCGCCAAGGTGTTGGCGAGGGCCTGGCCGTAGGTGTCGTGGAAGTGGACCGCGAGCGTGGCGGGCGGGATGCCCGCCTCGTCCAGGGCCGCCAGGAGTGCGACCACGTGGCCCGGCGTCGCCACGCCGATCGTGTCGCCCAGGCTCAGCTCGTCGCAGCCCATGTCCAGCAGCGCCCGGCAGACCTTCACCACCTGCGGGACCGGGACCGCGCCCTCCCAGGGGTCGCCGAAGCACATCGAGAGGTAGCCGCGGACGTGGACCTCATCGGCCTTCGCGCGGGCCACCACCGGCTCGAACATCGCCAGTGCCTCGTCCACCGTGCGGTTGAGGTTGGCCTTGGCGAAGGACTCCGTCGCGCTGGCGAAGACCGCCACCCGCCGGGCGCCCAGCGCCAGGGCGCGGTCCAGGCCCCTCTCGTTCGGGACGAGCACCGGGAGCGCCACCGGGAGGTCGCCGACGAGAGGGAACAGCCGCTCCGCGTCCGCCAGTTGGGGGACCCACTTGGGGTGGACGAAGCTCGTCGCCTCGATCGTCGTCAGGCCCGCGTCGGCCAGGCGGCGGATGAACTCCGCCTTGACCTCCGTGGGGACCGTCGCCTTCTCGTTCTGCAGGCCGTCGCGCGCGCCGACCTCGTGGATGCGGACGCGGGTGGGCAGGTCCCTGCTCGGGACGGCCATCGGGAGCCCTGGAACCGTCATTCCGCCGCCTCCTCGTGCGGTGCGATGACCGCCAGCACCTGGTCCATGGCGACCGTGCTGCCGGGGGCCACGTCCAGCTCGGTGACCTTGCCGGCGTGCGGCGCGGCGATGACGTGCTCCATCTTCATCGCCTCCACCACCAGCAGGCTCTGACCGGCGCTCACCTCGTCGCCGACGGCGACCTTCACCACCGTCACCGTGCCGGGCATCGGCGCGGTCAGCGAGTCGGCGCCCGCGTGGGCGGCGCGGGTGAGCGACGCGGCGACCGGGTCGTGGTCGCGCACCTGCCAGGCGTCGCCGTCGCGGCCGAGCCAGTCGGCGGCGCGGTGGAACGTGTGGCGGACGCCGTCCAGCGTGACGGAGACCCGGTCGGCGGTGACCGTGGCCCCGCCGCGCGGGGTGTGCTCCACGGGCTCCTGCACCCGCAGGGGGAAGACCGGCCGCTTCGGCTCGCCGCCCAGGCGCCAGCCGCTCGGCACCGAGAACGGGTCCGTCCAGCCGCCCGGCTCCGGCTTCAGGGCCTCGAGGCGTACGGCCGCCGCCGCCTCGTACACCTCCTCCGGTACGTCCGTGGGGACCAGCCCCTCGACCTCGCGCTCGACCAGGCCCGTGTCCATGTCGCCGGAGACGACATCGGGGTGGGCGAGCAGGCGGCGCAGGAACCCGGCGTTGGTCTGCACGCCGAGCGTGACCGTCTCCGCCAGGGCCGCCCGGAGTTTGCGCAGGGCGGTCGCGCGGTCGGGGCCGTAGGCGATGACCTTGGAGAGCATCGGGTCGTAGAGGCTGCCGACCTCTGTGCCCTCGGTGAGGCCCGAGTCGGTGCGGACGCCGTCGCCCTGCGGCTCGCGCAGCTTCAGCACCGTGCCGCCGGAGGGGAGGAAGCCGCGGGCCGGGTCCTCGGCGCAGATGCGGGCCTCCACGGCGTGACCGGTCAGCCGTACGTCTTCCTGGGTGAAGCCGAGGGGCTCTCCGGCCGCCACCCGCAGCTGCCATTCGACCAGGTCCAGGCCCGTGATCAGCTCCGTGACCGGGTGCTCCACCTGGAGGCGGGTGTTCATCTCCATGAAGTAGTACGACGACGGGTCGTTGCCGGGGACGATGAACTCCACTGTGCCCGCGCCCTGGTAGCCGCAGGAGCGGGCCGCCTGGACCGCCGCCTCGCCCATCGCGGAGCGCGTCTCCTCATCGAGGAGGACGCTCGGCGCCTCCTCGATGATCTTCTGATGGCGGCGCTGGAGGGAGCACTCGCGCTCCCCGAGATGGACCACGCTTCCGTGTCCGTCCGCCAGGACCTGGATCTCGATGTGCCGGGGACGGTCGATCCATCGCTCGACGAGAAGTGTGTCGTCGCCGAAGGAGGCCCGGGCCTCCCGGCGGGCCGACGCGATCTCGTCCTCCAGCCGGGTCAGGTCCCGCACCAGGCGCATGCCCTTGCCGCCGCCGCCCGCGCTGGGCTTCAGCAGCACGGGCGCGCCCAGCTCGCGGGCCGCCCCGGCCAGATCCGGGTCACGCCCGCCGGGCACGACCGGCACTCCGGCCTTCTGGACCGTCTCCTTGGCGCGGATCTTGTCGCCCATCAGCGCGATCGCGTCCGCCGGGGGGCCGATGAAGACCAGGCCGGCCTCGGCGCAGGCGCGCGCGAAGGCGGCGTTCTCGGCGAGGAAGCCGTAGCCGGGGTGGACGGCCTGGGCGCCCGTGCGCGCCGCCGCCTCCAGCAGGCGTTCCACCGAGAGGTAGCTCTCGGAGGCCGGGGGCGGTCCGATCCGGACCGCCGTGTCCGCCTCGCGGACGTGCCGGGCGTCGGCGTCCGCGTCGGAGAAGACGGCCACCGAGCGCACGCCCATCGACCGCAGCGTACGGATCACCCGTACGGCGATCTCGCCGCGGTTGGCCACCAGTACTGTCTCGAACATCGTCGTCCGTCCCCTCACATCCGGAAGACGCCGAACTGGGGGTCACCCAGGGGCGCGTTGGCGCACGCGGTCAGGGCCAGGCCCAGGACCTGACGGGTGTCCAGCGGGTCGATCACACCGTCGTCCCAGAGGCGGGCCGACGCGTAGTAGGCGTTGCCCTGGCGCTCGTACTGGGCGCGGATCGGGGCCTTGAAGGCGTCCTCGTCCTCCGCGGACCAGTCTTCGCCGCGGCCCTCCAGCTGGTCCCGCTTGACGGTCGCGAGGACCGAGGCGGCCTGCTCGCCGCCCATCACCGAGATCTTGGCGTTCGGCCACATCCACAGGAAGCGGGGGGAGTACGCCCTGCCGCACATGGAGTAGTTGCCCGCGCCGTACGAGCCGCCGACCACGACCGTCAGCTTCGGTACGCGGGTGCAGGCCACCGCCGTGACCATCTTGGCGCCGTGCTTGGCGATGCCGCCCGCCTCGTAGTCCTTGCCGACCATGAAGCCCGAGATGTTCTGGAGGAAGACCAGGGGGATGCCGCGCTGGTCGCACAGCTCGATGAAGTGGGCGCCCTTCTGGGCGGACTCGGAGAACAGGATGCCGTTGTTGGCGACGATGCCCACCGGGTGGCCGTGGATCCGGGCGAAGCCCGTGACCAGGGTCTGGCCGAACTCGGACTTGAACTCGGCGAAGCGGGAGCCGTCGACGACCCGGGCGATGATCTCGCGCACGTCGTAGGGGGTGCGGGAGTCGACCGGGACCGCGCCGTAGAGGCTGTGCGGGTCGACCTTCGGCTCCGTCGCCTCCGTGACCTCCCAGGGGAGTGCTCCTCGGGAGGGGAGCGTGGAGACGATGGTGCGGACGATGCGGAGCGCGTGCGCGTCGTTCTCCGCGAGGTGGTCGGTGACGCCCGAGGTGCGGGAGTGGACCTCGCCGCCGCCGAGCTCCTCCGCCGTGACGACCTCGCCGGTGGCCGCCTTCACCAGGGGCGGGCCGCCCAGGAAGATGGTGCCCTGGTCGCGGACGATCACCGCCTCGTCGCTCATCGCCGGGACGTACGCCCCACCGGCCGTGCAGGAGCCGAGGACGGCCGCGATCTGGGGGATGCCGGCGCCGGACATGCGGGCCTGGTTGTAGAAGATGCGGCCGAAGTGGTCGCGGTCCGGGAAGACCTCGTCCTGCATGGGGAGGAAGGCGCCGCCGGAGTCCACCAGGTAGACACAGGGGAGGCGGTTGTCGAGGGCGACCTCCTGGGCGCGGAGGTGCTTCTTGACCGTCATCGGGTAGTACGTGCCGCCCTTGACCGTGGCGTCGTTGGCGATGACCACCGTCTCGCGGCCGCTGACCCGGCCGATGCCGGCGATGACGCCGGCGGCCGGGGCCTGCCCCTCGTACATCCCGTCGGCCGCGAGCGGGGCCAGCTCCAGGAAGGGCGAGCCCGGGTCGAGGAGGGTGTCCACGCGGTCGCGGGGGAGCAGCTTGCCGCGGGCCGTGTGGCGGGCGCGGGCCCTCTCGCCGCCGCCCTGTGCGGCGGCGGCGAGCTTGGTGCGCAGCTCCTCGACGAGGGCGTGGTGCCCCTCCTCGTTGGCCCGAAAGGCCTCCGACGCGGGGTCTGCCGCGCTCGTGAGCTCCGGTGCCTCGTGCATCCTGCGGGTCCCCTCACCTTGTTAATGAGCGTTAACGCATTTCCTTCAGGTTAACGACCGCTAACCTCCCTGTCTAGAATTGTTTTCATGGCCACCAGAACCGACGCCCCCACCCGCCGTGAGCAGATCCTCAAGGAGGCCGCTCGGCTGTTCGCCGAGCGGGGCTTCCATGGGGTCGGAGTCGACGAGATAGGCGCCGCGGTCGGGATCAGCGGGCCCGGGCTGTACCGGCACTTCGCGGGCAAGGACGCGATGCTCGCGGAGCTGCTGGTGGGGATCAGCGGGCAGTTGCTGACCGGGGCGAAGCGGAGGCTGGCGGAGGCGGACGGGGGTGGGGCGGAGGCGGTCCTCGACTCGCTGATCGAGGGACACATCGACTTCGCGCTCGACGACCGGCCTCTGATCACCCTGCACGACCGTGAGCTGGACCGCCTCCGGGACACCGACCGGAAGATGGTGCGGCAGTTGCAGCGGCAGTATGTGGAGCTGTGGGTCGGGGTGGTGCGGGAGGTGTACCCGGGGTTGGGGGAGCCTGCGGCCCGTTCTGCCGTGCACTCGGTGTTCGGGTTGCTGAACTCGACGCCGCATCTGGGGAGGGCGGGGTCGTTGCCCGGGCGGGGCGCTACGGCGGAGTTGTTGCACCGGATGGCCCGGGGGGCGTTTGCGGCGGCGGTCGATTAGGGGCCTTCGCTCGGCCACCCGCCGCCTCTGCCGGCCGGGAGGCTGGACTCGCCCCGGGGCTCCGCCCCGGACCCCGGCGTGACGAGCGTTACCCCGCCCCCACCCTGGACGGTCGTTGATACCCGCCGGTATCTTGGGCTGAGCAAGCGCTTAGACATGCGAAGTCGTGGAGGTGGCGGCGTGCGCCGTACGGTGTTCAACGAGGATCACGAGGCGTTCCGGGAGACCATCCGCGCCTTCATCGAGGCCGAGGTCGTACCGGTGTACGACGAGTGGTTCGCGGCGGGTCAGGCGCCCCGCGACTTCTACTACAAGCTCGGTGAGCTGGGCATCTTCGGCATCAACGTGCCCGAGGAGTTCGGCGGCGCGGGCCTGGACAGCCACAAGTTCGAGGCCGTTCTGTACGAGGAGACCGCTCGTGCGGGCGTCGCGTTCGGCGGCTCCGGCGTGCACGTGCTGCTCGCCCTGCCGTACCTCAAGATGCTCGCCACCGACGAGCAGAAGAAGCGGTTCCTGCCGAAGTTCGTCTCCGGCGAGGAGATGTGGGCCATCGCGATGACCGAGCCGGGCACCGGTTCCGACCTCGCGGGCATGAAGTCCACCGCCAAGCTGAGCGAGGACGGCACGCACTACGTCCTCAACGGCGCCAAGACCTTCATCACCGGCGGCGTGCACGCCGACCGCATGATCGTCTGCGCCCGTACCTCCGCGCCGACCGCCGAGGACCGCCGCCACGGCATCTCCCTGTTCGCCGTGGACACCAAGTCCGAGGGCTACTCGGTCGGCCGCAAGCTCGACAAGCTGGGCCTGAAGACCTCCGACACCGCCGAGCTCGCGTTCGTCGACGTCAAGGTGCCCGTCGAGGACCTGCTCGGCGAGGAGAACAAGGGCTTCTACTACCTCGGCCGCAACCTGGCCTCCGAGCGCTGGGGCATCGCCTTCGGCGCCTACGCCCAGGCCAAGGCCGCCGTGCGGTTCGCCAAGCAGTACGTCCAGGACCGCACCGTCTTCGGCAAGACGGTCGCCTCCTTCCAGAACACCAAGTTCGAGCTGGCCGCCTGCCAGGCCGAGGTGGACGCCGCCGAGGCCGTCGCCGACCGCGCGACCGAGGCCCTGGACGCCGGTGAGCTCACCCCCGCCGAGGCCGCGAGCGCCAAGCTGTTCTGCACCGAGGTCGCCCACCGCGTCATCGACCGCTGCCTCCAGCTGCACGGCGGCTACGGCTTCATGAACGAGTACCCGATCGCCCGCCTGTACGCGGACAACCGCGTCAACCGCATCTACGGCGGCACCAGCGAGATCATGAAGTCGATCATCGCCAAGAACATGGGCCTGTAAGCCCCCGGTAACGACTGGCATATACAACTGACTTCATGAGCCAGGCACTCCAGGATCTCCTCGATCTGCTCGACCTCGAGCGGATCGAGGAGAACATCTTCCGCGGCCAGTCCCGGTCCGCCGTGGTCCCCCGGGTCTTCGGCGGCCAGGTCGCGGCCCAGGCGCTGGTCGCCGCCGGGCGTACCGTCCCGGCGGACCGGCCGCCCCACTCGCTCCACGCGTACTTCCTGCGCATGGGCGACCCCGGCGCGCCCATCGTCTACGACGTCGAGCGCATCCGCGACGGCCGCTCCTTCACCACCCGGCGGGTGGTGGCGGTCCAGCACGGCCGGCCGATCTTCTCGCTGTCCGCGTCCTTCCAGGAGCACGAGGAGGGCATGGACCACCAGGCGCCCATGCCGCCCGCCCCGGACCCGGCGGCTCTGCCCACCTCGCAGGACCGGTTCCGCGGCTACGACCACCTCGACCCCAAGGTCGTCGAGCACTTCCTCGCCGCCCGCGAGGCCATCGACCTGCGCTATGTCGAGGAGCCGCCCTACGGGCAGTACGGAGAGCCCCGCGAGCCGCACTCCCAGGTGTGGTTCCGCACCAACGGCAAGCTAGACGGGCCGCTCGACAGCGCCCTGCTGCACATCGTCCTCGCCACCTACGTCTCCGACATGACCCTGCTCGACTCGGTCCTGCTCGCGCACGGCCGCGGCGGCTGGGCGGTCGGCGACGTCGTCGGGGCCTCACTGGACCACGCCATGTGGTTCCACCGGCCCTTCCGCGCCGACGAATGGCTGCTGTACGACCAGGAGTCGCCCTCGGCGTCCGGCGGCCGCGGCCTCGGCCAGGCCCGCATCTACACCCAGGACGGCCGGCTCGCCGTATCGGTCATCCAGGAGGGCGTCGTGCGCGTTCCGCGCTGAGCCGTGCGGATTCCCCCTGCTGAGCCGTGCGCGTTCCCCTGCTGAGCGTGTGCGGCCGCCGAGCTGAGAGTGCTCGGCCGGTTGGGGCGCGACCTGCCCCCGGTGGCACCCGCGCTCGCGCTTCCACGCCGACGGCATCCTCGACGAGTCGCGGGTGTGCCCGGGGCGCCGGGCACCGCCGTCCGCCGGTCAGTCCAGCCCCGCCGCCGCCAGCAGGTACGCCGTCATCGGGTCGTAGTGGCGGGGGCTGATCACGTGGTCGTCGAGGGGCACCGTCACCTGCACCGTGCCCTCGGCCTCGGCGATGAACAGGGCCGGGTCGTTGCAGTCGGCGTAGCCGACGGAGTCGACGCCGTGCCGGCCCGCGTAGCCCGCCCAGCCGTGGTCGGCGACGACCAGGTCGGGCAGCGGGCGGCCCTCGCGCTCCAGGCCCTTCAGGATCGCCTTCATGGGTTCGCCCGAGTGGGTGTGCCACAGGGTGGCGCCGTGCTCCAGGACCGCCACGTCCGCGAACTGCATCACGTAGCCTTCCTCGGTCGTCAGCCCGTCGGGGATGACGACGATCTCGCAGCCGGCCGCGCGCAGCGCCGCCGCGGTCGCGCGGTGCACGTCGAGGAGGCCACCGGGGTGGCCGGTGGCGAACAGGACGCGCTGCTGCCCGTCCGCCGCCTTGCGCAGCCGCCCGGCCATCCGCTCCAGACCGTCGACGGTCAGCTCCGGGTCGATGGTGTCCTGGCCGTACCGGTATTCGGGGTCGTCGTTCACACCGACCCGCTCCGCCATCACCGCGAGGACGTCCTGCTCGTCGCTCCAGCGGTCGCCGAGTTCCAGCCCGAGCCAGTAGTGGCGGTCGCCGTTCGCGAGCTTGCGGTAGTGGGAGAGGTTGTTCTCGCGGGGGGTGGCGACGTCGCCCGCGATGCGCGTCCTGACGAGGTGTTCGACGAGTTCGGCGCGGCTGGGTGTCCCGGATATCGGCATGACAACCATTGTGAGGCAGCCGACCGCGGGCGTCCCTGGCGTATCGCGCGCTGGGACGTGCGTCACGTACTCAGCGGCACACCGCTCACGTACTCAGATGTGCCGTACTCAGATGTGCCGCAGCGCGAACCAGAGTTCCATCCGTACGTCCGGGTCGTCGAGGTCCGTCGCGAGCAGGGCCGCGCAGCGGGTGATGCGCTGGCGCACGGTGTTGCGGTGCACGGACAGGGCGACGGCCGTGCGGTCCCAGCTGCCGTGCAGGGAGAGCCAGGTGCGCAGGGTCTCGGTGAGCGCGGGGTGGGCCGTGACGGGGGCGAGCAGGGCGCGGGCGTGGGCCGCCGCCTCGCCGGGCGGGACCAGGTCGGCGAGGGCGGGGCGTGCGCCGTGCCGGAGCAGCGGGGCGCGGGTGGCGCGGGCCTGGGCCAGGGCGCGGGCGGCCTGGGTGTCCGCCATGGGCCACTCCTCCGGCGCCACGGCGGCGCTGACGCCCAGGGTCCAGCCGGGCAGCGGGGCGCCCGGCGCCCGGTCGGCCGGGACCAGGACCCGTACGACGTCCCCCGCCGGGTCGACCAGCGCGGACCCGAGCGCGGCGCCGAGCGCGGAGGCCGCGACGGGGTCGGGGGCGCCGTCCCCGTCCGGCCGGGCCCGCACGACGACCCACGGCCCCTCGCCGAGCAGCGGCGCGACCTCCTCGGGGGAGACGCCCAGCAGCATCCGCACCAGCGCGGAGGACCGGGCGGCCCCGGTGCCGCTCTGCTGCTCGCCGGTCAGCAACGACAGCAGCACGGCCGCGACGGAGGCGACGGTGTGGTCGCCGGCGGTCCGCTGCGGCGCGGCGACCCCGAGCACGAACCCGTGCCCGGCGCCCAGACCGTAGGCGGCGAGGTGCAGTCCGGCGACGGAGTCGGTGGCGGAGGCGGGGGCGGGCCGCTCACCGGGGCCGTCGGCAGGCCGTACCACCTGCGCGAGCCGCGTCAGCGCACCCCGGGCCCCGTCCCCGGGCTCCCGCCCCGCCCCCGCGATCTCCGTCCCCTCCGGCCCGTACAGCACCGCCCAGCCGCCCAGCCGCTGGGCGAGTTGGCGGAGCACGGACGGGACCGGGTCGGGGCGGGACGCGGCGGTGGCGAGGCCCTGCTGGGCGTCGGTGACATGGCGGAGTTCGGCGAGACGGGCCCGGGCCATCAGCTGCCAGACCGCGCGGGCCACGCCCGAGAAGGTGGTCCGGGGCGGCACCTCCAGCAGGGGCAGGCCGTGCGAGGCGCAGGCCGCGACCAGTGCCTCCGGCACCGTGTCGTGCACCGGCGCCACCCCGAAGCCGAGGGCCGCGCCGCCCGCGGCCACGATCCGGGAGACGTAGTCGTCGAAGTACGAGGTCTCCGGGCCCGCCCCCGGCGGGATGTGCACGCCTGCGGTGAGCAGCAGCTCACCGCCGAGCAGATACGGATAGGGGTCGGCCATCTCCGAGGTGTGCACCCAGTGGACGACGACGTCCTCGGCGGGCGGTCCCGCGATCTGCCGCAGTGCCAGGTCCTCGCGGGCCAGCAGCGCGGTCAGCGGGACGGGCGGGGTGGGCGGAACCGCCGGTTCCGGCATGGTGTGCGTTCCCTCCATCCAGCACCGGCTCCAATGGATGAAACGTACACTTCGCAGTCGCTTTCCAGCCACCTAAGGTCAGTCCTCGTCAGCCGCCGGCGACACTGATCGAAGGAGGGCCTCATGGCCATCGACTACGCCGTCATCGTCGTGTATTTGGCCGGCATGCTGGCCATGGGCTGGTGGGGCATGCGCCGCGCCCGCTCCAAGAGCGAGTTCCTCGTGGCCGGCCGCCGCCTCGGCCCGGCCATGTACTCCGGCACCATGGCGGCGATCGTCCTCGGCGGCGCCTCCACCATCGGCGGTGTGGGCCTCGGCTACCAGTACGGCCTGTCCGGCGCCTGGATGGTCTTCACCATCGGCCTCGGCCTGCTCGCCCTGTCCGTCTTCTTCTCCGCCCGCATCGCCCGGCTGAAGGTCTACACCGTCTCCGAGATGCTCGACCTGCGCTACGGCGGCGGCCGCGCCGGGATCATCTCCGGTGTCGTGATGTGGGCCTACACGCTGATGCTCGCGGTCACCTCGACCATCGCCTACGCCACGATCTTCGACGTCCTGTTCGACATGAACCGCGCGGTCGCCATCGTCCTCGGCGGCTCGATCGTCGTCGCGTACTCCACCCTCGGCGGCATGTGGTCGATCACCCTGACCGACATGGTGCAGTTCGTCGTGAAGACCATCGGTGTGCTGCTCCTGCTGCTGCCCATCGCCGTCGTGAAGGCGGGCGGGTTCAGCGAGATGAAGGCGCAGCTGCCCACCGAGTACTTCGACCCGCTCGGCATCGGCGGCGAGACGATCTTCACCTACGTGCTGATCTACACCTTCGGCATGCTCATCGGGCAGGACATCTGGCAGCGCGTCTTCACCGCCCGCAGCGACAGCACCGCCAAGTGGGGCGGGACCGTCGCCGGCACCTACTGCCTCGCCTACGCCCTCGCCGGTGCCGTCATCGGCACCGCGGCCAAGGTGCTGTACCCCAAGCTCGGCAGCCCGGACGACGCCTTCGCGACCATCGTCAAGGACGAACTGCCCGTCGGAGTGCGCGGCCTGGTGCTGGCCGCCGCCCTCGCCGCGGTGATGTCGACGTCCTCCGGCGCGCTGATCGCCTGCGCGACCGTCGCCAACAACGACATCTGGTCCCGGCTGCGGGGCCTCGGCAAGGCGCCCGCCGGGAACGCGGACGACCACGACGAGGTGAAGGGCAACCGTCTCTTCATCCTGATCATGGGGCTCGCGGTCATCTGCACGGCCATCGCGATCGACAACGTCGTGGAGGCCCTGACCGTCGCCTACAACCTCCTCGTCGGCGGACTGCTGGTGCCGATCCTGGGCGGGCTGGTCTGGAAGCGCGGCACCGTGTACGGCGCCCTCGCCTCCGTGGTGGTCGGCGGACTCGCGGTCGTCGTGTTGATGGCGACGTACGGCATCCTCGCCAACGAGCCCGTCTACTACGGCCTGCTCGCCTCTCTCGCCGCCTACGTGGCAGTCTCCCTGGCCACCCCCGCCACCGACGCCGCCGTCCTCACCGCCTGGCGCGAGCGGCTCGCGGGCCGCTCTCCCGAACGCGCGTCCGAGCCGGTCGCCGCTCCCCAGTAGAGTCGTAGAACAAGCAGTGCATAGCGGTACACACGCGATGAAGCGTGGGAAAGAGAGCATTACCTCATGAGCAGCAACGAGACTCCGCGCGGGCCCGTCGACTCCTCCCGCGTCCCCCGGTACGCGGGGCCGGCGACCTTCGCCCGGCTGCCCCGGCTGGACGAGGTCGGCCGGGCCGATGTCGCGGTCGTGGGCGTGCCGTTCGACTCGGGCGTCTCGTACCGGCCGGGCGCCCGCTTCGGCGGCAACGCAATCCGTGAGGCGTCCCGGCTGCTGCGCCCGTACAACCCGGCGCAGGACGCCTCCCCGTTCGCCCTCGCCCAGGTCGCGGACGGCGGCGACATCGCCGTCAACCCGTTCAACATCAACGAGGCCGTCGAGACCGTCGAGGCCGCCGCCGACGACCTGCTCGGCACCGGCGCCCGTCTGATGACCCTCGGCGGCGACCACACCATCGCGCTGCCCCTGCTGCGCTCGGTCGCCAAGAAGCACGGCCCGGTCGCCCTGCTCCACTTCGACGCCCACCTCGACACCTGGGACACCTACTTCGGCGCCGAGTACACGCACGGCACCCCGTTCCGCCGTGCGGTCGAGGAGGGCATCCTCGACACCTCCGCCCTGTCGCACGTCGGCACGCGCGGCCCGCTGTACGGCAAGCAGGACCTGACCGACGACGAGAAGATGGGCTTCGGCATCGTCACCTCGGCCGACGTCTACCGGCGCGGCGCCGACGAGGTCGCCGACCAGCTCCGCCAGCGCATCGGCGACCGGCCGCTGTACATCTCCATCGACATCGACTGCCTCGACCCGGCCCACGCCCCCGGCACCGGCACCCCCGAGGCCGGCGGCATGACCTCGCGCGAACTGCTGGAGATCCTGCGCGGCCTGGCATCCTGCAACCTGGTGTCGGCCGACGTCGTCGAGGTGGCTCCCGCGTACGACCACGCGGAGATCACGTCGGTGGCCGCGTCGCACACCGCCTATGAACTGACCACGATCATGTCGCGCCAGATCGCCGCGGCCCGGAAGGACTCGGAAGCGAAGTGACTCACGACCACGACCTGGTGCTCCGCCCCACGCCCGCCCAGACGGAGGCCGCCCTCAATCCTCCTCCCGGCCGCAACGGCGGAGACCTGGTCGTGGAGACGCTGGCCGGGCTGGGCGCCACGACCGTCTTCGGCCTGCCCGGCCAGCACGCCCTCGGCATGTTCGACGCGCTGCGCCGCTCGGACCTGAGGTACATCGGCCTGCGGGTGGAGAACAACGCCGGGTTCGCGGCGGACGCCTACGGCCGGATCACCGGTGAGGCCGCGCCGCTGCTGCTGTCGACCGGCCCGGGGGCCCTGACCTCCCTGGCCGCTCTCCAGGAGGCGGCGGCGGCCTCCGCGCCCGTGCTGGCGATCAGCAGCCAGGTCCCGACGGCGGGCCTGGGCGGCGGCCGGCACGGCTACCTCCACGAACTCCCGGACCAGGCCGCCTCTTTCCGCGGCGTGGTCAAGTCCGTCCACACCGTCCGCACCCAGTCCCAGATCCCCTCCGCGATCGAGGCGGCCTGGAGGTCGGCCCTGACCGCCCCGCACGGCCCGGTGTGGGTGGAGATCCCGCAGGACGTGCTGCTCGCCGAGACGGCGATCCCGGTCGTGACGGGCGGCGACGCCTTTCCCGAGGAGCTGCCGCCGCGCCCCGAACTGACGGCGCTGGCCGCCCACTTGCTGTCTCATGCCGAACGCCCGGCGATCATCGCGGGCGGCGGAGTGGTCCGGGCGGACGCCTCGGGCAAGCTGCGGCAGCTCGCCGAACTGATCCAGGCACCGGTGGTCACCACCCCCGGCGGCAAGGGCGCCTTCCCCTGGAACCACCCGCTGTCGCTCCAGTCCTGGATCGAGGACCGGCACACCACCGACTTCCTGGAGGACGCCGACGTCCTCCTGGTCGTCGGCTCCGGCCTCGGTGAACTCTCCTCGAACTACCACACGTTCAAGCCGCGCGGCCGGGTCGTCCAGATCGAGGCCGACCTCGGCAAACTGGAGTCCAACCACCCGGCGCTGGGCATCCACGCGGACGCCCGCCTCGCGCTGCAGGCGCTGCTGGAGACGGTGTCCGAACGGCATGACCCGGGAGCCCCGGAGCGCGTCCGGGAGGTGCTCGCGAAGGTCGGCGAGCGCATCGCCGCCCAGGAACTCACTCTGGAGCAGGACGTGCTGGCGTCCGTCCGCAGGGCGCTGCCCGCCGACTCCCCGTCCTTCTGGGACATGACGATCCTCGCCTACTGGGCCTGGTCGGCCTTCGACGCCAAGGGCCCCAACCACATGCACTCCGCCCAGGGCGCGGGCGGTCTCGGCTACGCCTTCCCGGCGGCACTGGGCGGGGCGGCGGCCGATCCGACCCGGCCGGTCCTCGCCGTCTCCGGCGACGGCGGGGCCCTGTACTCCATCGCCGAGCTGGCGACGGCCCGCCAGTACGACCTGAACGTCACCTGGCTGATCGTGGACGACGGCGGCTACGGCATCCTGCGCGAGTACATGAACGACGCCTTCGGCGAGGCGACCGCGACGGAACTGTCCCGGCCGGACTACGTGGCCCTGGCGGAGTCCTTCGGCGTCCCCGGGGTCAGGACGACTCCGGAGACACTGGAGCAGGACCTCGCCAAGGCGCTCGCGGCGCCCGGGCCTTCGGTGGTCCTGCTCCCGGCGGTGCTGCGGATGTTCGCGCCCACGCACCTGGGGTGAGCGCCGGCCGGACAGGTCCTGGAGGCTGTCGACCGCGAGTGTCTCGGCGGGAAGTGGGCGGCAGGAGTTCCGGCAGAGGTCAGTGGAACCAGAAGAGCAGCGTGTCGGGGTTCGTCCCGAGCTGCCGCGCGCTCTCCCACTCCTCCGCCTCGAACCGCATGGCGTCGACGAACCGGCGGGCCGCGCCCCGGAATTCGGGGTCCAGACGGTCGAGGACGCGCGTGTAGGCGTCGGCGAGGCCGGCGGCGGCCCCGGCCGGCAGCGTGCCGATCGCCGGGACCGTGTCGCCGGGGTGGGGCAGCCGCAGCGGCGGGCCGCTGAACAGGAACGTGCCCGGGAGGAGGTCGGACGGTACGCCGTGCCGGGCCAGTTCGTCGTCCATGGCGCGGAACCACGCGGGCCGGCGCCAGGCGCCGAGGTCGGTGGGGTCGGAGAAGTGCGCCGCGACCGCATGATAGAAGGCGTAGCTGTACGCGGGGCAGAGATCGGTGCTCGGGGTGCCGTCGATCAGCTCCTCCAGGGCCCGGCTGATGGAGACGTCGAGGTCGATGCCCTGCTCCCGGAAGCGGGCGTCGGTCCGCTCGCACTCCGTGCGCACCCGGGCGAGTGTGCGCTCCTGCTGCTCGGTCCGCTCCACCGCCGTGAGGAGCCGCACCACCGTTCTCATGTCGCCGGTGCTCATCTCGAGGCAGTAGCCCACCGTTGCGTTTCCCTTCACCCGTTCGCCGGACACCCGTGTACATGATCCGGGACGCGGGAACGGCCCCGGACCGAGAGGCCGGGGCCGTTTAGTGGTGTGCGGCCGGGTCGGGTCGGCTGACGTCGGACGCGTCCAGGCGGTAGACGGCGGACTGGCCGGACTGCGAAGAGGATTCGGAGCCGTTGCCGGAGGCCGTACTCGTACTGTTGCTGTAGTCGCTCTCCTGCACCGCGGTGCCGTGCCTCCGCACCCATGCCGTGACCTCGGAGCTGACGGAGGAGCCCCCGCCGGCCGCCGCCTGTGAAACCGGGCGGCCTCCGGTAACGACTCGTACAAGCCTTCGTCACCCCCTACAACCATTCGCTCGCGTCCGGGAGTCAAGGGGGGCATGACTTCTGGGATATCCCGCCGCGCGAGAGTGCTCTCGGCGGCCGTGGGTACGGGCGTTCTCGTGCCGCTCGTCGCCGCCGCCACCCCTGCCGCCGCTGCCCCGCCGGCCGTGACCTGCACGTCCGCCAAGGCCGGGCTCGCCGCCAAGCTGAAGAAGGACATCACCGCCGCGCTCGCCACCCGCAAGGGCACGGTCGCCGTCGGTCTCTACGACCGCAGCACCGACACCACCTGCACTCTGCGCGCGAGTTCCGCCTACGACTCGGCCAGTGTCGTCAAGGTCACCGTCCTCGCCACGCTGCTGTGGGACGCGAAGAAGAGCAACCGGTACCTCACCGACCGCGAGAACACCCTCGCCAAGGCGATGATCACCAAGTCGGACAACGCGGCGACCTCCACCCTGTGGAAGCAGCTCGGCATGACGAAGATCAAGAACTTCCTCAAGGCCGCCGGCATGACGCAGACCACGCCCGGAGCGAACGGCTACTGGGGTCTGACGCAGATCACCGTCACCGACGAGCAGAAGCTGCTGAAGCTCCTCACCGCCAAGAACGCGGTCCTCAGCGACAACTCCCGCGCCTACATCGTCAAGCTGATGGGCCAGGTCGTCTCGTCCCAGCGCTGGGGCACCCCGTACGGAGTGCCCTCAGGCGTCTCGGTGGCCGTCAAGAACGGCTGGCTGCAGCGCTCCACGAACGGCTGGCGGGTGCACAGCGTCGGCGCGTTCAAGGGTGGCGGCCACGACTACGTGATGACCGTGCTGTCCCACGGCAACAGCACCATGAACTACGGCATCGCCACCATCCAGGCCGTGGCCAAGGTCGTCCACAGGGACCTGGCGGCGAGCTGACGAGGCCTAGCCGAGGACGTCCAGGAGCCTCCTGACGAAGGCGAGGATGGTGTAGAGGGCGGGGGGAAGAATGTTTTCCATATCCGGGCAAACGACCACAAGGCGGGCGAGTGGCTCTCCGTGTGGCCCACTCACCGGAACGGCCGACCTCCCCCGTGGAGGAATTGTTACGGCGGGATGAAATCCGCCCTCGCGCATGTTGACGCCTTCCGGCAGCTCAGGACGGACGGAAGGCACCGGTGTGACACCGAAACGGGGATGGGCTCGACGACTGTGGGCCTATGCGTGGCGCCACCCGAAGGACGTCGTGCTCGCCCTCGGATCCTCGCTGGCCGGCATGGCCGTGATGGCCCTCGTCCCCCTGATCACCAAGGTGATCATCGACGACGTCATCAGTGACCACACCAAGGACATGACCACCTGGGCCGGCCTCCTCGTCGCCGCCGCCCTGGTCGTCTACGTCCTCACCTATGTCCGCCGCTACTACGGCGGCCGTCTCGCCCTCGACGTCCAGCACGACCTGCGGACCGAGATGTACGGCACCATCACCCGGCTCGACGGCCGCCGCCAGGACGAGCTGTCCACCGGCCAGGTCGTCGGCCGCGCCACCAGCGACCTCCAGCTGATCCAGGGCCTGCTCTTCATGCTCCCGATGACCATCGGGAACTTCATGCTCTTCCTGATCTCCCTGGCGATCATGGCGTGGCTGTCCGTGCCGCTCACCCTGGTCGCTCTGGCCGTCGCCCCCGCCCTGTGGTGGATCGCCAAGCGCAGCCGCACCCGGCTGCACCCCTCCACCTGGTACGCCCAGGCCCAGGCCGCCGCCGTCGCGGGCGTGGTCGACGGCGCCGTCAGCGGCGTACGCGTGGTGAAGGGCTTCGGGCAGGAGGAGCAGGAGACCGGCAAGCTCCGGGAGGTCGGCCGCCGGCTGTTCGCGGGCCGGCTGCGCACCATCCGCCTGAACTCCGTCTATACCCCGGCCCTCCAGGCCGTCCCCGCCCTCGGCCAGGTCGCGATGCTCGCGCTCGGCGGCTGGCTGGCGGTGCGCGGGCACATCACGCTCGGCACGTTCGTCGCCTTCTCCACCTATCTCGCCCAGCTGGTCGGCCCGGTCCGCATGCTCGCGGTGGTGCTCACCGTCGGCCAGCAGGCCCGCGCCGGCACCGAGCGCGTCCTGGAGCTGATCGACACCGAGCCGTCGATCGAGGACGGCCACAAGGACCTGCCCGCCGACGCCCCGGCGACGGTCGAGTTCGACGACGTGTCCTTCGGCTACGACGGGGCCCACGGCACGACCAGTGCCGTCCTGGACGGCCTCTCCTTCGAGATCCGCCCCGGCGAGACCCTCGCCGTCGTCGGTTCCTCCGGCTCCGGCAAGTCCACGGTCTCCCTCCTGCTGCCGCGCTTCTACGACGTCACCCGCGGTGCCGTCCTGGTCGGCGGGCACGATGTGCGCGAGCTGACGACCCGGTCGCTGCGCGCCGCGATCGGCCTCGTCCCGGAGGACTCCTTCCTGTTCTCCGACACGGTCCGCAACAACATCGCCTACGGCCGCCCGGACGCCACCCAGGAGGAGATCGAGAAGGCCGCCCGCGCCGCCCAGGCGGACCGTTTCATCGCCGAGCTGCCCGACGGCTACGACACCACCGTCGGCGAGCACGGCCTCACCCTCTCCGGCGGTCAGCGCCAGCGCGTCGCCCTCGCCCGCGCCATCCTCAGCGACCCGCGGCTGCTGGTCCTGGACGACGCCACCTCCGCCGTGGACGCGAGGGTCGAGCACGAGATCCACGAGGCGCTCAAGGGCGTCATGCGGGGCCGTACGACCCTGCTGATCGCGCACCGCCGCTCCACCCTGAACCTCGCCGACCGCATCGCCGTCCTGGACGGCGGCCGCCTCGCCGACATCGGCACCCACGACGAGCTCCAGGAGCGCTCCGCCCTCTACCGGCGCCTGCTCACCGACCCCGACGAGCTGGGCGCGGTCTCCCCGGGCCACACCCAGCCCGCCTCCCCTCAGGAGGACACCTCCGTCCGGGACGAGCTGGACGCCGAGTTCGACGCCGAGCGCGGGGTCACGCCACGCCTGTGGACCGGTGACCGTGAGCGCAAGGACACCGCCCTCGCGGAGAGCCCCGCCACCCCCGAGCTGCTCGCCCAGGTCGAGGCGCTGCCCCCGGCCACCGACGTCCCCGACGTCGACGAGGCGAAGGCCGTCCAGCCGGAGGAGTCCTACGGCCTGCGCCGGCTGCTGCGCGGCTTCGGGCTGCCGCTGCTGGTCAGCCTCGCCCTGGTCGCCACCGACGCGGGCATGGGCCTGCTGCTGCCCGTGCTGATCCGGCACGGCATCGACTCGGGCGTCACCCAGGCCGCGCTCGGCGCGGTGTGGGCGGCGGCCCTGCTCGGGCTGCTGACGGTGGTCGTGCAGTGGGCGGCCCAGATCGGCGAGACCCGGATGACCGGCCGTACCGGCGAGCGGGTCCTGTACTCGCTGCGGTTGAAGATCTTCTCCCAGCTCCAGCGCCTCGGGCTCGACTACTACGAGCGCGAGCTGACCGGGCGGATCATGACCCGGATGACGACCGACGTGGACGCGCTGTCGACGTTCCTCCAGACGGGCCTGGTCACGGCCTTCGTCTCGGTCGTCACCTTCTTCGGCATCATGGTCGCGCTGCTCGTGATCGACGTGCAGCTGGCGCTGGTCGTCTTTGCGACGCTGCCGCCGCTGATCATCGCCACGTTCTTCTTCCGCCGGGCGAGCGTGAAGGCGTACGAGCTGGCCCGCGAACGCGTGTCGGTGGTCAACGCCGACCTCCAGGAGTCGGTGTCCGGGCTGCGGATCGTGCAGGCCTTCCGGCGCGAGCGGGACGGCGGGCGGCGGTTCACCGAGCGCAGCCACAGCTACCGCGAGGCCCGCATCCGGGGCCAGTGGCTGATCTCGGTGTACTTCCCGTTCGTGCAGTTCCTCTCCTCGGTGGCCGCCGCGGCCGTGCTGATCGTGGGCGGGGCCCGGGTCGACGACGGGACCCTCGCCATCGGCTCGCTGGTGGCGTACCTGCTCTACATCGACCTGTTCTTCGCGCCCGTGCAGCAGCTCTCCCAGGTCTTCGACGGCTACCAGCAGGCGACCGTGTCGCTGGGCCGCATCCAGGAGCTGCTCCGGGAGCCGACGTCGACGAAGTCCGCCGACGAGCCCCTGGAGGTCCGGTCCCTGCGGGGCGACATCGCCTTCGAGGACGTGCGCTTCGCCTACGGCGACGGTGAAGAGGCGCTGGGCGGGGTCGACCTGCGCATCCCCGCCGGGCAGACCGTCGCCTTCGTCGGCGAGACCGGAGCGGGCAAGTCGACCCTCGTCAAGCTCGTGGCCCGCTTCTACGACCCCACCGACGGCCGCGTCACCGTCGACGGCACCGATCTGCGGGCCCTCGACCTCACCTCGTACCGGCACCGTCTGGGGGTCGTCCCGCAGGAGGCGTACCTCTTCCAGGGCACGGTCCGCGACGCCATCGCCTACGGCCGGCCGGACGCCACCGACGCCCAGGTCGAGGCGGCGGCCCGGGCGGTCGGCGCGCACGACATGATCGCCACACTGGAGGGCGGCTACCTCCACCAGGTCGCCGAGCGCGGGCGCAACCTGTCCGCCGGGCAGCGCCAGCTGATCGCGCTGGCCCGCGCCGAACTGGTCGACCCGGACGTGCTGCTGCTCGACGAGGCCACGGCCGCCCTGGACCTGGCCACGGAGGCGCAGGTCAATCAGGCCACCGACCGGCTCGCGGGCCGCCGCACCACCCTCGTCGTCGCCCACCGCCTCACCACCGCCGCCCGCGCCGACCGTGTCGTCGTCATGGACCACGGCCGGGTCATCGAGGACGGCACGCACGAGGAACTCCTCGCACGCGAGGGCCGGTACGCGGAACTGTGGCGGACCTTCATCGGCGCACCCGAGCCGGAGGAGCCGGTCGGCGCGTCCCGCTGAACGGCGTCGCCGCGCCGCGTTTTCATAACGCTCGTGCAACCATCCGACATACGTCATGCGTCCGTACATGCGTACGCCGATGGTCGCGGACAACGCGGTACGGGAGGACGACAGTGCACAGTGGAGCGATACGCCGGCGGCTCGCGCTCGGGCTGGCCGTGCTGACCGCGTCCGGCCTGCTCGCCGTCGCGGCTCCAGGTGACGCACAGGCCGCCACCGCGCTCTGCCCCGGCCGCAAGGTCCGCACCCTGCCGTTCTCCACCGGGACCGTGCTCGTCTACAAGCGCGGCGGCTACGTCTGCGCCGTCACCCTCCCCAAGAGGCCCGGCGCCCCGCGGAAGATGTCGGTGAGCGTGCAGGCGCGCGGCAACCGGCCCGTCGTCGACACGGGCACGTACGCCCACCACGCGGGCCCGGTGACCGTGCACGCCGGGCGCCGCTGCGTCTGGCTCAAGGGGCAGGTCGGCAGGGGGAAGTACAGCTCCGGCTGGATCCTCTGCTGAGCTCCCGCGCCCGGTGAACACGCCCCCGCGCACAGGGTTTTCCCTATGTCCCCTGGTGCTCCGGTGAGTTGGTCCGCTAGCTTCCGGCGCACATCTGTCTCACAGGGGAGTGCGCATGCGCAAGGCGCTCAGATGGCTGCTGGCGCTCACGGTGCTCATAGGCACACTGGGCACGGCGGGAGCGGCCACCGCCGCCGACGCCGCCGGCACCACCGACATCAAGGAGAGGCTGCTCTCCATACCGGGCATGAGCCTGGTCGAGGAGAAGCCGTACACCGGCTACCGCTTCTTCGTCCTGAACTACACGCAGCCGGTCGACCACCACAAGCCCTCCAAGGGCACGTTCCAGCAGCGCATCACCGTGCTGCACAAGGACGTCTCGCGCCCCACGGTGTTCTTCACCAGCGGCTACAACGTCTCCACGACGCCCCGCCGCAGCGAGCCCACCCAGATCGTGGACGGCAACCAGGTCTCCCTGGAGTACCGCTTCTTCACCCCGTCCCGGCCCGCCCCCGCCGACTGGTCCAAGCTGGACATCTGGCAGGCGGCCAGCGACCAGCACCGCGTCTTCAAGGCCCTGAAGGGCATCTACTCGAAGAACTGGATCTCCACCGGCGGTTCGAAGGGCGGCATGACCGCCACCTACTACGAGCGCTTCTACCCCCGGGACATGGACGGCGTCGTGGCCTACGTCGCCCCCAACGACGTGGTGAACAAGGAGGACTCGGCCTACGACCGCTTCTTCGCCCGCGTCGGCACCAAGGAGTGCCGCGACAAGCTGAACGCCGTGCAGCGCGAGGCGCTGGTGCGCCGCGAGCCGCTGGAGAAGAAGTACGCCGCCTTCGCGCAGGAGAACGGCCTCACCTTCACCACCATCGGCAGCCTGGACAAGGCCTACGAGGCGACCGTCCTCGACTACGTGTGGGGCTTCTGGCAGTACAGCCTGCTGGCCGACTGCGACCAGATCCCGGCCGACGCCAAGAACGCCACCGACGACGCCATCTGGGACTCCGTCGACACGATCTCCGGCTTCTCCGCCTACGCCGACCAGGGCCTGACCACGTACACGCCGTACTACTACCAGGCCGGCACCCAGCTCGGCGCGCCGACCATCCACTTCCCGCACGTCGAGAAGCAGTACATCCGCTACGGCTACCAGCCGCCGCGCAACTTCGTCCCCCGGGACATCCCGATGAAGTTCCAGCCGTCGGCGATGCGCGACGTGGACACCTGGGTCCGGCACAACGCCCGTCAGATGCTGTTCGTCTACGGCCAGAACGACCCGTGGGGCGCGGAGCCCTTCCGCGTCGGCAAGGGCGCCAAGGACTCCTACGTCATGACCGCCCCCGGCATGAACCACGGCGCCAACGTCGCGGGCCTCGTGCCCGAGCAGAAGGCGCTGGCCACCGCCCGCATCCTCGACTGGGCCGGTGTCGCCCCCGGCGCGGTGCAGGCCGACCCGCAGGCGGCCAAGCCGCTGGCGAAGTTCGACGCCAAGCTCGACAAGCGCGACCAGCAGCGTGAGATGACGCTGCGCCCGTAAGGCGTGCCGGTGCGCCCGGCCGTGTCACAGCGGCCGGGCGCACCCCACGGGCCGCTTCCCGCCCAGCCGGACGTACAGCGCGGTCGGGCCTGGGCAGTCGGCCCGCTCGGTGACCGCCCGGACCACCTTGTACTGCGGCTCGCGCCGTCCCGTGCCGTCGCAGGCCGTCTCGCGGACCTGCCCGTCGCCGGAGCCGTAGACGCAGTCGCCGACGATCGTGCGGGGTCCGCCCCCGCCGCCCGGGTCACCGGGGTGCGGCGGCTGGAGGTTGCGCATACAGGCGTAGCCCCGCGGGACCGCCCCGTCGCCGTCCTCGTCGGACGCGGGCCGCGGCTCGCTGATGTGCAGCACGAAGTCGGTGGTCGACGGGCAGCGCGGCCCGTCCCGCACCGTGCCGTCGTGCCGCGCCGCGACCCGGGCCGCCGCCCGCTCACCGCTGCACGGCACCTCGGTGAAGCTGGTCGTGCCGAACGAACTGCACTCGCCGACCGCGAGGAACACCGCCCCGTACCCCGACGGCCGGGTCGGTGCCGGTGACACCGTTGCCCTCTCCCCGGCCCTCCCGGTCGTCTGCTCGCCCAGCCGGCCGTCCTCCGCCACGCCTCCCGCCGGACTCTGGCAGCCGGTCAGCAACGCACCGAGCAGGACCAGGAGCCCGCAGACCACTCCCACACCACTTCGCTCGCGCATCGCCGTCCCCCCGAGTGTGCTCGCCCAGCGTGACCCGCCGTAGCGGGCGCACGCCAGACACACGGGGCGGTTTGCGCACGTTGGGGGTGGTGCGCCCGAGCTGTGGCGTACGTCTAGTACGACAGCCCGTAGCCGACGGGGTACAGCACCTGCTCCGGATCATCCGCCCGCTGCACCGGCACCGGCAGCCTGCCGCGCGGCTTCACCCGCCCGGCGATCACCCGTGCCGCGGACCGCAGTTCGACGTCGGTCCAGGAGTAGGTGGCCAGACAGGCCGGCGCGTACGGCAGCTGGGCCACGTCGTAGGGGTTGCGGATCGCCACCGCCACGACCGGCCTCCCGGTCGCCACGAGCTGCTCCACCAGTGCCCTCTGGCCGCTGCCTGCGGTGACGTTGTACGTGGCGGCCACCACCGCGTCCGCGTCCCGTGCCGCCGCGACCGCCTTGGCGATCGTCGCCGCGGACGGGGCCGTGCCGGTGGACAGGGCCGTGGCGGTGAAGCCCAGTTCGCTCAGCGCGCCCGCGAGCACGCCCGTGGGCGGTCCCGTCGTGCCGGACGGCGACGCCGGGTCCGCCCCGACGACCAGCACCCTGGGGTACCGGCGGCGCGACAGCGGCAGCAGCCGCCCCTCGTTGACGAGCAGCGTGGTCGTCCGCTCGGCGATCCGGTCGGCCGCCGCCAGATGCGCCCGCGTCCCGACGATCCGGTCGACCCCTGCGTGACCGACGTACGGCGAACGGAACAGCCCCAGCCTGGACTTCAGCCGCAGCACCCGCAGGATCGATTCGTCGAGCCGGGCCTCGGTGAGCTCGCCCTCGCGCACGGCGGTCAGCACGGCGTTCCAGGCGAGGGCGAGGTCGGGCGGGTTGAGCAGCTGGTCCACGCCCGCCTTCAGGGCGAGGACCGGCACCCGGGCGTCGCCGTACTTGCTGCGCACGCCCTCCATGCCGAGGGAGTCGGTGACCACGACCCCGTCGTAGCCGAGGCGTTCGCGCAGGATGCCGGTGAGGATCGGGCGGGAGAGGGTGGCCGGGTCGCCGGAGTCGTCGAGGGCCGGGACCATCAGATGCGCGGTCATGATCGAGTCGATGCCCGCGGCGATCGCCGCCCGGAACGGCGGAGCGTCCAGCTTCTCCCACAGCTCCCGGCTGTGCGTGATGGTCGGGAAGCCGGTGTGGCTGTCGACGTTGGTGTCGCCGTGCCCGGGGAAGTGCTTGGCGGTCGCCGCGACCCCGGACCCCTGGTACCCGGCGACCTCGGCGGCCACCAGCGCGGACACCGCCCGCGGATCGGCGCCGAACGACCGTACGCCGATGACCGGGTTGGCCGGGTTGACGTTCACGTCGGCCACGGGGGAGTAGTCCTGGCGGATGCCCATCGTCCGCAGCTCGGCGCCCGCGATCCGGCCGAGCGTCCGGGCGTCGGAGCGCGACCCGCCCGCCCCGACGGCCATGGCCCCCGGGAACAGCGTGGCGGGCTTGCCGACCCGGGCGACGATCCCGTGCTCCTGGTCGGTGGAGATGAGCACGGGCAGCCCGCGCGGCAGCTCCAGGGAGGCCTTCTGGATGCCGTTGGAGAGATCGGCGATCTGGTGCGGCTCGCGGGTGTTGTGCGCCCAGGCGAAGTAGATGATGCCGCCGACCCGGTACTTCGCCAGCAGCTCGGCGGCCGTGCGGACCCCGATCTCCTTGAGGTTGGCGTCGATGTCGGCCTGGTCGGGTGCCGTGGCGGAGTGGCCGTAGACCCGCATCACGAAGAGCTGGCCGACCTTCTCCTCCAGCGTCATGCGGGAGACGAGGGCGCGCAGCCGGCTGTCGTCCGGGGCGGCGGCGTGCGCGGGCCCGGCGGCCGCGAGGGCGGCGGTGACGCCGGCCGTGGCGGCGAGGACGGTGCGTCTGGAGGGCTGTGCGGTGTTTCCCGTGCTTTCCGTGCCGGTGTCGTGCACGTGCGCTCCTTCCGGAGGTGATCCGCTCGGATCCACTGAAGGAAACTTCCAAGAGGTCACCAATATCCGGGAAGTTTCTGCCAGTCAAGGGAACGCGCAGCAACAGCGAAGGGCCGCCACCGGCGCGGTTGGAGGGGGGCGCGCCGATGGCGGTGGGGCCGCCTGCCGCGGTACGGCGGAGAGGGTGGTCAGCGATCGCAGCCAGTGGCGAGGGCCGACACCGCACCGCGGTGACTCTCCTGCGGCCTGCGATTGGACGGGCACGGTCCGGGCCGGGTTCCCGACTCGGCCCGGATTTCCGCAAGTCGGTACGCGGGAGGAACCAGGGCGTCAACGGGGCGGCTGAGCCGCCACCTTCGGCCACTGCTCGCCGAGCACCCGGACGCACTCCACGATGGCCGGACGCCGCGCCGCCCCCGCCCGCCACAGCGCGGACAGCCGCCGCACCGGCATCGGATCGAGCGCCACCTCCACCCCGGCGGGCAGCGCCCCGCGTCCCGGCGGCCGGCAGATCCACCGCTCGCCGCCCAGCTCCTCCCGCCGTACGGCCGTCCGCCCGGCGAAGGGATGCCCCGCGGGGACGAGCAGATGGCGTTGCCGTTCCGCGGTGTCGCCGGACCCGGCGGCCGCCGCTAGGACGCCTCGACCAGCATTCCGGGCGGGCTGACGTGGAACGTGCGGGCCCGTACGCCGAAGCCCGTGTCGCCGTCCAGGTGGCTGTCGTCGTCCCAGGTGACGAGCACGCTCTCCGGTCCGTTGCCGAAGGCCGTCGCGGTGCAGGTGTGGGACCGCCGCCCGGGGTCGGCCGTGCTGACCCGCACCGGGTCACCGAGTGAACCCTGGCCGTCCGAGCAGATCTTGGCCAGCACCGTCGGCACGGTGTCGTGCGTGTCCGCGCTCTCCTCCACCCACGCCATCAGGAAGCGCCCGCCGGGCAGCCGGGACAGCGACGGCGAGCTCCGGGTGAAGCCCCGGGGGTTGCCGGCCGTGATGTCGAAGGTCTCGGTGCCGTCCGGCTGGAAGATGCTGGCCGCGATCGTGGTCTGCGGCTTGCCCAGGTCGCTGGGCTGGATGCCCTCGATGTGCGCGACGACGAAGCGGCCGCTGTCGAGCAGGGTGATCGCGTTGACCCCCGTGAAGCCGCCGACGTCGGGCTGGATCTCCCCGCCCACCGGGTTGCCCTCGAAGTCGAAGAACCGCAGGGTGAGCCGGCCGCCGCCGATCGCCGAGGGGTCCGTCGACCAGGCGACGACCACGTTGCCGTTGGTGAGGATCGAGGCCGCGGGCTTCTCGTGGAAGCCCTCGGTCGTGCTGACCGTGAACTCCGGTGTGGCCGCGCTGCCGTCCGCGTGGAACCGGCGCGCGCGGATGCGCTGGTCGGGCCGCCGGCTCGCCCAGGTGACCAGCACACCACCGTCGATCATGAACGCGAGGCAGGGCCGGACCTTCGGGTCCGCGTCCGCCGTGACGAGCGTCTCCGGACCGGACTTCCGGCCCTCGGTGAACCGCTGGAGCTTCACGGAGGGGCTCGGCCCGGGCGTCCCGAACGGGGTCTCCAGCCATACGGCGAACTGGCCGCTGATCCCGGCGGACAGCACGGACGGCCACAACGGCCGCACTCCGGGCCCGTCGGAGGGCTGCGAGCTGACCGCGAACTCGTCCCCGAGCTTGTCGCCGTCGTCCGCCAGGAACTGCCCCTTGATGACGAAGTCGCTCTCGTCCGACCACAGCTCCAGGAACTGCGTGCCGAACAGGGCGTCGGCGGCGGGCTGGAGCTGGTCGCCGGACTTGGTGGTGTTGACGAGGAAGTCGGCCATGGCTGCTCTCCGAATCAGGGCGAGGGGAAGCGAGAGCGGTACGACCGGCCGAGTCCTTGGGAAAAGCCTGTCACGCCAGGGGGACGGGTGCATCCGGAGCGGCGGGGACACCCCGGATGCCGATGCCGATGCCGATGCCGGGGCCGGTGCCGATGCCGATGCCGGGGCCGGTGCCGGCCGTGCTCGGGCGGGACCCTCGGCCCGGACATGCCGCTGCCCCGCCCCCATGGCAGGCGGGGCGGGGCAGCGGGCCTGGTGCGGCAGCCCGGTCAGCGGGTGTGTTCGATGAACCTCTGCGCCGTCTCGGCCAGCACCTCCTGGCCGTCCCGTGCCCACAGGACGTCGTTGAACAGCTCCACCTCGATGGCACCGGTGTACCCGGCCGCCTCCACGCGGTCCTGCCACTCCCGCATGTCGATCGACCCGTCGCCGATCTGACCGCGGCCGGTGAGGACGCCCTGCGGGAGGGGCGTCGTCCAGTCGGCGAGCTGGAAGGTGTGGATGCGCCCGCCCGCACCCGCCCGGGCGATCTGCGCGGGCGCGGTGTCGTCCCACCAGATGTGGTACGTGTCGACCGTGACGCCGACCTGGTGCGCCGGGAAGCGTTCGGCGAGGTCCAGGGCCTGCGCCAGCGTCGACACCACACAGCGGTCCGAGGCGAACATGGGGTGCAGCGGCTCGATCGCCAGCCGGACCCCGTGCCGCTCGGCGTACGGGCCGAGTTCCGCCAGGGCGTCCGCGATGCGCTCCCGGGCGCCGCGCAGGTCCTTCGAGCCCGCGGGCAGCCCGCCCGAGACCAGGACCAGCGTGTCCGTGCCCAGCGCCGCCGCCTCGTCGATCGCGCGGCGGTTGTCGGCCAGGGCCGCGGCGCGCTCCGCCGGGTCGATCGCCGTGAGGAAGCCGCCCCGGCACAGCGTCGTCACCGTCAGCCCCGCGTCCCGGACCAGCTTGGCGGTGGCCTCCAGGCCGTGCTCCCGCACCGGCTCGCGCCAGAGCCCCACGTTGCGGATGCCCAACCGGGCGCAGCCGTCCACCAGTTCCGGCAGCGACAGCTGCTTCACCGTCATCTGGTTGATGGAGAAACGTTCCAAGGACCCGCTCACTGGTTCACCCCGTACATGCTCAGCAGCGTCTTCATCCGTTCTTCCGCCAGCTTGGGGTCGGGGAACAGCCCCAGCCCGTCGGCCAGTTCGTACGCCGTCGCGAAGTGCGGCAGCGAGCGGGCCGACTGGAGGCCGCCGACCATCGTGAAGTGCGACTGGTGGCCCGCCAGCCAGGCCAGGAAGACCACACCCGTCTTGTAGAAGCGGGTCGGGGTCCGGAACAGGTGGCGGGAGAGGCCGACCGTGGGGTCCAGCAGGTTGCGGAAGCCCTGCACGTCGCCCGTGTCCAGGACCCGGACCGCCTGCGCCGCCAGCGGACCCAGCGGGTCGAAGATGCCGAGCAGCGCGTGGCTGAAGCCCTGCTCGTCGCCCGCGATCAGCTCGGGGTAGTTGAAGTCGTCGCCGGTGTAGCAGCGCACGCCCTTCGGGAGCCGGCGGCGGATGTCGATCTCGCGCCGGGCGTCCAGCAGCGAGACCTTGATGCCGTCGACCTTGTCCGGGTGGGCGGCGATGACCTCCAGGAAGGTGTCCGTCGCCGTGTCCAGGTCGGACGAGCCCCAGTAGCCCTTCAGGGCCGGGTCGAACATCGGGCCCAGCCAGTGCAGGATGACCGGCTCGCCGGCCTGGCGCAGCAGATGGCCGTAGACCTCCAGGTAGTCCTCGGGGCCCTTGGCGGCCGCCGCGAGCGCCCGGGACGCCATCAGGATGGCCTGGGCGCCGGACTGCTCGACGAGGGCGAGCTGCTCCTCGTAGGCCGCGCGGACCTCCGCGAGCGAACCGGAGGCGATCTGGTCGGTGCCGGCACCGCAGGCGATGAGCCCGCCGACCGCCTTGGCCTCGGCGGCGCTGCGGCGGATCAGCTCGGCCGCGCCCGCCCAGTCCAGGCCCATGCCGCGCTGGGCGGTGTCCATCGCCTCGGCGACCCCCAGCCCGTGGGACCACAGATGGCGGCGGAAGGCGAGGGTGGCGTCCCAGTCGACGGCGGCCGGGGAGTCCGGGGAGACGTCCGCGAACGGATCGGCGACGACATGGGCGGCCGAGAAGACCGTACGGGAGGTGAAGGGCGTGCCGGTCGTGACGGCGAGGGGTTCGAGGCGGGGTTCGTACGCCTTGAATCCCCCGTCCGCGGTGGGGAGCTGGATCGTCACAGCGCGATCTCCGGTACGTCGAGACGGCGGCCCTCGGCCGAGGACTTCAGGCCCAGCTCGGCGAGCTGGACACCGCGGGCACCGGCCAGCAGGTCCCAGTGGTAGGGGGCGTCGGCGTAGACGTGCCGCAGGAACAGCTCCCACTGGGCCTTGAAGCCGTTGTCGAACTCGGTGTTGTCCGGGACCTCCTGCCACTGCTCGCGGAAGACCTCCGTGGCGGGGATGTCCGGGTTCCAGACCGGCTTGGGGGTGGCGCTGCGGTGCTGGACGCGGCAGTTGCGCAGGCCCGCGACCGCGGAGCCCTCGGTGCCGTCCACCTGGAACTCCACCAGCTCGTCGCGGTTGACGCGGACGGCCCAGGAGGAGTTGATCTGGGCGATCGTGCCGCCGTCGAGCTCGAAGATGCCGTAGGCGGCGTCGTCGGCCGTCGCGTCGTAGGGCTTGTCGTTCTCGTCCCAGCGCTGCGGGATGTGCGTGGCGGTCAGCGCCTGCACGGACTTCACCCGGCCGAACAGCTCGTGCAGCACGTACTCCCAGTGCGGGAACATGTCGACGACGATGCCGCCGCCGTCCTCGGACCGGTAGTTCCAGGAGGGGCGCTGGGCAGGCTGCCAGTCGCCCTCGAAGACCCAGTAGCCGAACTCGCCGCGCACGGAGAGGATCCGGCCGAAGAAGCCGCCGTCGATCAGGCGCTTCAGCTTCAGCAGGCCCGGGAGGAAGAGCTTGTCCTGGACGACGCCGTGCCTGATGCCGGCCTCGTTCGCAAGTCGGGCCAGGTCCAGGGCGCCGTCGAGGCCGGTGGCGGTCGGCTTCTCGGTGTAGACGTGCTTGCCGGCCGCGATGGCCTTCTTCAGCGCCTCCTCGCGGGCGGAGGTGACCTGCGCGTCGAAGTAGATGTCCACCGTCTCGTCGGCGAGGACCGCGTCCACGTCCGTCGACCAGTGCTCCAGCCCGTGCCGCTCGGCCATCGCCTTCAGCGCGTGTTCCCGGCGGCCGACCAGGATCGGTTCCGGCCACAGCACGGTGCCGTCGCCGAGGTCGAGGCCACCCTGCTCGCGCAGGGCGAGGATGGAGCGGACCAGGTGCTGGCGGTAGCCCATGCGCCCGGTCACGCCGTTCATGGCGATACGCACCGTCTTGCGTGTCACGTCGTTCCCTTCGTACGCGGTCGTCGCGCCGCGTACGCCCCACCCTTCACGGGCGGCCCGCTGGGGCACCCGTGGACTGGTGAGCGTTGCAGCAAGCGCTTTCTATGTAGGAAGAAGCTAGCCTCTGAACCGCGCTCCGGACAAGACCGTGACCAGGACGAGTTGTTCGAGGGGGCGAACAAGTCGGGGTCGGGGGCTTAAGGTCTGCACGGAACCTTGGCCATGGGTTCGTCGGGGCGGGGGCGGTCGACGTGCTGTTCCGCCCGGAACCATGACCAGTGGTCCAGGTGTGTACGAGGGCGGAGACGAGACGAGATGCGCGACCGGAGGACGACGAGATGACGGTGACCCTGGCGGACGTGGCGGCCCGCGCGCAGGTCTCGCCCGCGACGGTGTCGCGTGTGCTGAACGGGAACTACCCCGTGGCCGCGTCCACCCGGGAGCGGGTGCTGAAGGCCGTGGACGAGCTGGACTACGTGCTCAACGGGCCTGCCAGCGCCCTGGCCGCCGCCACCTCCGACCTGGTCGGGATCCTGGTGAACGACATCGCCGACCCGTTCTTCGGGATCATGGCGAGCGCGATCCAGGCCGAGATCGGCGGCCCGGGCGGCCGGGCGGGCGGGGAGCGGCTCGCGGTGGTCTGCAACACGGGCGGCTCCCCGGAGCGGGAACTGACGTATCTCACGCTGCTGCAACGGCAGCGCGCCGCGGCCGTGGTGCTGACCGGCGGGGCGATCGAGGACGCGGAGCACCAGGCGGCCATGGGCGCGAAGGTGCGGAAACTGGCGCAGGCCGGGACGCGGGTCGTGCTGTGCGGGCGCCCGCCGGCCCCGGAGACCGGGGCGATCGCGCTGACCTTCGACAACCGCGGTGGCGGGCAGGAGCTGACCGAGCACCTCATCGGGCTCGGCCACCGCCGGCTCGGCTACATCGCGGGCCCCGAGGAGCGCACGACCACCCGGCACCGGCTGGAAGGGCACCGGGCCGCGCTGGCCGCGCACGGCATCGAGGAGGACCCCCGGTGGACCGTGCACGGGCGCTACGACCGGCGGTCCGGCTACGAGGCGACGCTGGAGCTGCTGCGGCGTGACCCGTCGCTGACGGCGGTCGTCGCGGCGAACGACTCCGTCGCGCTGGGGGCGTGCGCCGCCCTGCGCGACTCCGGCCTGCGGATCCCGGAGGACGTGTCGGTGGCGGGCTTCGACGACCTGCCGTTCAGCATCGACGCGGTGCCGTCGCTGACGACGGTACGGCTGCCGCTGACGGAGGCCGGCGCCCGGGCCGGCCGGATCGCGATGGGACGCGAGGAGGCACCGCCCGGGGGGATCGCCTCGGTGCGGGGGGAGTTGATGGTGCGCGGGTCCTCGGGGGTGCCGCGGGCTTCGTGAGGCGCGCGGGCCGCGCGGGACCTGGGCGCCGCCGCCCGACGGGGTCCGGGGTGCCGGTGCCCGACGGGGCCCGGGGTGCCGGTGCCCGGACCGTAGGGCGGTTGCCGCCCCGGGCGTCGTGTCGGCCCGGACGGCCTCGCCTCATCCCGGACCGGCGCCCGTCAGGCAGGGCTCGTCAGCGGACGACGTCGAAGACGTTCTTCTGCAGCCCGTTGGCGTAGGCCTCGTGCTCCACGAGCCGCAGCTTCTGGGCGTCCTTGTCCGTGGCGCTGAAGAGCCGCTTGCCCGCACCGAGCAGGAGCGGAAAGACGAGCAGGTGGTATCGGTCGATCAGGCCGGCGTCGGAGAGGGCCTGGCTGAGGGAGGCGCTGCCGTGGACGATGATCGGGCCGCCCTCGGTCTCCTTCAGTGCGGCGACCTCGTCGAGTGAGCGCAGGATCACCGTCTCGCCCCAGTTCGACACCAGGTTCTCCTCGGCGAGGGTCGTGGAGACGACGTACTTCGGCATCACCTTGTAGTCGGCGAAGTCCTCCATGTCGGGCCACACGGGGCTGAACGCCTCATAGCTGGTGCGGCCCATCATCATCGCGGTGGCTTCCTTCTGCTCCCGGCCCTTGATCTCGAACGCCTCGGGAAGGAACTCGGTGTGCTTGAAGGTCCAGCCGGAGTTCCGGTAGCCGGGCTCGCCGCCCGGAGCCTCGACGACGCCGTCGAGCGAGATGAAAGCGGTGCTGATCAGAGTACGCATCGAGGGTTCCTCGGTATCTCGTGTCGGATTCTCGGCGGCTGCCGTCGCCGCACGCTCGCACAACACGCGCGGCTGCGACGCATGAACACCGCTCCTGCATGAACACCCCTACTGACTGCGGAGCGCGGGGAAACTCATCGGCCGCCGCCGGCCCCTCCTGCCGGCTCGGCGGTCAGGTTCGTCTCGTGCCTGGCTCCCGCCGCCCCGGACGTCTAAGCTCGACACGAGAATCCCTGACTCAGTCAAACATCCGGGGGTCGAGGCGACCAATGACCGTCCAGGACATCCGCTCCTTCAACCGCTTCTACACGAACGTCATCGGCGCCCTCGACTACGGCCGCCGGCTCTACGCCCCCTACACCCTCACCGAGTCCCGCGTCCTGTACGAGCTGGCCCACGCTCCCCGTACGGACGCCGCCGACCTGCGCGCCCAGCTGCACCTCGACGCCGGATACCTCACCCGCATCCTGAACAAGTTCGAGGAGGACGGGCTGATCCAGCGCGGCCCGTCCGACACCGACCCGCGCCGCCGCCGCATCACGCTCACCGCCCCCGGCCGGGAGGCCGCGGCCCTGCTCGACGAGCGGGCACGGGAGACGGTCGGGTCGATGCTGGACACGGTCCCGGCCGAGGACCGCCCCCGGCTGGCGGAGGCCATGCGGACCGTCCGGACGATCCTCGGCGACGGCGACGGCGACGGCGACGGCGACGGCGACGGCGACGGCGACGGTAACGGAGACAGCGACGGCGACGGCCGCGCCCCGCGCCCCGAGGACGTCGTCCTGCGCGAGCCGGCCCCCGGCGACCTCGGCTGGATCGTGCAGCGCAACGCCGCGCTCTACGCCGCCGAGTACGGCTTCGACGCCGACTACGAGGCACTGGTGGCGAGGATCGTCGCCGACTACGGCGAGGACCACGACCCGCACCTGGAGCGGACCTGGATCGCCGAGCTGGACGGCCGGCCGGTGGGGTGTGTGATGTGCGTCCGGGGCGACACGCCCGGCGCGGCCCGCCTGCGGCTGCTGCTCGTCGAGCCGGACGCGCGCGGTCTCGGCATCGGCGACCGCCTGGTCGGGGCGCTCGTCGACTTCGCGCGCGAGACCGGCTACCGCGAGGTCGTCCTGTGGACCAACGACATCCTCGGCGCGGCCCGCCGCATCTACCAGCGCCACGGTTTTGTCCTGGTCGCGGAGAAACCGCACCACTCCTTCAGCCAGGACCTGACGGGCCAGGACTGGCGACTGGATCTCCACGCAACACCTGAGTGACGAAGAGGAGTCGCAGGCGGGGGTGCCGGGTAGGGTCCGTCCACATGAAGCTGGCGTTCTCCACCCTCGGTGTCCCCGGCATGCCCCTGCCCGACGTCCTGCGGCTCGCGGCCGCCCACGGCTATCACGGCGTGGAGCTGCGCACCCATCCCGAGGAACCGGTCCACACCGGCCTCGGCCCCGCCGAACGGGCCGACGTCGCGGCCGAGTTCAAGGGAGCGGGCGTAGAGCTCCTGGCTCTGGCGGGCTACGCACGGGTCGCCGCGCCGGGCGACGACGAGCCCGTCCTGGCCGAGATCCGCGCCCTCCTGGACCTGGCCCACGACCTCGGCGCCCCGTACATCCGGGTCTTCCCCGGCGGCGACCTCGACCTCCAGACCCCCGAGGAGGCCGACGCGACGGCCGCCCGCCGCCTGGGAACGGCCGCCGAACACGCCAATGACCTGGGCGTACGGATCCTCCTCGAAACCCACGACTCGCACCGCACCGCCGCCGACGCGATGCGGATCCTCGGCCTCGTCGGCCACCGCCAGGTCGGCGCCGTCTGGGACGTGATGCACACCTGGCTCGGCGGCGAACAGCCCTCCGAGACCTACGCGGCCCTCGCTCCCCACCTCGGCTACGTCCAGGTCAAGGACATCGCCTCCGCCGAGGACACCACCCCGCTGCCGCTCGGCGCGGGCGTGCTGCCCCTGGCCGAATGCGTCGAGGTCCTCTCCCGCCACAACTGGGACGGCTGGCTCTGCTGGGAGTACGAGAAGCGCTGGTACGAGGAGGCCGCTCCGCTGCCCGACCTCCTGGAGCCCGGACGTGAGCACCTGAGCAGGCTGCTCAACGAGTCGGCGTGACGCGTCAGCCCTCGGGGGCCGGGGCGGCCAGTGCAGTTGCCTTTGAGCCGCGGGGATCGTTGCCCTGCATGTGACGGGGTGGGCTGCGGGTCAGCGGGTGCGGATCGGGATCCTGGCGAAGGTGTTCACCGCTGAGCAGGTGGACGCGGCGATAGCCAAGCACGACCGTGCCGAGCGGCGCCGCCGCCTCCTTCCGGCGCGGCCGGCCGTGTACTTCGTTCTGGCCCTGTGCCTGTTCGCCCGGAAGTATCCGGCCGACGAGCTGGTCGCGCTCTACCGGGAACGCTGGGAGATCGAGCTCGCCTTCGACGAGATCAAGAACCACCTCGGCCCCGGCGGGCCGATCAGGTCGCGGACCCCGGAAGGTGTCCGGCAGGAACTGTGGGCCTACCTCGCGGTCCACCACGCGATCCGCCAGTTCGCCCACGCGACGGCGCTTGCCCGTCCGGTCGTAGACGCCGACCGTGTCTCCAACTTGAAGTGCGTCCGCATCGTCCGCCGCAGCGTCCCTTCCCAGCTCGGAGCGACCGCCACCAAGCTCACCCGTTCCTTCGCCGAGGCCGGGCGGGAGGCACGTGCACGCCTCCTCCCGGCCCGGCGCGGCCGGGACTGCCCACGCGCGGTCAAGAAGCCGAACCGCTGGCCCGTGCTGAGGACTCGCGCCAGACGCGGCACTGTGCAACCCGGTCGCTGGGCGCACAACCAGACCTCGAAACCGAAGAGCAACCGCCGGGCCGGGAGGCCGGTGCTCAAGGGGGTGCAAGCCCGGACCTGGCCCTGGATGTCCGGCCACTTGGCGCAGCGGTACAGCGGTTGACGCAAAGCTTGTGATCATGGGCTCTCAGCACAGCTGAACAGATATAATCACCGCCTCGACAGAAACCGGGGGTGCGATGACTAATAAAGAGGACAACGGCGAAAGGTATTTCACAACACCAGTGTGGGCCGGATTCCTCTGGATTTTCCTAGGGTTTGCCGCTGGGATGATTCTAGTGGTGAAAGCAGGGCCCGCTACCGGCATTCCCGCTGGTGAACCGTTGTCACCTATATTGATTGCGATCGCTGTCGGTGTGATGCTCGCCCCTTCTGTTCTACTATTTCTGGCCTCGGATAAGTTGGCCGAGGAGGTGCGCCAAGGGAAGCTCTCCGTGTCGAGTTACTGGATGACAATGGTCAGTATCATCGTAACCGCATTCGCGTTGCTGGGTATCTCTTCTATCGGGGACCTAGTTTCCATGTTGGATGCAGAGTGAGCTCGCGGATGGAGGCAGGTATGCGTAAGGGATCTTCCGCCGAACCCCGCCGCCGGGCCTCTCACCTGTGCTAGACGCCATGATCACCGGCTGAGCGTTAGCCGCTGTACCGATGTTCCCCGCGGTCGATGTCAGCGTGTCGTGCGCCCATCAGTCACTGCGGCGGCAATCAGTGCCACAAGGTTGTCGGTCCAGCAATCGGACTCTTTCGTCGCTACCTCAACGCCGCATCCGCCGCAGACGGTTGGGCCCGTCTTGGTCGGCGAGTCCGCAGCAACCACTGACACGCTGCGGGGCGGGGTGAAGCACTTTCCCAGGAACGTCGTCCGGATGGAAGATCAGAGGGCTGCCGCCGAAGTTGGTCTTGAAGGTCCCCAGAGCCATCCGCGGCGGAACGACCTCGTGGCCCGGCGGCCGCTCGGGACCCCCTCACCGGTTCCCCCGACAGGCAACCGCATTGGCGCGGATGGCCCCCAGGGTCAGGATCACAAGCAGGGCGACGCCCCCCAACGGGTCGCTCTCCTAAGGGCTGTCCCGTAAGTGATCTTGCATTGCGATGATCTCGACTGTCAGGCGTGATCACGGCGTCCGAGCCGTCTTGGATAGCCCCGTTCACCGGTCTGAGCCCCCGCGCCTTCGGCAAGTTGGTGACCGCGCTGCGTCGCTCGGCCCGAGGTTTGCGCTGCGTCCCCGCCAGCGGTTCGCCAAGGACGCGGTGCTGATCGTGGACGGCACCCTGGTACCCACCCGGGATCACAAGGTGGCCGAGCAGTCGAAGAACTATCGCTATTCCACCAATCATCAGGTGGTCATCGACGCCGACACTCGTCTGATCGTGGTGGTCGGCTGGCCGTTGCCAGGCAATCGCAACGACTGCCGGGCCTGGGTGGAGTCTGGTGCGAAGGCCGCTGTCGGCAACACGGTGACCATAGCCGATGGCGGCTACCCGGGTACCGGGCTTGTCATGCCGCACCGCCGCCGCGAGGGAGAGGATCTGCCCGACTGGAAACAGGCACACAACAGGTCCCACAAGCAGGTTCGAACCCGCGTCGAGCACACCTTCGCCCGGATGAAGACCTGGAAGATCCTGCGCGACTGCCGCCTGAGAGGCGATGGAGTGCAGCACGCGATGCATGGCATCGCTCGCCTGCACAACCTCGCCCTCACCGGATAGCCTCACCACGCAGGGGAGCGGGGTTGCTGGCGAGGCCGACCTTACTCGAATAGCTTCGCGGTCAATAAAGTCTGCACTCCCAGGGCTCGATGTCCGGTTCCCCAGGAGGCAGCTTCCCGGTGCAGTATGAGTAGAGATAGGTTGCAGCCCGGCGCTCCGCGTACTTTTCATTGACTGGTTCGCCCTGCTCGTCCAGTTCGAGGACGTTGGCGAAGATCGCGACGCAGACCTCCATCTGGGAGGGCGACTCGCGCAACTCTTCCCAGTAATCGATCCCGTCCAACATCGGGTGGCCCACCGACCCTCGAGCAAGCCATCCGGCGAAGCGTCGCAGGGCTCCCGACGCGCCATGACTGAGATGCGAAGACATGCCAAGGAATCTAGGTCCTGTCCGGCGGATCATGTGAGCCCAGAGCTTTGGGATCATCGTCTGTCTTGTGGGGCGGGGAGATCTGACAAACGATGATGGGCGCGACTGGCGCCGCATCTACCGAAACCCGGTCGTCGGGGCGGGCGGTGGAACGATCACCGGAAGGTGGTCAACGGGATCCTCTTCCGAATCCGAACGGGCATCCCATGGCGGGATCTGCCAGAGCGGTTCGGCAGCTGGAAGACCGTGTATGAGCGCCACCGACGCTGGTCGGCGGACGGCACCTGGGATCGGATCCTCCAGGACGTCCTGGCCGATGCCGACGGCGAGGGGCGGATCGACTGGAGCATGGCGAGCGTCGACTCCACCTCCTGCCGGGCCCACCAGCACGCGGCAGGAGCACCGCGTAGGTCGCCCCGGGTCCCGAAGCGAAGATCGGTCCCTCGGCAACACCGCCCCGATGAGGGACTCGGGCGCTCACGTGGCGGGCTGACCTGCAAGATCCACCTCGTCGGGGAAGGTGGGCTCCGCCCGCTGGCCCTGCTGTTCACCCCCGGTCAGTGGGGCGACAGCCCACAGATGATCCCGCTACTCGAGCGGATTAGGGTGAAGCGCCCGGACGGCGGCCGTCCACGCACTCGCCCCGACCATCTTGGCGGTGACAAGGCGTACAGCTCGCGCCAGAACCGCCGCCACCTGCGCCGCCGCCAGATCAAGCACACCATCCCCGAGCCGAGGGACCAGCGTGCCAACCGCCAGCGCCGCGGCAGCAACGGTGGCCGGCCCGTGGGCTTCGACAAGGAGAAGTACAGGCGCCGCAACGAGGTCGAGCGCACAATCAACCGGCTCAAGCACTCCCGGGCCGTAGCCACGCGCTACGACAAGAGGGCCTTCGTCTACACCGGTACCGTGACCGCCTCATCGATCCGCCTCTGGCTCAGGCCCTGAGTAGAACCTGCATGTCCCCGACTGCGCACAGGATGAGTTCAGTAGTGTCCGAGCATTTCGTCGGCCGGAATGCAGTCGCTCATGGTGTTGGCCCAGTCGTTGGGCCTACCGAAGACCAGCCGCGTCAGCAGCGCATCACCCGCTCGCTGCGCGCACGGCATGATGCCCAGGTCCTGCGAGCCGATGTCGCCGCCGGGTGTGATCTCGACGGTCCTGTCAGTGCTCTCCAAGTAAGTGGTGAGCTCATCTGAAAGCACGGAAGGAAGCCGGCCGACCAGACGTATCCCCTCAAACGTGACCTGGGGGCCGGTCAGGGCGTCGACCGCGATGCAGGTCAATCCCATCGGGCCGACGTAGTAGGCCACCACGTCTGCGCGGTGGAACGGGGCATCCACCGCGCGGAAGCTCGTGCGCAACTGCTTGAACGGGCCGAACTTGCCGAGCTCTGCAACGGCGTCGGACGTCAGGCCGCACGTCAGCATCGCGCTGGTCGCCTCCTCGACGCTCATACCAAACCGCAGCGGGCCGACACGCTCCAGCGGCGCGTAGTCCCATTGCTCTCGGTCTGATTCGGCCACCACTGCCCATGAGTCCGGCCACACGTCAAGCAGCCCCTTCCGGCGATCACGTCGATACGGCGCCGATGACTCTAATCCCGTGACGCCTCCATGATCCGCCGGACAGGACCTAGTCCCAGTCTTCCCGGGTTGATCCTTGGCCCCCCGCCTTGGAGGGCACCGAGGTCCTAGGGAGTGGCGCGGCTGGTTATGGGACAGCCTTTAGGCGCCTATCTGCCCGCCCTTGACGGCGGTGACGAACACCGCCCAGCCGCTCCGCGAGAAGACCAGGGCGGGACCGGCGGCGGTCTTGCTGTCCCGTACCGGGACATCGGGGTGGCCGGGGGCGACTTCGAGGCACTCGGCTTGACTGCCTCCGCTGTAGCTGGACTTGAACCACCCGGTGCGCTCACTGCTGATCATTCGCGTGATCCTCCGCTGCCGCCCTGACGAGGGCCAGTGACTCCTGCTGCGACAACGCGTCGCTCAGTGCCAGAGCGTAGGCGGTCTGACAGGCACTCACCAGAGCCGGATCGTCCATCAGACGTCCTGTCTCGTACGCGTCGACGTATGCCACCGGAGCGGAATCCTCAAAGCTCATCAGGGTGAGCAGGCTCTCCATGAGCGGATGCGCACCGACGCGGTATGGAAGGACGTGCAGCCGAATCCGTCGCGACCCGGCCAAGTCCGCGATCTTATGCAGTTGCTTCGCCATGACCTTCGAGCCGCCCACAGCGCGTCGCAGCACGGCCTCGTCGAGAAGCGTCCAGACGACCGGAGCCGAAGGTCTGTCGAGGATTTGGGCACGCTCTGTTCGAATGACAACTTGCCTGTCAAGTTCCTGCTCTGTGGTGGTGGGGCGGTAAGCCGCGAACACGGCCCGGGCGTAGTCCGGTGTCTGAAGCAGACCGGGGACCAATGCGAGCGCGAATTGCTGGATCAGCGTTGCTTGTCGCTCCAGCTCGGCGGCGGCTGCGAAGCGGGGGTCGTACGTGCTCTCCAGGTCCTCCAACCACCGCGCGAAGAACCCGTCCGTCCCCAGCGCCCGGTCGATCCGCTGCGCGTCATCCGGCTTGGGCAGGCGCCGGCCCGCCTCGAAATGGCTGATCAGCGTGGGTGAGCACACCACCTGGTCGCCCAGTTCCTCCTGGGTGAGACGGGCCGCGGTCCGCCTCAGCCGAATCTCCTCCCCGTACTTCTGACGCGGTGTTCGAAGCATGCGGCGTTCGTCCATCGGCCAACTCCTTTTCTTGACAGACGCGATGTCAAGCTCCACCCCCTGGCAGGGTAGCGAGCGCCGACCCCACTCTGTGAGTGATCCGGAACAGAACGCAGTCACCGCAGGTGAGAAGGCAGGCAGACAGACATGGCAGACCTCATCGCCCGACTCCTCGAACCGCTTCTCGGGCTCCTCTTCCCTCCTCGGGGGAAGCGCCGGCGATCGGATTCACCGCCCCCGCCCCCGCCCCCGTATGTGTGCCCGGCGGTCTGCTACCGTCCGGACGTGCGTCCGCTCCGGGGAGAGGACAACCGACTGGTGCGCCCCTACCTGATGGCGGAGGCGAGCGCATGACCGGCGGCGCGGGCGACCGCGCGGTGGCCGGGCGGCTCCTGCCGTGGACCGGTGCCGACGGCAAGCCGTGCTACCTCGTGGGCGACGGAACCGGCTACGTCGCACGGCTCGCCGACGAGATCGAGGACGTGCAGATCGACATGGCGGACGCTCTGCTCGGGCATGCCGCCGAACTCCTCGCGGAGCGCCGCGTGACCGGCGAGGAACTGCACTACCTGGCCTTGCGGCTCAGTGAGTCGCTGCGGGACGTCACGAGGGTCGCGGCGAGCAGAGGGGTACGGCTCGCCCACAGGTCCCGGCCGTGACCTGGGCGACGTCAGCATTCGCCGGCCGCTTCGGCCCCGTCGACACCGCCCGCTCTTCGCCGGTGCTCCCCGCCTCCCCGTCCAGAAGCCGCCTTCACCGCCGCCGGGCTCGCCGACCGGCTGGACTGGGGCAAGGACGCCTGACCTGGCGTCACTGCCGCCAGAACAGGTGGTGGATGACCTGCCCGCTCGGACTCGGTACGACATCGCAGCGGAAGCGGTCGAGCAGTTCCTCGGGGGACTCCCACAGCCGTGAGCCGGACCCGAGCACCACGTCGGGCGAGACCGCCACGTGCAGCGTGTCGACCAGGTCGGCGTCCAGGAACTGCCGGATGGTCGCCGCCCCGCCGCCGAGCCGGACGTCCTTGCCCCCGGCCGCCTTGCGCGCCTGGGCGAGGACCTCGGCCGGATCCCCGCCGACGAAGTGGAACGTCGTGTCGGAGAGCGTGAACGAGGGGCGCTCGTGGTGGGTCATCACGAACACCGGCGTGTGGAACGGAGGTTCGTCGCCCCACCAGCCCTGCCACTCGTGGTCTTCCCAGGGGCCGCGCTGCGGGCTGAACTTGTTGCGGCCCATGATCTCGGCGCCGATGTTGTTGCGGAAGTCGCGCGTCAGATAGTCGTCGAGGCCGCGACTGCCGCCCGGGGCGGTGCGGTTGGGCCAGCTCGCGGTCGCACCGGCCCAGGCGAACATCTCCCCGGGGTCGGCGTGGCCGAACGGCCTCTCCAGACTCTGGCCCTCACCGGCACCGAAGCCGTCACTCGAGACGTTGAAGTTCTGCACACGCAGCAACTGGGACACAGCGCTCCTCCTGTGGTCGATGCAAGTGGTCGATGCAAGTGGTCGATACAAGGGGAGACCGCCCGAACCGGCGAAACTCATCGGCGAAGGACCGGCGAATCACCGGACCGGCGGAACTCGGTGGTGCCGGCTGGTGGATCACGGGGCCGGCGAGGCTCGGTGGTGCGGGCTTCACCTTCCACCCTGACCCGCCACGCCGCCGCCCGCGACATCACGATCCGGTTGCGACGTGCCGGCGGGGTCTTGATTTACCGGCGTGTAATCGATTCCATCCCTCCGTCGATGTAATCGATTCCACGAGCACCCGCCCGGTGCTCCCACGACTGATCCACAAGGAGGTGGAGCGGCGGTGGCCAGCATCAAGGACGTCGCAGCCGAGGCCGGCGTCTCCGTCGCCACGGTCTCGCGCGTCCTGAACGACCACCCGTCGGTCAGCGACGACGCACGCACCCGCGTGCTGGCCGCCGTCGAGACCCTGGGCTACCGCCCGAACGCCGTCGCCCGCTCCCTGCGCACCGACCAGACCCGCACCCTCGGCCTGGTCATCAGCGACGTGATGAACCCCTACTTCACCGAACTGGCCCGCTCCGTCGAGGAGGAGGCCCGTGCGCTCGGCTACAGCGTCATCATCGGCAACGCCGACGAGCGGCCGGACCTCCAGGACCACCACGTACGCACCCTGCTCGACCGCCGTATCGACGGCCTGCTCGTCTCCCCGACGGACGGCGGCTCGCCGCTGATGCTGGACGCCGCGCGGGCCGGGACGCCCATGGTCTTCGTGGACCGGTGGATCCCGGGTGTGGACGTGCCGGTGGTGCGGTCGGACGGGCGCGGCGCCGTACGGGACCTCGTGGCGCATCTGCACCGGCTGGGACACCGCAGGCTCGCCATCATCGCGGGCCCGGCGGCGACCACGACCGGCCGCGAGCGCGTGGAGGCCTTCCGGGAGGCGCTCGCCGTGTTCGGCCTCGAACTGCCCGACGCCTACATAGGCCAGGGCGACTTCCAGGCCGAGAGCGGGCGCCGGGTCACCGAGGGCTTCCTCGATCTGGCCGAACCGCCCGAGGTCGTCTTCGCGGCCGACAACCTGATGGCGCTCGGCGCCCTGGACGCCGTACGCGCGCGTGGTCTGCGCGTGCCGGACGACCTCGCGCTGGCCGCGTTCGACGACATCCGGTGGTTCGTGCACACCGACCCGCCGATCACCGCGATCGCCCAGCCCACGGGCGAGCTGGGCCGGGCCGCCGTACGGGCCCTGGTCGACCGCATCGAGGGGCGGCCCGGCGAGTCCGTCACGCTCCCCGCCCGGCTCGTCGTACGCCGCTCGTGCGGTGAGAACCCCACCCCAGTGCAAAGGAGCACGACGTGAGCAACGCGGACGAGTTGCTGCGCATCGAGGGCATACGGAAGACCTTCCCGGGCGTGGTCGCGCTGGACGGCGTCGACTTCGACCTGCGCCGGGGCGAGGTGCATGTGCTGCTCGGTGAGAACGGGGCCGGCAAGAGCACCCTCATCAAGATGCTCTCCGGCGCCTACACCCCCGACGCCGGGCGGATCCTGGTCGGCGGCGAGGAGACCCGCATCCAGGGTGCGCAGGACTCCGAGCGCCTCGGGATCGCCACGATCTACCAGGAGTTCAACCTGGTCCCCGATCTGACGGTCGCCGAGAACATCTTCCTCGGGCGCCAGCCCCGCCGGTTCGGGATGATCGACCGGAAGAGGATGGAGGCCGACGCCGAGGTCCTGCTGCGGCGGGTCGGCGTGGACGTCTCGCCCCGCGCGCGGGTCCGCGACCTCGGCATCGCACGCCTGCAGATGGTCGAGATCGCCAAGGCGCTCAGCCTGGACACCCGCGTGCTGATCATGGACGAGCCGACCGCCGTGCTCACCTCCGGGGAGGTCGACAAGCTCTTCGCGATCGTGCGCACGCTGCGCGAGGACGGCGTCGGGATCGTCTTCATCACCCACCACCTCGAGGAGATCGCCGCGCTCGGCGACCGCGTGACGGTCATCCGGGACGGCAGGAGCATCGGCCAGGTCCCGGCCTCCACACCCGAGGACGAGCTCGTACGGCTCATGGTCGGGCGCTCCATCGAGCAGCAGTACCCGCGGGAACGCGCCGAGCGGGGCGCCGCGTTGCTCACCGTCGAGGGACTCACCCGGGACGGCGTCTTCCACGACGTCGGCTTCGAGGTGCACGCCGGTGAGGTCGTCGGCATCGCCGGGCTGGTCGGCGCGGGCCGCACCGAGGTCGTGCGGGCGGTCTTCGGGGCCGACGCGTACGACAAGGGAACCGTGAAGGTCTCCGGCGCCCCGATCGCCAAGTACGACGTCAACGCGGCGATGACCGCCGGCATCGGACTCGTGCCCGAGGACCGCAAGGGCCAGGGCCTGGTGCTGGACGCGTCGGTCGAGGAGAACCTCGGCCTGGTGACGCTGCGGTCGGCCACGCGGGCGGGCCTCGTCGACCTCAAGGGGCAGCGCGAGTCCGCCGAGCGGATCGCCCGGCAGCTGGGCGTGCGGATGGCCGGGCTCGGCCAGCACGTGCGCACCCTCTCCGGCGGCAACCAGCAGAAGGTCGTCATCGGCAAGTGGCTGCTCGCCGACACCAAGGTGCTGATCCTCGACGAGCCGACGCGCGGCATCGACGTCGGCGCCAAGGTCGAGATCTACCAGCTCGTCAACGAACTCACCGCCGCCGGAGCGGCCGTCCTGATGATCTCCAGCGACCTGCCCGAGGTGCTCGGCATGAGCGACCGGGTGCTGGTGATGGCCCAGGGCCGGATCGCCGGTGAACTCTCCGCCGACGAGGCGACCCAGGACGCCGTGATGGCACTCGCCGTCAGCACCCCCACGAACACGAGCACCCCCACGAACACGAGCACCCCCACGAACACGAGCACGACCACGAACGCGACCACGACCACGACCACGAGCACGACCACGAACGGAACGGAGGCCTCCCGTGGCCACTGACACGCTCAAGAGCACAACGGGCGCGGGTGGCGCCTCGGGAGGCCTGCGCCGCCTGCTGCTCGACAACGGCGCGCTCACCGCGCTCATCGTCCTCGTCATCGCGATGTCGGCCCTGTCCGGCGACTTCCTGACGACGGACAACCTCCTCAACGTCGGTGTGCAGGCGGCCGTGACGGCCATCCTCGCCTTCGGCGTGACCTTCGTGATCGTCTCCGCGGGCATCGACCTGTCGGTCGGCTCGGTCGCCGCGCTCTCCGCCACGGTCCTCGCCTGGAGCGCCACCTCCGCGGGCGTCCCGGTCCTCCTCGCCGTCCTGCTCGCCATAGCGACGGGCATCGTCTGCGGCCTGGTCAACGGCATCCTGATCTCCTACGGCAAGCTCCCGCCGTTCATCGCCACGCTGGCCATGCTGTCCGTGGCCCGCGGTCTGTCCCTGGTGATCTCCGAGGGCTCCCCGATCGCCTTCCCCGACTCGGTCTCCCACCTCGGCGACACGCTCGGCGGCTGGCTGCCGGTGCCGGTCCTGGTGATGATCGTGATGGGGCTGATCGCGGCCTTCGTGCTCGGCCGGACCTACATCGGCCGCTCCATGTACGCGATCGGCGGCAACGAGGAGGCCGCGCGGCTGTCCGGCCTGCGCGTGAAGAAGCAGAAGCTCGCCATCTACGCCTTCTCCGGCGTCTTCGCCGCCGTCGCCGGTGTCGTCCTCGCCGCCCGGCTCTCCTCCGCGCAGCCCCAGGCCGCCGACGGCTACGAGCTGGACGCGATCGCCGCCGTCGTCATCGGCGGTGCCTCCCTCGCGGGCGGCACCGGCAAGGCGTCCGGCACGCTCATCGGCGCGCTGATCCTGGCCGTGCTGCGCAACGGCCTGAACCTGCTGAACGTCTCCGCGTTCTGGCAGCAGGTCGTCATCGGTGTCGTCATCGCGCTCGCGGTGCTCTTCGACACGCTGCGGCGCAAGGCGGGGGCGACCCCGGTGGCCGGTGCCTCCCAGGGGGGCAGGGGCAGGCAGGCGGCGACATACGGACTCGCCGCCGTGGTCACCGTCGCGACCGTCGGCGCCACGTCCTTCCTGCACAACGGCTCCTCCGCCGCGAGCAGCCCGAAGCTGGGCCTGTCGCTGTCCACCCTCAACAACCCCTTCTTCGTGCAGATCCGGGCGGGCGCCCAGGCCGAGGCAGAGAAGCGGGGCGTGGACCTGACCGTCACCGACGCCCAGAACGACGCCTCCCAGCAGGCCAACCAGCTGCAGAACTTCACCAGCTCCGGCCTCGGCGCGATCATCGTCAACCCGGTGGACTCCGACGCCGCGAGCAACTCCGTCAAGGCCGCCGGCAAGGCGGAGATCCCGGTCATCGCGGTCGACCGGGGCGTCAACAAGGCGCCGGTGGACGCCCTGGTCGCCTCCGACAACGTCGCCGGCGGTGAACTCGCCGCCAAGACCGTCGCCGAGAAGCTGGGCGGCAAGGGCAAGATCGTGATCCTCCAGGGCCAGGCCGGCACATCCGCGGCCCGGGAGCGCGCGCAGGGCTTCGCGAACGGCCTCAAGGCCTTCCCGGGCATCCAGGTCGTCGCCCAGCAGCCCGCCGACTTCGACCGCACCAAGGGCCTCGACGTGATGTCCAACCTGCTCCAGGCCCACCCGGACGTCCAGGGCGTCATCGCCGCCAACGACGAGATGGCGCTCGGCGCGATCAAGGCCCTGGGTTCCAAGGCCGGCACGTCGGTCTCGGTGGTGGGCTTCGACGGCACGCCTGACGGGCTGAAGGCGGTCGAGGGCGGCACGCTGTACGCGTCCGTGGCGCAGCAGCCGTCCCAGCTCGGCAGGATCGCCGTGGACAACGCCCTGCGGGCCCTGAAGGGCGAGAAGGTCGAGGAGACGGTGAAGGTGCCGGTGAAGGTGGTCACCAAGGAGAACGTGGCCGGCTTCAGCGGCTGACATCGGGGAACGGCGGGCGGTCGCACACGGGGTGCGTGACCGCCCGCCCACGTCACTCACGTGGGGAGACAACTCATGTACGACTACGACCTCCTGGTCGTGGGGTCGGCCAACGCCGACCTGGTGATCGCGGTGGAGCGCCGGCCCGGTGCCGGCGAGACCGTGCTCGGCTCCGACCTGGCCGTCCACCCGGGCGGCAAGGGCGCGAACCAGGCGGTCGCCGCCGCCCGGCTCGGCGCCCGTACGGCGCTGCTGGCCCGGGTCGGCGACGACGCGCACGGCCGGCTGCTGCTGGAGTCGCAGCGTGAGGCCGGCGTCGACACGGTGGGGGTCCTGGTGGGCGGCGCACCGACCGGTGTCGCGCTGATCACGGTCGACCCGTCCGGGGACAACAGCATCGTGGTCTCGCCCGGCGCGAACGCCCGTCTGACCCCTGAGGACGTGAGCGCCGCAGGGTGTCTCTTCCAGGGCTCGCGGGTGGTGTCGGCGCAGCTGGAGATCCCGCTGGAGACGGTGGTGGAGGTCGTGCGGAGCCTGTCGCCCGACAGCCGGTTCGTGCTGAACCCCTCCCCGCCGCGCCCCCTTCCGGGGGAGGTGCTGGCGGCCTGCGACCCGCTGATCGTGAACGAGCACGAGGCCAAGGTGATCCTGGGCGGCTCCGCCGTCGGGGACACTCCCGAGGACTGGGCGCGGATCCTCCTCGCCAAGGGCCCGAAGTCGGTGGTGGTGACGCTGGGCGCACAGGGCGCGCTGGTGGCGTCGGCGGAGGGTGTGGCGCGAGTGCCGGCCGTGCGGGTGGACGCGGTGGACACGACGGGTGCGGGCGATTCCTTCACCGCGGCGCTGGCCTGGCGGCTGGGCGCGGGGGAGTCGCTGGCCGAGGCGGCCGCGTACGCGGCGCGGGTGGGTGCCGCGACCGTGACGAAGGAGGGCGCGCAGGCGTCCTTCCCGACGGCGGCGGAGGTCGCCGCACCGTGAAGAGGGCCGGAATACTGAACCGTCACCTCGCCGGTGCCCTGGCCGAACTCGGCCATGGCGACGGGGTGCTGGTGTGCGACGCGGGCATGCCGATTCCCGACGGCCCCCGGGTGGTGGACCTGGCCTTCCGTGCCGGGGTGCCGGCGTTCGCCGAGGTGCTGGACGGGCTGCTGGCCGAGCTGGTCGTCGAGGGGGCGACGGCGGCGCGGGAGCTGCGGGAGGCCAATCCGGAGGCGTCGGCGCTGCTGGAGGGGCACTTCCCCGGACTGGACCTCGTGTCGCACGAGCGCCTCAAGGAGCTGTCGGCGGGCGCCCGGCTGGTCGTCCGCACGGGCGAGGCACGGCCGTACGCGAACGTCCTGCTGAGGTGCGGCGTCTTCTTCTGACGCCCACGCGGCGCGTCCGAACGGTTTCGAGGGGGCCCGGTCCGTCGACCGGGCCCCCTCGGCTTTTCCCCTCCCGCCAGGAACCCCCGCGATCCCCCCAGATCCCCCTCCAGAAGTCCTGACGCCTAGTACGACCGCCGTGGGGCGGAAAGGGTTGCACGGCGGAGCAAGAAATTCTTGCGAGTCTCTTGGAGAACTCGCCCGCGCCGCAGCGGCGTACGCTGAACGCTATGGTGCTTCTTCGTCCCAGAAGCAGGCATATGGGACAGGAATCGTCAGGTGATCCGAGCCTTCCAGTGTTCGTCGACGCCTCCGGTCGGCGTGCGCGGTATCTGCGGCGCACCGGCTACGGGCTGGCCGCCGGTGCTGCCACGTACATGACGGTCCTGGGGCTGAGCCTGATGGGGGCAACGCCCTTCGCGCCGGGTGCCATCCTGCCCGGCGACATCGCGGCGCCCACCGCACCGGGACCCCACACCCCCGGCCGGACACCCCCGGCACCCGGCGAGCTCCCCGCGTCGGGCCTCTCGGAACCCGGCGGCCCGAGCAACCTGCTCATTCCGCAGTTCAGCGCGCCCGGCCCTGTCGCTCCGCCCCTTGTACCGGGGGACCCACCCGTCGACCCCTCGGCACCTCCTGACACACCAGAACCGCAAGCACCAACGACACCACCCGCGCAGCCCGGTCCCGGCGATCCTGCCGCTCCTCCCGCCCCCACACCGGGCACCGGCACCGCGCCCGCCCCGCCGCCGCCCTCTCCCGCTCCGCCGACCACTGCCCCACCGGCACCCGAGCCCCCGGCGCAGACGCCGCCACCGGCACCCGAGCCCACAGGGCCGGCAGCCGGCCCCTCGACGCCGTCCGGTGTCACACCCCCGCCCTCCGACCCATCGGTGGCCGAGGCCCCCTGATGCGGCGGCGCCCCTACCGGTCACCCGGCCCCTCACCGAGGTCGCCCGGTCCGCGGCGGACGCGAGCGCCCTTGTCGTCGCGGCACCGGTTCCGCGTCGTCGTTCCCCTCGTCCTGCTGGCCTTCGTCGCCTCCGTCCTCCTGGTCGAGGGGTACACCACGCGGGGCTTCGCCGGGGACCAGGAAGGGCACGGCGGGCGCTCCACGACCGGCGTCCCCCGCACGGTCACCGGCGGCGGCCCGGTCGTCGACACCACCGGCGATCACCTGCGGACCTTTCGCGCACCGGCCAAGACGATCGTCCTGACCTTCGACGACGGCCCCGACCCCACCTGGACACCCCGCATACGGGCCGTGCTCGACCACTACGGCACGCCCGGCACCTTCTTCGTCACCGGGCAACAGACCGTCAGGCACCCGGAGGTGCTGCGCGGTGTGATCCGTTCCGGCCACGAAGTCGGTGTGCACACCTTCTCCCACCAGGACCTCACCGCCCAGTCGGCGAGCGCCGTCGACCGTGAGCTGGCGCTGACGCAACTCGCCCTCGCCGGGGCCGCGGGCATCAACACGTCGCTGATGCGGATGCCCTACTCCTCGACGACCTCCGCCCTCGACGCGCCGGCCTGGGCCATGACGCGGCGCCTGGGCGCGAAGGGCTACGTCCTGGCGTTCATGGACCAGGACACCAACGACTGGCGGCGACCGGGCGCACGGGCGATCGCCGACGCGGCCACGCCCGACGTGCCGGGCAGGGGTGCGGTCGTCCTCCTGCACGACGCGGGGGGAGACAGATCACAGACCGTCGAGGCGCTCAAGACCTTGATCCCCCGGCTGAAGGCCGAGGGATATCGCTTCACCACCCTCGCCGATCTCGTGGGCACCGACAGTCTCACCAGCCCCGTCGGAACAGGGGAACTGTGGCAGGGCCGCATCTTCGTGGCCGCTGTCACCGTGTCGGGGGCAGCGGTCTCCGCCGTCAGCCTGCTGCTGCTGGTGGTCGGTTCGCTCGTCCTCGCGCGGTGTGTGCTCCTGCTGTCCCTGGCCCGCCACCACGCCCGTCGCTACCGGCGCCCGCACACCGGCCCGCACCGAGCCGTCACCCGGCCCGTCAGCGTCGTCATACCCGCCTACGACGAGGCGTTGTGCATCCCCAAGACACTCCGGTCGCTCGCGGCGAGCGACCACTGCGTCGAGATCATCGTCGTGGACGACGGTTCCCATGACGGCACCGCCGACCTCGCGCAGTCCCTCGCTCTCGAGAACGTCACCGTCATCCGGCAGTCCAACGGCGGCAAACCCTCCGCTCTCAACACCGGTGTCCTGCGCGCCTCACACGACATCGTCGTCATGCTGGACGCCGACACCGTCTTCGCCCCCTCGACCGTCGGCCGCCTGGTCCAGCCGTTCGCCGACCCCCACGTCGGCGCCGTCGCGGGCAACGCCAAGGTCGGCAACCGCCGGCGTCTGCTCGGCCGGTGGCAGCACATCGAGTACGTCATGGGCTTCAACCTCGACCGCCGTGCGTACGACCTGCTGCGCTGCCTGCCCACCATCCCCGGTGCCGTGGGGGCGTTCCGCGTCCAGGCCCTGCGGGACGCCGGGATGATGAGCGCGGACACCCTCGCCGAGGACACCGACATCACCATGGCCCTGCACCGGGCGGGGTGGGAGATCCGCTACGCCCCGGACGCACTCGCCTGGACCGAGGCGCCGGCCTCGCTGCGGCAACTGTGGCGCCAGCGCTACCGATGGAGTTACGGCACGATGCAGGCGGCGTGGAAGCACCGGCACGCGCTTCTCGAGCGGGGCACCGCGGGCCGTTTCGGCCGCCTCGGTCTGCCCTTGCTGGCCGTCTTCCAGATCTTCACCCCGCTGCTCGCGCCGCTGATCGACATACTGGCTCTGTACGGGCTGGTGTTCGGAAACCCGCTCACCACGGTCCTGGCCTGGAGCGGCGTGCTGGCCGTCCAGGCCATGTGTGCCGCGTACGCCTTCCACCTCGACGGCGAGCGGCTCCGGCCCCTGTGGGCGCTCCCTCTCCAGCAGGTCGTCTACCGCCAGGTGATGTACTTGGTCCTTGTCCAGGCCTGCCTGACCGCGATCAACGGCTACCGACTGCCCTGGCAACGGCTCAAGCGCAGCGGCGACGTGATGCTGCCGCCCCAGCCGTCCACCCGCCGGACGTGAACCGCCTCGGGGGCGGGCGGTACCGGACGCCCCCTGCCCCGGTGAGGCGTCATGCGGCCCTGTCTGCCCCCTGGCTGCTGACGTCGCGCCCGGTCCGCGCACCGGCCTGCCCGACGCGGAGAGCCGCCGGACGGCGCTGTGGCCCGTGCGCCGCTACGAGCGCACCGGGAGACGGCGGGTCAGCACGTGCGTGACAGCGCCGTCGTCGTCGACGATGTCCCGGACGTGTTCGAACCCGATCTTGCCCAACAGGCGCAGCGACGCCTCGTTCTGCGCGGCGACGGTGGCGTGCACCGCGGTCAGCCCGAGCGATGCGAAGCCATGACCCACGAGCGCCTCCGCCAGCTCCGTTCCGAGCCCGCTGCCCCAGACCTCGGGCCCCAGGGCATAGACGATCTCGTGACCATCGACCTCTTCGGTCCGCTTGATCTCCGCGTGCCCCACCAGAAGCCCTGCACGCCGGACCGCCCACACGTCGAACAGATCCTCGGCATACACCTTGCTGAAGATCCGCCTGAACAGCGCCCGGTCCTCCGCCTCGGCACCAGGCCCGTCACCCATCCACCGGGACACCCTCCTGTCCTGGAACAGCGCGACGAAGTCCTCTTCGTCGTCCGGGCGGTAGGCGTCAAGAACCAGGCGCGGGGTGCGCAGCGTCAGGGGCATGCCGGGGGACGCTACCCACGGGGGTCGCGGGACGGCAATCGACTTTCGTCGGCAGTCGACGCACGGTGGACCGGGGCGGTCGCCGCGATGCGTGCGAAGGATTCCCTGACCGAATCAAGCGCCGCTGCTCGTTCCTGCTCGGTCATACGGGCCGGTCCGTAAGTGATGACCGTGCGGCGTGGATGACCCCGGGGGCACGATCGCGTGCTCCCCGGAGCCCGGCCGTGCTGTCGTACCCGGGCGGTACCGTCGGATCATGACCGATCAGGCGGGGGCCGCCCAGGCGGGCGAGCGGCGACTGGCCACGCTGGAAGGCGTACTCGAACGCATCACGTACGCCAACGAGGAGAACGGCTACACGGTCGCCCGGGTCGACACCGGCAGAGGCGGCGGCGATCTGCTCACGGTCGTCGGTGCCCTGCTCGGCGCACAGGTCGGCGAGTCCGTGCGCATGGAGGGCCGCTGGGGCTCCCACCCGCAGTACGGAAAGCAGTTCCACGTCGAGAACTACACGACCGTCCTGCCGGCCACCGTCCAGGGCATCCGCCGCTACCTCGGCTCGGGCCTGGTCAAGGGCATCGGCCCGGTCTTCGCCGACCGCATCACCCAGCACTTCGGCATGGACACCCTCCGGATCATCGAGGAGGAGCCCAAGCGCCTCATCGAGGTCCCCGGCCTCGGCCCCAAGCGGACGAAGAAGATCGCCGACGCCTGGGAGGAGCAGAAGGCCATCAAGGAGGTCATGCTCTTCCTCCAGACCGTTGAGGTGTCCACGTCCATCGCCGTGCGCATCTACAAGAAGTACGGCGACGCCTCCATCTCCGTCGTGAAGAACCAGCCCTACCGGCTCGCCTCCGACGTCTGGGGCATCGGCTTCCTCACCGCCGACAAGATCGCCCAGTCCGTCGGCATCCCGCACGACAGCCCGGAGCGCGTCAAGGCGGGCCTGCAGTACGCGCTGTCCCAGTCCACCGACCAGGGCCACTGCTACCTCCCCGAGGAGCAGCTGATCAAGGACGCGGTGAAGCTCCTCCAGGTCGACATGTGCCTGGTCATCGAGTGCCTGGCCGAGCTGGCCGAACCTCCCCAGGACGGCGAGGACCCCGGCGTCGTTCGGGAGAAGGTGCCGGGCCCCGACGGCGGCGAGCCCGTCACCGCGATCTACCTCGTCCCCTTCCACCGCGCCGAACTCTCCCTCTCCGCCCAGTTGCTGCGCCTCCTGCGCACCGACGAGGACCGCATGCCGGGCTTCCGGACCGTGGCGTGGGACAAGGCGCTGGGCTGGCTGAAGGGGCGCACCGGCACCGAGCTCGCGCCCGAGCAGGAGGCCGCCGTCAGGCTGGCACTGACCGAGAAGGTCGCCGTCCTCACCGGCGGCCCGGGCTGCGGCAAGTCCTTCACGGTCCGTTCGATCGTGGAGCTGGCCCGCGCCAGGAAGGCCAAGGTCGTGCTCGCCGCCCCGACCGGCCGGGCCGCCAAGCGCCTGTCGGAGCTCACCGGCGCCGAGGCCTCAACCGTCCACCGCCTGCTGGAGCTCAAGCCCGGCGGCGACGCGGCCTACGACCGGGACCGCCCGCTGGAGGCCGACCTGGTCGTGGTCGACGAGGCGTCCATGCTGGACCTGCTGCTCGCCAACAAGCTGGTGAAGGCCGTCCCGCCGGGGGCGCACCTGCTGTTCGTCGGGGACGTCGACCAGCTGCCCAGCGTCGGCGCGGGGGAGGTGCTCCGCGACCTTCTGGCCGACGGCGGCCCGATCCCCGCGGTCCGTCTCACGCGGGTCTTCCGGCAGGCCCAGCAGTCCGGTGTGGTGACGAACGCGCACCGGATCAACGCCGGACAGCATCCGGTCACGGACGGCATGAAGGACTTCTTCCTCTTCGTCGAGGACGACACCGAGGCCGTCGGGCGGCTCACCGTCGACGTGGCCGCCCGGCGCATTCCGGCCAAGTTCGGGCTGGACCCGCGCCGGGACGTCCAGGTCCTCGCCCCCATGCACCGCGGCCCGGCCGGCGCGGGCACCCTGAACGGCCTGCTGCAACAGGCCGTCACCCCGGGCCGCCCCGACCTGCCCGAGAAGAGATTCGGCGGACGGGTGTTCCGCGTCGGCGACAAGGTCACCCAGATTCGCAACAATTACGAGAAGGGCGAGAACGGAGTCTTCAACGGCACCGTCGGCGTGGTCACCTCGCTCGACCCCGTCGACCAGCGCCTGACGGTGCTCACCGACGAGGACGAGGAGGTGCCGTACGAGTTCGACGAGCTCGACGAGCTTGCCCACGCGTACGCCGTGACGATCCACCGCTCCCAGGGCAGCGAGTACCCGGCGGTCGTCATCCCGGTCACCACGAGCGCCTGGATGATGCTCCAGCGCAACCTGCTCTACACGGCCGTCACCCGGGCCAGGCAGCTGGTCGTCCTCGTCGGTTCGCGCAAGGCGATCGGCCAGGCGGTGCGCACGGTTTCGGCGGGCCGGCGGTGCACGGCACTCGACTTCCGGCTCGGTTTCAACGAAAAATGATCGATCAAACGAGTCGTGAAGGTCACAAGACACTTCCAGAAGGGGAACGCAGGGGGCAGGATGAGCAAGTTGGCGGCACTCAGTGCCGTCAATAGGCCCGATGGTCGACCCCGAGTGCACTCTCCTGAGCCAAGTGGGGGATGGTAGAGACAGTCAGGGCAACCTCGAAGATGAGGCACAACGTCGGTGAGGGAAGACGTGAGCGACAACTCTGTAGTACTGCGGTACGGCGACGGCGAGTACACCTACCCGGTGATCGACAGCACCGTCGGTGACAAGGGCTTCGACATCGGAAAGCTCCGCGCCCAGACCGGTCTGGTGACGCTGGACAGCGGTTACGGCAACACGGCCGCGTATAAATCCGCCGTCACGTATCTGGACGGCGAAGCGGGCATCCTGCGGTACCGCGGCTACCCGATCGAGCAGCTGGCCGAGCGCTCCACCTTCCTGGAGGTCGCCTACCTGCTGATCAACGGCGAGCTGCCGACCGTCGACGAGCTCTCGGCGTTCAAGAACGACATCACGCAGCACACCCTGCTGCACGAGGACGTCAAGAACTTCTACAAGGGCTTCCCGCGCGACGCCCACCCGATGGCCATGCTGTCCTCGGTCGTCTCGGCGCTGTCCACGTTCTACCAGGACAGCCACAACCCGTTCGACGAGCGCCAGCGCAACCTCTCCACGATCCGCCTGCTCGCCAAGCTCCCGACGATCGCCGCGTACGCGTACAAGAAGTCGATCGGTCACCCGTTCGTCTACCCGCGCAACGACCTCGGCTACGTCGAGAACTTCCTGCGCATGACCTTCTCGGTCCCGGCGCAGGAGTACGAGCTGGACCCGACCGTGGTCTCCGCGCTCGACAAGCTGCTGATCCTGCACGCGGACCACGAGCAGAACTGCTCGACGTCCACGGTCCGCCTGGTCGGCTCCTCGCAGGCGAACATGTTCGCCTCGATCTCCGCCGGCATCAACGCCCTGTGGGGCCCGCTGCACGGCGGCGCCAACCAGTCGGTGCTGGAGATGCTGGAGGGCATCCGCGACTCCGGCGGCGATGTCGACTCCTTCATCCGCAAGGTGAAGAACAAGGAGGACGGCGTCCGCCTGATGGGCTTCGGCCACCGGGTCTACAAGAACTTCGACCCGCGCGCCAAGATCATCAAGGCCGCCGCGCACGACGTGCTGTCCGCCCTCGGCAAGTCCGACGAGCTGCTGGACATCGCGCTGAAGCTGGAGGAGCACGCGCTCTCCGACGACTACTTCGTCCAGCGCAGCCTCTACCCGAACGTCGACTTCTACACCGGCCTGATCTACCGGGCCATGGGCTTCCCGACCGAGATGTTCACGGTCCTGTTCGCCCTCGGCCGGCTGCCGGGCTGGATCGCCCAGTGGCACGAGATGATCAAGGAGCCGGGCTCCCGCATCGGCCGCCCGCGCCAGATCTACACGGGCGTGGTCGAGCGCGACTTCGTGCCCGTCGAGGAGCGCTGAGCCGCGGCATCGCTTCGGCCCCCGTATCCGCTTGCCGGTGCGGGGGCTTTCGCGTGTGCGGGCGCGCTTCGCGTGATCCCTCACATGATTTCTCGGGCAATGAAGAAGGCGCCCCGGCGTCGGTCCCCCCACGGGCCGACGACCAGGGCGCCTTCCCAGTCCCGGTTCGGATTCCCCCCACGGGATCCGGCCGGGCGTCTGTGAGGACAGCGCCTGAATCGCTGTTGAGCAGAACGAGCAGAACTCGTCGCACTGCTGTGGTGACGCGTACTGCCGTGGTGTGCGCTCTGCCGGGACAGCGCACGCCCGGGAGGGCCGCTCAAAGCTTCCCGGCGTACGTGCCCCGGCAACGCATCTCTGGAGAAGTCCCCCAAGACATCCCCAGATGTCAGACGGCGCCCCCCAAGACGCTCCCTGACATCGTCAACTTAGACCTTCGAACCCCTTCGATGGTTACGTTCACATCACTGTGATCTGCGTCTCTTGCATATGTCCGTTAGCTGCGCAAGAGCCCGGATATGCCGACCGGGACCCCAGCGTAAGGATGATGCGCGAGCCTTGTGAAGAGCTTATGTGAGCCCGGCCCGCGACTCCAGAGGGGCTCAAACCCCGTTCGCCATGAACGTAGGGGGAATTCAGGGGACTTCACCGGAATGTCCGCAGTCGCAGACTGTTCGTGACGACGAAAACCGACGAGAACGCCATCGCCGCCCCCGCGATCATCGGGTTCAGCAGGCCGGCGGCGGCCAGCGGCAGCGCCGCCACGTTGTAGCCGAACGCCCACACGAGATTGCCCTTGATCGTGCCCAGGGTCCGGCGGGAGAGCCGGATCGCGTCCGCGGCCACCCGCAGATCGCCGCGGACCAGGGTCAGATCGCCCGCCTCGATCGCCGCGTCCGTGCCGGTGCCCAGGGCCAGGCCCAGATCGGCGGCGGCGAGCGCGGCCGCGTCGTTGACGCCGTCGCCCACCATCGCGACGACCCGCCCCTCGGCCTGCAGCCGCCGTACCGCCTCGACCTTGTCCTCGGGGAGGACCTCCGCGATCACCTTCTCGACCCCCACGGCCGCGGCCACCGTCTCGGCCACGGCACGGTTGTCCCCGGTCAGCAGCACCGGCGTGAGCCCCAGGGCGCGCAGCTCGCGCACGGCCTCGGCGCTGGTCTCCTTGACCGCGTCGGCCACGGCCAGAACGGCCCGCGCCGTCCCGTCCCAGCCGGCCAGGACGGCCGTACGCCCGGCCCGCTCGGCCTCGTCCCGCGCGCGGGCCAGCTCCGCCGGCACGTCGTCGAAGAGCCGCCCCACGGCGACGTCCCGGCCCTCCACGCGCCCGCGTACGCCTCGCCCGGGGACGTTCTCGAACCCGTCGGCGTCCGGGAGCCGCCCCGCCCTCTCCTCGGCGCCCAGCGCGATCGCACGGGCGACGGGATGCTCGGAGGCGTGCTCCACGGCGCCGGCCAGCCGCAGCACCTCCTTCTCGTCGGTGCCCTCGGCGACGTGGACCTCCTGGAGGGTCATCCGGCCGGTGGTGACCGTGCCGGTCTTGTCCAGGACGACGGTGTCGACGCGGCGCGTGGACTCCAGGACCTCCGGGCCCTTGATGAGGATGCCGAGCTGGGCGCCGCGGCCCGTGCCGACCATCAGCGCGGTCGGCGTGGCGAGGCCCAGCGCGCAGGGGCAGGCGATGATCAGGACCGCGACGGCGGCGGTGAACGCGGCGACGGCGTCACCCGTCAGCCCGAGCCACGCCCCGGCCGTGGCGACGGCGATCAGCAGCACCACCGGCACGAAGATCCCGGCGATCCGGTCGGCGAGCCGCTGCACCTCGGCCTTGCCGTTCTGCGCGTCCTCCACCAGCTTCGCCATCCGGGCGAGCCGGGTGTCGGCGCCGACCCGGGTGGCCTCGACGACCAGCCGTCCGGCCGCGTTGACAGTCGCGCCGGTGACCGGGTCCCCGGCCGCCACGTCCACCGGCACCGACTCGCCGGTCAGCATCGAGGCGTCCACGGCGGACGCTCCCTCGACGACCGTGCCGTCGGTGGCGATCTTCTCGCCGGGCCGTACGACGAACCGGTCGCCGACGGCCAGCCGCTGCGCCGGGATCCGCACCTCGCGCCCGTCCCGCAGCACGGCCACGTCCTTGGCGCCCAGCTCCATCAGCGCCCTCAGCGCCGCTCCGGCACGGCGCTTGGAGCGGGCCTCCAGCCAGCGGCCCAGCAGGATGAAGGCGGTGACGCCGGAGGCGACCTCCAGGTAGATCGAGGAGGCGCCGTCGCCGCGCGAGACCGTGAGCTCGAACGGGTGCCGCATGCCCGGCATGCCCGCGTCGCCGAGGAACAGCGCCCACAGGGACCAGCCGAAGGCGGCCAGGGTGCCGAGGGAGACCAGGGTGTCCATGGTGGCGGCGCCGTGCCGGGCGTTCCTCCAGGCGGCCCGGTGGAAGGGCAGCCCGCCCCAGACGACGACCGGCGCGGTGAGGGTGAGCGAGAGCCACTGCCAGTTGTCGAACTGGAGCGCCGGGACCATCGCCAGCAGGATCACCGGCACCGCGAGGGCGGCGGAGACGGCGAGGCGGCCGCGCAGGGCCGTCGGCTCGGGGTCCGCGTCCCCGTCCTCGGCCGCGGAGGGCTCCTCCCGCGGGGGCGCGGGCTCCTCGGCGGTGTACCCGGTCTTCACGACGGTGGCGATCAGATCGGCGACCTCGGTGCCCTCGGGGCAGGTGATCCGGGCCTTCTCCGTCGCGTAGTTCACCGTGGCCGTGACACCGTCCATCCGGTTGAGCTTCTTCTCGACGCGGGCCGCGCAGGAGGCGCAGGTCATCCCACCGATGAGCAGCTCGACCTCGGCGAGGGCCGGCTCGCGACCGGCCGGTGCCGGGGCGGTGGTGCTGGTCATGTCCTCACTCCAGGAGATGCGGGGCGCCCGGGGAAGCGGTACGGGCCGTACGGGCCGGGGCGGCGGCCGTACGGCCCGTACACGGGTACGAGTGCCAGGTCTGGTGCGTCTCAGGCCCGGCCGGCCAGTTCGAAACCGGCCTCGTCGACGGCGTCGCGCACGGCCTGGTCGTCGAGCGGGGCCGCGGAGACGACGGTGACCTCACCGGTCTTGGCGACGGCCGTCACCGAGCTCACGCCGGGGATCCGGGAGATCTCGCCGGAGACCGCGCCCTCGCAGTGTCCGCAGCTCATGCCGCTCACCTTGAAGACGGTGGTGACGGGGCCCGTGGTGTCGGTCTGGGCGGTCATGTCGTTACTCCTCGTCGAGGCATGTGGGGCTGTGGGGTCCGCTGAGGACCCGCATACCCCACTGTACCCCTAGGGGGTATCGGTTCACGACGCTGCCGCCGACGCGGCGCCCGGGTCGGCGGCGCTCCCCGGCCCACCACTAGCGTGCCCCGAGGCGCCGCACGCCCGGGGCCCCGGGGCACATCCGTGCCCGCGCGGGACCGGGCACGGCATGAGCGAGAGGCGGGTGGATCCATGCGGGCCGTGGTGTTCGAGCGGTACGGAGAGGCTGCCGAGGTGCGGGACGTCCCGGACCCGGAGCCAGCGGAGCACGGCGTCGTCGTGCGGGTCGAGGCCACCGGGCTGTGCCGCAGCGACTGGCACGGCTGGCAGGGCCACGACCCGGACATCACGCTGCCGCACGTGCCCGGGCACGAACTCGCCGGGACCGTCGAGGCGGTGGGCGCCCGGGTGACCGGGTGGCGGGCCGGGGACCGGGTCACCGTGCCGTTCATCTGCGCCTGCGGCACCTGCCCGTCCTGCGCCGCGGGCGACCACCAGGTGTGCGAGCGGCAGACCCAGCCCGGCTTCACCCACTGGGGCTCCTTCGCCCAGTACGTGGCACTGGACCACGCGGACGTGAACCTCGTGGCGCTGCCCGGGGAGCTGTCCTTCGCGACCGCGGCCTCGCTCGGCTGCCGGTTCGCCACGGCGTACCGGGCGGTGGTGCAGCAGGGGCGGGTCGCGGCAGGGGAGTGGGTCGCGGTGCACGGGTGCGGCGGGGTCGGGCTCTCGGCCGTGATGATCGCGGCCGCGGCGGGCGCCCGGGTCGTCGCCGTCGACGTGTCGCCCGGTGCCCTGGAGCTGGCGCGCGGGTTCGGGGCGGCGCGCTGCGTCGACGCGAGGGCCGTGCCGGACACCGCGGCCGTCGTCCGCGAGCTGACCGGCGGCGGGGCCCACCTCTCCCTCGACGCCCTGGGCTCGCCCGGCACTTGTGCCGCCTCCGTGAACGGCCTGCGCCGCCGCGGCCGGCACGTCCAGGTCGGCCTGCTGCCCTCCCCGTCCGGTACGACCCCCGTGCCGATGGCCCGCGCGATCGCCCTGGAACTCGAGCTCCTCGGCAGCCACGGCATGGCCGCGCACGGCTACCCGCCGATGCTGGAGCTGGTCCGCAGCGGCGTGCTCCGCCCCGACCTGCTGGTGACGTCCACGATCGCCCTGGACGAGGTGCCCGCGGCCCTGGCGGCGATGGGGGCATCGCCGGGAGCGGGGGCGACAGTGATTCAGCCGTGGAGCTGACGGTCTTCGAGCCGTGGAGCTGACGGTCGTCGAACCGTGGAGCTGACGGTCGTCGAGACCTGGAGCCGTCACACGCGCGAACGGCCGGGCCACACGCGGCGGTGGGGCACGGGACCGAGGCGGGGGGCGGGTCAGTCGGCCCTTCGGCGGTTGCCGGGCCTGGCGGCGACCCAGGCCCGGACCGTGTCGGCGTACCAGTAGGGCTTGCCGCCCTCGACGTGGTCGGGCGGGGGCAGCAGCCCGTGTTTGCGGTAGGACCGCACGGTGTCGGGCTGCACCCGGATGTGCGCTGCGATCTCCTTGTAGGACCAGAGCCTTCGGTCGGTCATGACGTGCACCTCCGTGCGCGCACCGCGGCGGCGGCCGTGGACGGCCGTCCGGGGGAGCCGGGCGCTGCGCTGGCGATCAACAAGCCTGTGCCCGGTCAACGACGCCCGGTGATACGGGGCAGGGCCTGTGCGCCGGGTGTGACGGAAGACCCGCGTACTCGCGACACGCGTGACACGAGGGAGGTGTTTGTGACACAGCCGAGGCAAAGAGGCGGGCCCGTGCGTCGGCGGGGCGCCTTGACACGGACGTGGACAAGCGGAAAGCGCTGTCGCGATCTGGTCCGAATGTCCGGACAAAACATTGACAGGGCTTCGAGAGGGGGCTACAAAGCCGGGGAGAGCCGAGCATCGAGGGGACCGCGATGGCGTACGACCTGATCACCATGGGGCGGATCGGAGTGGATCTGTATCCGCTCCAGACCGGCGTCCCGCTGCCGCAGGTCACGTCCTTCGGCAAGTTCCTCGGCGGCTCGGCGAGCAACGTGGCGGTGGCCGCGGCCCGTCTGGGGCGGCGGACGGCGGTGATCACCCGCACCGGCGACGACCCCTTCGGCACCTACCTCCACGAGGCCCTGAAGGGCTTCGGCGTGGACGACCGCTGGGTCACCCCGGTCCCCGGCCTGCCCACGCCGGTCACCTTCTGCGAGGTCTTCCCGCCGGACGACTTCCCGCTGTACTTCTACCGGCGCCCCAAGGCCCCCGACCTGGAGATCGACGCCCACGAGCTCGACCTCGACGCCATCCGCGAGGCCCGGGTCTTCTGGGTCACGGGAACGGGCCTGAGCGAGGAGCCGAGCCGCACCGCGACCCTCGCCGCCCTCGCCCACCGCGCCCGGTCCGGCACCACGGTCTTCGACCTCGACTGGCGCCCGATGTTCTGGACCGACCCGCAGGCCGCGCGCCCCTTCTACACCGAGGCCCTGCGCCACACCACCGTCGCCGTCGGCAACCTCGACGAGGTGGAGGTCGCCACCGGCGTGGGCGAACCCCACGCCGCCGCCCGCGCCCTCCTCGACGCGGGCGTGGAACTGGCCGTCGTCAAGCAGGGCCCCAAGGGCGTCCTCGCGGTGAACCGTGCCGGCGAGAGCGCCGAGGTCCCGCCGCTGCCGGTGAACGTCCTGAACGGCCTGGGCGCCGGCGACGCCTTCGGCGGTTCCCTGGTTCACGGCCTCCTGGCCGGCTGGGACCTGGAGAAGACCATGCGGCACGCCAACGCCGCCGGTGCCATCGTCGCCTCGCGCCTGGAGTGCTCCTCCGCGATGCCCACGCCGGACGAGATCGAGGCGGCCGTCACCGCGGGGGCCGTCCAGTGACCGTCGACGTCGGTGAACTCGTCCGCCTGCGCAGCCACCGCCCGGAGGCGATCGCCGAGGCCGCCGCCCGCCGCCCCCGCCGGCCGCTGCTGAACGACAACGGCCGGCTGATGATCGTCGCCGCCGACCACCCGGCCCGCGGCGCCCTCGGCGTCGGCGGCCGCGCCCTGGCCATGGCCAACCGCGCCGACCTCCTCGAACGCCTCTGCCTGGCCCTGTCCCGCCCCGGCGTGGACGGCGTCCTCGCCACCGCCGACATCCTCGACGACCTGCTCCTGCTCGGCGCCCTCGACGGCAAGGTCGTCGTCGGCTCGATGAACCGCGGCGGCCTCCAGGGAGCCCGCTTCGAACTCGACGACCGCTTCACCGGCCACCGCCCCGAGGACATCGAGCGCCTCGGCTTCGACGCGGGCAAGCTGCTCCTGCGCATCGACTACGACGACCCCGGCTCGCTGACCACCCTGGAGTCCACCGCCCGGGCCGTCGACGCCATGGCCGCCCGCAGACTCCCCGTGTTCGTCGAGCCGTTCATCAGCCACCGCGACGAACGGGGCCGGCTCCGCAACGACCTCTCCGCCGAGGCCGTGACCAAGTCGATCGCCATCGCCTCGGGCCTCGGCGGCAGTTCCGCCTACACCTGGCTCAAGGTCCCGGTCACCGGCAACCCCGACGACATGGCCGAGGTCATGGCGGCCTCCACGCTGCCCGCCGTGCTGCTGGGCGGCGAGGTGGGCGACGACCAGGACGGGGCGTACGAGAAGTGGCGCGGCGCCCTTCAACTGCCCACCGTGTGCGGGCTGGTCGTGGGACGTTCCTTGCTGTACCCGGCGGACGGCGATGTGGCCGCCGCCGTCGACACCGCCGTCGGACTGCTGTGAGGGCCGTCGCATGACCACCCCTGCCTTCCCCACCTGCGACAGCACCCGAGACCACGCGTTCCCTCTCCCGGGCACGTCCCGGACCCAGATCGCCTCCGGCGCGGGAGGCCGCTTTGCTTTGGCAGGAGCGAAGAGCGAGCGACAACTCCCCGCCCGCTACGGCCCCGCGCCGGAGGTCTCCCCGACGAGGCGTACGCGGCCCCGCCCCGTGAACGTTCACCGTGGCCGTCGCGTATCCGTGACCACCCAGAGGGAGGGACACCGATGACCTCGAGGACAAGGCTGACGGCCGCACAGGCGCTCGTGCGCTTCCTGTCCGCCCAGTACACCGAACGCGACGGCGTCCGGCAGCGGCTCATCGGCGCCACCTGGGGCATCTTCGGCCACGGCAACGTCGCCGGCATCGGCCAGGCGCTCCTGGAGCACGCCGGGCGGATGCCGTACCACCAGGGCCGCAACGAACAGGCCATGGTGCACGCGGCGGTCGGCTACGCCCGCCAGTCGAACCGCCTGTCCACGCACGCGGTCACGACCTCCATCGGCCCGGGCGCCACCAACCTCGTCACCGGCGCCGCTCTCGCGACCGTCAACCACCTGCCGGTGCTGCTCCTGCCCGGTGACATCTTCGCCGGCCGGCCCGCCGACCCGGTCCTCCAGCAGCTCGAAGTGCCGTACGCGGGCGATGTGTCGGTCAACGACTGCCTGCGCCCGGTGTCGAGGTACTTCGACCGGATCACCCGGCCCGAGGCCCTGATCCCCTCGGCGCTGAACGCGATGCGCGTGCTCACCGACCCCGTCGAGACCGGCGCCGTCACCCTCGCCCTGCCCCAGGACGTGCAGGCCGAGGCGTACGACTGGCCCGAGGAGTTCTTCGCCGAGCGCGTCTGGACCGTACGGCGTCCCGGCGCCGACCCGGCGGAACTGGCCGAGGCGGTACGGATCATCCGCTCGGCGAAGCGGCCCCTGGTCGTCGCCGGCGGCGGCGTGCACCACAGCCGCGCCGAGGAGGCCCTCGCCGAGTTCGCCGAAACCACCGGCATACCGGTCGCCTCCACCCAGGCCGGCAAGGGCTCGCTGCGCCACGACCACCCCCAGGACGTGGGAGGCGTCGGCCACACCGGCACCGCCACCGCGGACGAACTCGCCCGCACCGCCGACCTGGTGATCGGCGTCGGCACCCGCTACACCGACTTCACCACCGCCTCCGGCACGCTGTTCAGCAACCCGGACGTCCGGTTCCTCAACCTCAACATCGCGTCCTACGACGCCCACAAGCTCGCCGGGCAGCCCCTGGTCGCCGACGCCCGCAGCGGCCTCCAGGAGCTCACCGGCGCCCTGCGGCTGCACGCGCACCGGGTCGCCGGCAGCTACGCCACCGAGTACACCGAGGACAAGGAGCGCTGGGAGCAACGCGTCGACGCCTGCTACGAGGTGGACGAACCGGACACCCGCCCGACCCAGCCGCAGGTCCTCGGCGCCCTGGACGAGATCGCCGACGAGTCGGACATCCTGATCAACGCCGCCGGCTCCCTCCCCGGCGACCTGCACAAACTGTGGCGGACCCGGTCGCGCGACCAGTACCACCTGGAGTACGGCTACTCCTGCATGGGCTACGAGATCCCCGCCGCCATCGGCGTGAAGCTGGCCGCTCCCGACCGGCCCGTGTGGGCGCTGGTCGGCGACGGCACCTATCTGATGATGCCGACGGAGATCGTCACGGCCGTGCAGGAGGGCGTCGCGATCAAGGTCCTGATCATCCAGAACCACGGCTACGCCTCCATCGGCGGCCTGTCGGAGTCGGTGGGCGGCGAGCGGTTCGGCACCGCCTACCGCTACCCCTCCGAGGACGGCTCGTACACCGGGCCGCCGCTGCCCGTGGACCTCGCCGCCAACGCGGCCAGCCTCGGCATGCGCGTGCTGCGCGCGAAGACCGTCCGGGACCTGCGGGAGGCGCTCGCCGAGGCCCGGGCGGCCGACACTCCCACATGTGTCTACGTCGAGACCCAAACGGCAGACACAGTGTCGGGCGCGCCTCCCGCGCAGGCCTGGTGGGATGTACCCGTGGCCGAGACCGCGACACGGCCGTCCGCGGTCAAGGCACGTGAGCTGTACGAACGGCACGTCTCCACCCGACGCCGCCATCTGTGAAGGAGTTCCCGGCCATGACGAAGACCGTCAACCACTGGATCGGCGGCAAGACCGTCGAAGGCGCCTCGGGCACGCACGGGCCGGTGACCGATCCGGCGACCGGCGAGGTGACGACGAAGGTCGCGTTCGCCTCGGTCGACGAGGTGGACGCGGCGGTCGCCGCCGCCAAGGAGGCCTACCAGACCTGGGGCCAGTCCTCGCTGGCCCAGCGCACCTCGATCCTGTTCAAGTTCCGCGAGCTGCTGGACGCCAACCGGGACGCGATCGCCGAGCTGATCACCGCCGAGCACGGCAAGGTGCACAGCGACGCCCTCGGCGAGGTCGCGCGCGGCCTGGAGATCGTCGAGCTGGCCTGCGGCATCAACGTGCAGCTGAAGGGCGAGCTGTCCACGCAGGTCGCCAGCCGTGTCGACGTCTCCTCGATCCGCCAGCCGCTCGGTGTCGTCGCCGGCATCACCCCGTTCAACTTCCCGGCGATGGTGCCGATGTGGATGTTCCCCATCGCCATCGCGTGCGGCAACACCTTCGTGCTGAAGCCGTCCGAGAAGGACCCCTCGGCCTCGATCAAGATCGCCGAGCTGCTGTCGGAGGCGGGCCTGCCCGACGGCGTCTTCAACGTCGTCCACGGCGACAAGGTGGCCGTCGACCGCCTGCTGGAGCACCCGGACGTCAAGGCCGTCTCCTTCGTCGGCTCGACCCCGATCGCCCGCTACATCCACACCACCGCCTCCGCCAACGGCAAGCGCGTCCAGGCGCTCGGCGGCGCCAAGAACCACATGCTGGTCCTCCCGGACGCCGACCTGGACGCGGCCGCCGACGCCGCCGTGTCGGCCGCCTACGGCTCGGCCGGTGAGCGCTGCATGGCCATCTCCGCGGTCGTCGCGGTCGGCTCGATCGGCGACGAACTGGTGGAGAAGATCCGCGAGCGCGCCGAGAAGATCAAGATCGGCCCGGGCAACGACCCGACCTCCGAGATGGGCCCGCTCATCACCAAGGTCCACCGCGACAAGGTCGCCTCCTATGTCGAGGGCGCGGCGGCCGAGGGCTGCGAGGTCGTCCTGGACGGCACCGGCCACACGGTCGACGGCTTCGAGAACGGCCACTGGATCGGCATCTCGCTGCTCGACAAGGTGCCCACGTCCGCCAAGGCCTACCAGGACGAGATCTTCGGCCCGGTGCTGACCGTGCTGCGCACCGAGACCTACGAGGAGGCCCTGGACATCGTCAACGCCTCGCCGTTCGGCAACGGCACCGCGATCTTCACCCGGGACGGCGGCGCGGCCCGCCGCTTCCAGCTGGAGGTCGAGGCCGGCATGGTCGGCGTCAACGTCCCGATCCCGGTCCCCGTGGGCTACCACTCCTTCGGCGGCTGGAAGGACTCGCTCTTCGGCGACCACCACATCTACGGCAACGACGGCACGCACTTCTACACCCGCGGCAAGGTCGTCACCACGCGCTGGCCCGACCCGGCCGACGCCCCGGCGGGCGTGGACCTGGGCTTCCCGCGCAACCACTGACCGCACGTCCACTGACCGGTATCGGCCAGTCTTCGCCGGGCCGGGAGTCGCTCATGGAGACTGTGGGACATGCACTCACCGATGCACCCTCCCGCGGAAACCCCCACGACCCTGGGCGAGCAGCTCCTGCTCCTGTCGCTGGACGACGAGTCCGGCGCGGCGAAGGAATCGGCGAAGGTGACGCCGGCGATCTCCGCCGCTCTGCTGGTGGAGCTGGCGCTGGCCGACCGGATCGATGTGACCGACGACAAGGTGACCGTCGTCGACGCCACCCCGCTGGGCGATCCCGCCCTGGACGCGGCAATCGCCGACATCGCAGGCCGGGACGAGCCGGGCAGAGCCAGGGACTGGATCACCCGGCTGAAGACGGACGCGGCGGCATGGGCGAACCAGGGCCTGATCGAGAAGGGTCTGGTCCGGGAGGAGAAGAAGAAGGTCCTCGGCCTCTTCTCCGTGCGCCGCTACCCCGAGGCGGACGGCTCGGCGGAGGCGGCGGTACGGCAGCGGCTCGACGAGGTCGTCCTTCGAGGAGCGGCGCCGGACGAGCGCACGGCGTGCCTGGTGGCCCTGCTGCACGGCGCGAAGTTGCACCGGCTGGCCTTCCCGGACGCCGACGCGCGAGCGGTCCGGGAGGCCATGGAGGCCATCTCCCACGGCCGGTGGTCCGCGACCGCAGTGCGCGAGGTCGTGCGGGCAGCGGAGGAGGCACTGGCGGTGATCGTCGCCGTGACGGCTGCGACGACGATCACCACCGGCAGCTGACTACGGCGTCCGCCTGCCCCTCCCCGCTCGCGGGGGAGGGGCAGGCCCGGTCCCGCCGCGGTGGCCGTCGCGTGGGAGACGGACCACCCGTCGGCCGCGTGGGCGGTCGTGCCGTGGGCGGAGAGCGCCAGGGAGAGCAGCGCGGCGCCCGCCAGGGATTTCAGAGGCCCTCGGCGGACGACCCCGGCTTGGGCCGGTGAAGACAGGGGGCGCCGTCCTCGCCGAGTGCTTCCGCCAGCAGGTCGCAGTAGTGGCGCAGGTCCTCGTGCCAGCCCACGAACGACGCGAAGTCGCGCATGTGGACGGCCAGACGGAGGGTGGCCGCGCGTGCGGTGCCCGGCGGGACGGCGGCGGTGCCGTCACCGCCGGTGTAGCCGCGGAGCAGGGCGTGGGCCGCGGCCGGATAGTCGACCCGTGGTCCCTTTCCTGCGGAGCCGAGGCCGAGGGCGGCTGCGGCGCGCAGTTCGTGCAACTCGCCGAGCGTCCAGCCGAGATCGAGAGCCGGGTCGCCCCCGGTGACCTCCTCGCCGGTGAGCAGGGCGGTGGGGCCACCGGCAGGGGAGGGGACCAGCCAGCCGGTGCTGGGCGCTCCGTGCAGCAGGACCGCGCCGCTTCCGGGTGGCTCCTCCGCGGCCCGGGACCACTCCGTCAGCCGGGCCCACCGTGAGGGGCCGACCCGGGTACGGGCCAGCGTGCGCAGCCGGGCCGTCCCCGGAGCGTCCTCCTCTCCGGAGAGCCAGGCCATGAGCCGTCGCACTCCGGGGTGCGGCGGCCGGTCCGGGAGGTCCCACGGCTCCTGGTGCAGCCGTCGCAGGGTCCTGCCCAGATCCGCCAGCGCGTCGACCGAGAGCCGGAAGGCGGCGTCGTCGCCGCAGGACAGCAGCCGTGCCACCGAGAAGGCACCGGATACGCGGTAGAGCACCCCGGAGCCCGGCAGGGCCGCCCCGGCCCGCGCGGTGCCGTCCGCCGGTTCGCCGAGGGCGAGCCGGGCGCCGCGCGGCGCTTCGGCGGTATCGCGGGCCACAGCCGCGCCGAGGGCCTCGTCGACGCGGCGCAGTGCCGCGGCGGCCTCCGGCTGCGGAAGGCGCTGCGGAGCGGTGTGGGCCGGCCCCGGGGCGCGCAGCCAGCTGAACCCCGCGCCCCCGTGGTGGCGCACGGTGATCCGCAGGTAACGGGTCCCGTACTCGCGTACGGTGACGGGCTCCGCGCGAGGAGGCCGTCCGGTGTCCGCAGGCCCCGCGGACGCCACCGGATCGGTGCCGGCCGGCTCAGCCACCGTTGCGCCGCCCGACCGCCTCGATGATCTCCCGGCTGTCCCGCAACGCCGCCGACTGCCCCTCGGTGAACAGCACTCCGGCGCAGTTGAGGATCACCTCGTCCACACCGGCGTTCCGGTACTCCTCCAACACGGCGGCGATGTGGTCGGCCGAGCCGTACAGGTACGTGCCACTGTCCACCAGGGCGGCGGCACCGGCCACCGGGTCCGCCGGATCGACCGGCACGCCGGCCCGGCGCAGCATGTCCGTGTAGTGCTCCATGGTGAGGTGCCCGGAGGCAGCCGTGTAGGCGAGCGCGTGCGGGTCCCTGCCTTCGCGCTCCACCGCGACATGGACGACGGTCGCGACCCGGCAGCGGGTGTCCCGGTCCCCGTCCTTGGCCCCCTTCTCCAGAGCGGGCAGCAGGGTCTCGGCGACATACGCGGGTGGGGTCATCCACGTGATGGCGACATCCGCGACGCCACCGGCGGTCCGGGCCATGTTGGGGCGCAGCACGCCCACACCGACCTCCACGCGCGGATGCTCCATGGGGATCAACCGGCCCTGCAGGCTGTGGTATTCGCCCGCGTGGTCGACGATCTCCCCGTCCAGCAGGGCCCGAACCGTGCGCAGGTAGTCCCCGGCCATCGTGCGCGGGCTGGCGAACGGGCGTCCGTTGAGGCTGCGGACGAACGCCGTCGAGCCGACGCCGTAGCCGGCCACCACGGGCAGGCCGGTGAGCAGGGCGAGCGAGCGGGCCTGGAGGGCGGCCTCGTACGGGTGGCGCAGCGGCATCAGAGTCACGCTGAGGCCCACGGGGACGCGGATCCCGGCACCGGCGAGGTGGGCGAACGCCTGGTGGGCCTCCACCTTGAGCGACTGCCCCGTCCACAGGCGGCGCGCTCCGATGTCGCGGACCAGCTCGGTGTGGGGTCGCAGGGAGTCCGGGGTCTCCGGCATGTTCGGCACGAGCACGCTCGGAAGCACGTTGTCGGCGGTCACGGCTGGACACCTTCCTTATGTCGCTGGTGCTCTGACATCTGCCGGAGCTGTTGCTGTTCCTTGACGAACTGTTGTGTTTCTACTACGTTTTTTCCATGAGCCCAGTGAGTCATCGCGAGGGAATGCAGATCTACAACCAGCTGAGAGTTCTCCGCGCCGAGCGCGGCCTCAGTCGCGTCGCGCTGGCCAAGCTGGTGGAGGTGCACCCGCAGACCATCGGTGCCATCGAGCGGGGCGACTACTTTCCGAGTCTCGACCTGGCGTTCCGGCTCAGTGACGTGTTCGAGCTTCCGGTGGAAGCGATCTTCAACCGCAAACCCTTCGTCCCTCTCTCCGCCCAGCTCTACAACAAGGAGGAACGCTCGTGAGCCGGCAAGGAGCCAACGAGATGACGGACCTGGCGCGCAGCCCGATGCGTCCTGTGGCGCTCTCCCTGTGCGTGCTGAGTGCGGCCATGGTGGTGCTGTCGCTCATCTCGGACGGCAACGCCTTCTCCGACTCCTGGTGGCTCGTGGCCTTCGTGCTGTGGCTGCTGCTGTGGGGCGTGCTGCGTTCGATGACCCGCGGTGTGGCCGAGCGGCCCCAGGCGGGACTGGACGAACGTGAACGCGGGCTGCGGGACCGCGTCTCCTTCATCGGCTACCAGTGCGCGGTCGGCGCCGGGATGCTCGTCGTGCTGGTCATGGTCGTCTTCCAGAACCAGCCCGATGTGATCGAGCGGATGCCCGCGCTGCTGACGACCCTCATGCTGACCGCGTCCGCCGTGCCCTCCATCGTCCTGGGGATGTCCGGCGTGGGCGTCGAGGACGACGACGAGGACGAGAGCGAGTGATTCAACCGGAGCTGAGCGGGAATCAGCTTCTCGCGCGACAGGGCGGGTGCCCACCGATTGCGGCGGTGGGCACCCGCCCCTCTGTCTCAGCGGGTCACGCGGTTCAGCAGGAGTGGTCGAAGGTGTTGTCGACCGACACGGCCGAGACGGCGGACGCGGCGGAGATGCACGCCTGCGACGAGGTGGTGATCGTGATGGTGGCGGCCGGGGCCTCCACGGCCGGGACGATCTCGTCGGCGGCGGCGTAGGTGGAGTAACCGCTGATGAGGGACTGGGTGTTCATGCTGACTCCCGTGTTCTCGGATGTGTGATGGCGACCGGATCGGCGATTTCTGCAACCGCGTCTCCGGCCGTGGCAGAACCATTCCTCGAACGGTGCCGGGATGGCAACGGAGTTGACCGCATGCGGACACTGTCCGCAATCGGTCAACGTTCCCCGTTGAGCCGGTAGTCGACTCGGTCCTATGCTCGCCCGGATGAGCCGAGATCAGCTGCATCGACTGGTATTGGACAATGGCCTTCGGGTGGTGCTGGCACCGAATACCGTGGGCGCTTCGATCGGCGTCGCTGTGCACTACCGCGTTGGTTTCCGCACGGAACCCGAAGGGCGTACGGGCCTGGCGCACCTCTTCGAGCACCTCATGTTCCGCGGGGGCGAAGAGGCCGAGCCCGAGGGGTACCTGCCCCGGGTGCAGCGCGCCGGTGGCTTCGGTGACGCCCGGACCCGCCAGGACGTGACGGTCTACTATGCCGCCGCCCCCGCCTCCGCACTGGAAATGCTGTGCGCGCTCGAAGCGGACCGAATGCGCTCGCCATCTCTTTCCGAGCGAAACCTCCGCACACAGACGGCGGTGATCGACGAGGAAATCCGGCTCATGGTCCGCAATCGCCCCTATGGAAATCATCCTTGGGCGCTCCCGAGGGCATTGCACCGGCGCTCCGAGAACGTCAGGGACGGGTACGGCGAAACCGTCGACCTCGCCGCCTTCGACATTGCGTTGTGTGAAAAGTTCTTCGCCGACCATTACGGTCCCGGAAATGCCGTGGTGACCGTCACCGGCGCCTTCGACCATCGCACGGCGGAGCGTCTGGTGCGCCGGCATTTCGAGGATCTGCCGGCGCGTCCGACGGTGCGGCCGGCCGATCCTCCTGAGCCCCTGCCGGAGGAGGAGCGGCGGCTCACGGTGCTCGACCCGCACGCCGGTTCACCCGCCGTGGCGGTGGGCTACCGGATGCCGGACCCGGTCACCGAGCGCGCGGACTACCTCGCGCATCTCGTCCTGGCGGCGCTGCTCGGACAGGGCGGACACGCCCTGCTGCGCCGAGGGCCGACCGCGGCCGCCGGGGCATCGAGCCTGTCGGTGGGCTGCGGTCTCTTCGGACTGCCGCTGGACACGGTGGGACCGGATCTGCTGACGCTCTTCGCCGTGCACGAGCACGAGCGAGACGCCGAGCACGTCCTGGACGCGCTCGACGGCACCCTGGACGCGCTGGCGGCCCACGAGGTCGCTGCCGCGCAGTTGCGTGCCACGACCGCCCGCTGGGTCTCCGGGGCGATGCGTGAACTCGCCGATCCGGGCACCCGGGCGCAGTTGCTCGGCCTGCGCGAGGCGCTCTTCGGTGAGGCAGAGCTGACCCACGCGCTGCCGGAGCTCGTCCACGCCGGTGTGACGGGCGAACACGTGAGCCGGGCGGCCGCCCGGCTCAGAGCCTCCCACCGGGCGGTCGTGCGCTTCGTGCCAGGACGCCAGGCCGTGCCGCGGGACATCGCACCGGAGACGACGGCATGACCGCTGGAGTGGCGAAGAACCTCCTCTCGTACGGCAGCCGGCCGGAGAAGGGTGTCGTGGCGGGGCGGCTGCAGCTGCCCGACGCCGACCTCACCCTCGGCAACGGACTGCGGGTCGTGGTGTGTTCGGCTCCGGTCGTCCCCCTGGTGGAGATCCGGCTCACCGTCCCGTACGCCGCCACGGCACCCGGGGAGGTGGCCCACTGCCAGCTGCTGGCCGAGCTCCTGCCGCGCGGAAGCGCCCACCGGAGCGCCGGCGACCACGACGCGGCGCTGGCCGCGCACGGCGCCACCCTGAATGCCTCCGCCGACGCCCGCAAGCTCACCGTGACCGGTCACACCATGGCCGACGGCCTGCCTCCCGTACTCGCCCTGCTGGCCGAAGCGCTCCGCGGGCCCCGGCTGACCGAGGAAGCGGTCGCCCCCGAACGCGAACGGCTGGCACGCCGCATACGGCTGGCCACCCACCAGCCGGCGGCTCTCGCGCAGCACGCACTGCTGCGGCGCAGGTACGGCGAGGAGAGAGCCGCCCGCTGGCAGCCGACGCCCGAACAGGCCGCCGCCTGCACGCGGGACGACCTGGCTCGAGTGCACGCGCGGCATCTGGGCGCGAGGGGCGCGGTGCTCGTGCTGGTCGGAGATCTGGAGCCGGAGGAAGCCCTGGTCTGGGTCACCGAGTTGTTCGGGGCGTGGGAGCCCGGGCCGGAAGGCGACCTGCCCGAGGTTCCGCCCTGGTTCCCGGGCGGCCCTCTGCGGCACGTGGACCGGCCCGGGGCCGTCCAGAGCGTGATACGGCTGGCCGCCCCCGCCCTGCCCCGGACGGATCCCGGCTACCCGGCCCTGCACCTGGCCCAGCTGGTCTTCGGCGGGTCCTTCGCCTCACGGCTGGTCGCACGCCTGCGCGAGGACAAGGGGTACGCCTACCAGCTCGGTTCGGGAGTGGAGTCGGTGCCGGGGGCATCGACGCTGATGGTCGAGGCCGACACCGCCGCCGAGCACACCGTCGCGGCTCTCGCGGTGATCAGGGAGGAACTGGAGCGCATGGCAGCCGAACCGCCCTCGGCACGGGAGATCGACGCCGCCCGGAGTTACGCGGCCGGTTCCACCGCGACGGCGATGTCGGCACCCGGCGCCTTGGCGTCCGGGCTGGCGAACCTGCTGCACGTCGGGGTCGGAGCCGACTGGCTGCACAACTGGGGGCCGCTGCTGGACGGCGTGTCCCCCGACCAGGTCGGCGAGGCGGCCCGCCGGTTCTTCCGGCCCGCCGATGTCACCGGGGTGGTCGTCGCCGACGAGCGGGCGGTGGTGCCCCTGTGCAGAGGCACCACCGGGGAACTGAGCTTCTGACGGCACGAGGGGCGGTGCCTGCGGGGTGGTTCCCCGCAAGCACCGCCCCTCGCTGTGAGCCGATCGGGCGGGTCAGCCCCGGCTCTTCTTGATTCCGGCGACGACGGCGACGACGACGGCGATACCGACGGCGATCCACAGGGCGGTGCTCATGAGGTGCTCCTTCGAGGGTTTTCGGCAGGGTTGGCCGGGGACAGCAGGGGATTGGCGGGGACAGCTGGGGGTCGGGGACATCAGGGACTTGCCGGGAGACTCAGGGGACGGGCGGGGGACAGGAGGAGGTCGGCCGTGGGCCGGGGACTACCGCATCCGCAGCGCTTCGGCGAGCGGCACCCGGGAGCCGCTGCGCAGCACGCTGCCCGCGTACATCCGCCCGGCGACACGGGTCATCCCCACCAGCGCCGCGACCGCCAGCACCAGGGAGAGGGCGACCTGCCATGCGGGGGCGATGCCCAGGAGCATGCGGGCCGGCATCAGGATCGGGCTGAGCGGCGGTACGAGCGACAGCCACTCGATCAACGGGTCGTGCGCGTCCTTGCTCAGCAGGGCGATGCCCAGCACGAACGGCATGGTGATGAGCAGCATCACCGGTTGCACCACGCCTTGCAGGTCCTCCTGTCGTGAGACCCGGGCTGCGGCCGCGGCCAGCAGGGCGGCGAACAGGAAGAAGCCGAGCAGGAACCAGACACCCATCGTCACCAGCGACCCGCCCACCGCGGTCGGCAGCGTCAGAGCCCCGGTGCCCTGGGCGAGCGCCACCGCGGCTGAGCCGAGCAGCACGAGCTGGGTGAGGCCGGCCACCGCGACACCGATGAGCTTCCCGGCGAGGAGCTGCCAGGGGCGGATGGTCGAGAGGAGCAGCTCCACCACACGGCTGCTCTTCTCCTCGACCACGCCCTGCGCCAGGGTGATCCCGTAGAAGACGAAGAAGAAGTACAGCAGCCCGGTGGAGGACAGGACCAGTGCGAACTGCTCGGCCGCGCTGGTCTGCGACGGTTCGAGTGCGTGGACCTCGACGGTGGACGACGCCACGCGCTCCCTGAACTCCACGGGGTCCACGCCGGCGCGCTCGAGCTCCCGGGTGGTGCGTTCCTCTGCGACCGTGGCGCGCACGACGCCGAGCAGGTTCTCGTCCACCTCACGTTCCACGGAGAGGGTGAGGCGTCCGTCGGGGCCGCCGAGCACGGCGGTGAGGTCCCCGTCGCGCAGCATCCGGTCCGCACGGTCGTCGTCGACGGTGACGAACTCGAAGTCGCCGCCCGTCTTCTCGGCGACGGCGGCGAGCACCGGGCGCATCGCCGCGACCTCCCGCTCGACGCCGACCCTGGCCGGACCGTCCTCGGCGAGGAGGATGACGAGGGCGTAGACGCCGAGGCCGAGTAACAGCCCGAGGGTGCTCAGGACGAAGGACCGGGTCCGCATCCGGCTGTTGATCTCCCGCCCGGCGACCAGGCGGACCGCCCGGCAGGCCGGGAGCGCGCCGCTGTTCCCGGGGCCGGAGGCGCCCCCACCCGGGTCCGAGAGGCCCTCTCCGTCCGGGACGTCCGGGCCGTGCGTGTCGCCCCGCGCTGGTGTCACCGTGTTCATGTCTCGTCCCCGTCGGTGTCGTTCACTGTCGTGCCGACGCCTGCCGTGGTGCCGGTGTCCGGCGTCCGCCCGGTTCCCTCCCCGTGCGCGCCGGTGCCGCCCACCAGGTCGCGGTACAGGTCGGACAGCGGCGGTCGTTCGGACACGAAGGCCAGGACCGGTCCGGTGGCCAGCGCCGCGTGCAGGACCCGCTGGTCGTCCGCACCCTTCGCCAGGCGAAGCCGCGTACGGGAGCCCTCGCGGCTCACGACCGACACGCCCGGCAGTCCCGCGGTCCAGGTCTCGCCCGCCTCCGGGGCGTCGACCAGCAGCCGTCGGTCGGCGTTCTCGCTCAGCTCCTCGATCGTGCCGCAGGCGATGAGACGCCCGCCCGAGACGATGCCGACCCGGTCGCAGACGCGCTCGACGAGCGACAGCTGGTGGCTGGAGAACATGACGGGCACCCCGTCGGCGGCCCGTTCGACGAGCACCTCGTGCATGACGTCCACCGCCACCGGGTCCAGGCCCGAGAACGGCTCGTCGAGCACCAGCACCTGAGGATCGTGCACCAGCGCCGCGGCCAGCTGGACCCGCTGCTGGTTGCCGAGGCTGAGGTTCTGGACCTCCTCGGAGGCGTACCGGGACAGCTCCAGCCGCTCGACCCACCGGTCGGCCGCCACCCGCGCGGCAGCCGTCGGCAGGCCGTGCAACTCGCCCAGATACCGCAGGTGTTCACGGACCTTCATCCGGGGGTACAGGCCGCGCTCCTCGGGCATGTAGCCGAACCGGCGGCGGGCGGCGAGATCGACGGGGCGGCCGTGCCGGCGGACCTCTCCTTCGTCGGGCGTGAGGACGCCCAGGATGATCCGCATCGTGGTGGTCTTGCCCGCGCCGTTGCTCCCCACGAAGCCGAACAGCTCACCGGCGCGGATGCCGAAGGTCATGTCAGCGACCGCCTGACGTTTGCCGTACCTCTTCCGCACGCCGTCGACCTCCAGGGCGGGCCCCGTCATGTCGCACCTCCAGAGCGATGTACTAACTTGCTGAAGTATTGCGTTAACACATCAACTCGTCAAGGTAGCTATACGTTCTGCCGCTCTACCACGTAGACGTGCTTCTCCGACTGGGCCGTGACCGGGCCGCGGTCCCAGTCGGCCCAGCGGCCCGTCACACGCAGTCCCGCGAGCCGGGCCATCACGTCGAACTCGGCAGGCCAGGCGTACCGGCTGACCTCGGGTACCTTCCGCAGCCCGCCCGCGCCCATGATCGTGTGGACGACCAGGACGGACTGGAGCGACTGGTTCACCTGGATCGTGTCGAGCAGCAGCGCGTCCGGCGCCAGATGACCGACCCGGGTCGTCGCCTCGGTGAGCCGGTGGTACACCTGCGGGTTGTAGGTTTCGAAGACCGCGACACCGTCGTCCGCGAGCGCGTCGTGGATGCCGCGCAGGCAACTGATCTGCTGCTCCTGGGTGGGCAGCATGAAGAAGGTGTTGAGCGCGGTGAGCACGAGGTCGTAGCGCTCCTCGACGACCAGCGCGCTGAAGTCGCCCACCGCGGTGGTGACACGGCCGGTGGAGTCGTTCTCGTGGAGTTTCGTCAGCATCGCGGGGGACGCGTCCACCCCGTGTACCCGGTAGCCGTTCCTGGCCAGCGGGATGGCCAGCCGGCCGGTGCCGACCCCGAGTTCGAGCAGCGAGGCCGGGGCGGGCCGCAGCCCCTCGAGGAAGCCGACCATCGAGTCGATGGCTTGGCCGGAGGCGGGGTAGAGCGAGTCGTAGACGTCGGCCAGCGATTCGCCGTACGCGCTGCTGTTCCCGCCCGGTGCGGCGCTCCCGCCGGCATGCGCCCCGGCATCGGTCGGCCGGTGGGTCTCGGTCGTCATGGTGCTGCCTCCGTGCGGTGTCGGGTGGATACGGTGTGCGGCTCGGGACCTTCATGGCCGCCGGGGGCCGGTTCCTCCAGCGCGGCCCGCAGCCGGTCGGCCGCGGACAGCACGTCGGGAAAGGACGCGGGCGCCCACGCCTCGCGCATGCCGCTGGTCGTGCTGCGGCCGGGGTGGGGCGATACGACGACCACGTTGCGCCGCGCGCTGAGTTTGCGGCTGTGCTCGGCGTACGCCGCGCTCTGCGCGCCACCCGGCGGCAGCGCGGGCGCCAGCGCGATCGCCGCCCCCGTGCACTGCAGCGCGAGGAGCGACGGCGAGTCGCCCAGCCCCAGGGCAAGCCTGGCCAGGTAGTTCAGCGTCGCCGGGAAGACGACGACCGTGTCGGGCCACTGCGCGAGGTCCACATGACGCGCCCTCGGCTCCGGCTCGTCGGGCCACCGGTCCGCCCGCACGTCACAGCCGCCGATGGCGGTCAGCGACTCCCGGGTGACGAACCTGCCGGCCGCCCCGGTCAGCACGTAGCGCACCTCCGTCCCGGGGTGCCCGATCTTCAGCCAGCTCGCCCAGAAAGGCAGATGCGCGGCGGTGACCGAACCCGTCCCGATCACCAGCAGGCGCCGCGCCCCCACCGGCTCGACCGCGGTCGCCGGGCCGCTCACCGGACCACCGCCCCGACCGCCGGCCCGGCGGGAACGGGCGCTCCGCCGCCGCGCAGCGACTGCCCGTGCACCAGCTCCTGGTACAGCGCGGAACGCGTCAGCAGCTCCTCGTGGGTGCCCCGGTCGACGGTGCGTCCCTCGTCCACGACCACGATCAGATCGGCGTCCTGCACCGTGGAGATGCGGTGCGCGATCACGAGCACCGCGCGCTCCTCCGCGAGCGTGCGCATCAGCGTCCGCAGCCGTTCCTCGTTCTCGCTGTCGAGTTGGGAGGTCGGTTCGTCGAACAGGACGATGCGTGAGTCGCGCAGCAGGACGCGGGCCGCTGCGAGCCGCTGACGCTGTCCGCCGGACAGGTCCTCGGCCCGTCCCAGCTCGGTGTCAAGACCGTCCGGCAGCGCTTCCACGGCGTCGCGCAGCGCCAGTGCCTCCAGCGCCCGCCACAGCTCCGTGTCCGGCGGGGCGCCCTCCTCGTCGTCCCGGCCGAGCAGGAGGTTCTGCCGTACCGTGCCCTCCACGAGGGTGAAACTCTGGTCGACGTAGCTGATCGCGCCGCGCAACCGGTGCAGGGGCCACTGCTCGACGGGCAGTCCGCAGACGGAGACGCGGCCGGACTCCGGCAGGAGAAAGCGTTCGGTGAGGCCGAGCAGCGTCGTCTTTCCCGCCCCCGACGGCCCGACGATCGCGGTGAGCCCGCGCGCCGGGGCCGCGAACGTCGCCCCGTGGATGAGGGTGCGCCCGCCGTCCCGGTAGGTGACCGACTCGAACTCCACCGCGGACGCCGTCGGCGACGGCTCGACCGGGGAGAGGCCCCCGGGATGCTCCGGGGCGATCGTGAGCACGCTGTTCAGGCGGGCGCGCGCCGCCAGACCGCTCTGCATCCTGGCGACGCCCGAGACCAGCAGGGTCAGCGGTGCCACGAGTTGCAGCAGGTAGACGATGAAGGCGGCGAACTCGCCGACGGCCAGGTCGCCGGAGGCGAGCCGGGCGCCGCTGGTGACCATCACCGCGACGATCGACAGCTGTTGACCGAGCTGCATGGTGGGTCCGACCAGGGCGGTCACCCGCGCGACCGACACGGCGGCCTTGCGGGCGTCATCGATGCTGTGGCCCAGCGTGGCCGCCACCTGGCGTTCGGCGAGGAACGCCTTGACCGTGGGCAGCGACAGCACGGCCGCGGTCATGTGCTGGGACATGGTGCCGACCGCGTTCTGCTGACGTTCGACACCGCCGCGGATCGACCGTACGCACAGGAAGATGCCGACGCCGGCGATCGTGAACGTGACGAGCACGACGAGCAGCAGGACGCCGTCCAGCAGACCCATGGCGATCAGGGTGCCGACGGCCAGGAACATCGAGGACGGGATCTGCGCCACGCCGACGTCCACGACGGAACGCAGCTGTGTGCTGTCGGAGGTGGCCCGGGCGACCAGGTTGCCGGCCCCTTCCCGCCGGACCCGTCGCAGCGGCAGGGTCAGGATGTGGGAGGCGATGCGCAGCCGTGCCTCGGACACCAGACCCTCACCGGCACGGGCGAGCAGATAGGAGGACCCCGCCGACGCGAGCCCGGCACCCACCGCGAGGCCCGCCATCGTCAGCAGCGGACCGACGGGACGTTCGTCCTCGGCGAGGGCCATCACCAGGTCGCGCACCTGGAGGGGGAGGACGAGGGTGGCGGCGGCGGAGAGCAGGCTCAGCGCCACCGCGGCGGCGACGGCCGCCCTACGGCCCTTCAGCAGCTGTGCGAAGACACGCAGTTCGTCCGTGCCGTCCGGGCGTGGTGCTCTGGCCATGGTGAAGGACCTCCTGCAGGGTGCGGTGACATCCGGCCGGCCGTCGGCGGCACGGCGGACGGCTCAGATCGCGGACCGGAGGGCCGTCTTCCACGGCCAGTCGTCCGAGTCGAGATTGCGGGCGGGGTCGGCGGGATCCACGTTCGCCGCGACACACGCGGAGGCCAGATCGGCGGCCGTCGGACGCTCACGGTGCCGTTCCGCCGCGTCCACGAAGGCACGCGCGACCACATGCGCCCGGTGCTCGCCGAAGCTCAGGGCCCGCATGCCCGTCCGGTTGTCCTTCGGCTCCCATGCGGCCGTCACCCCGGGCGCCAGCACATGGGCGAAAGCGGGAGCGGGTCCCTCCGGCAGAGCGGTGGCCAGGGCGCTTTCGACCACGGTGCCGACGGCGTCCCAGGAACGCTTGCCCAGGTAGACGACCATGCCGTCGTTGCGCGGCAGACTCGCCGGATTGGAGATGATCTTCGCCCGGTAGGTCGCGGAGCGGTCTTCCAGAGCGCTCAGCACGGCATGCCACAGCCCGGGCGCCGCGTCGGCCTCGGCCACCCTCAGATAGAGCCGCAGCAGAGCACCGCCGCCGGTGGTGCGGCCCGCGCCGCTGTCCACGAGGAAGAACCCGGGAGAGACGAGTGGGCGGGCCGACGGGAGGTTCATCCGCACCACCGGGCGAGCGGGATCGCCCGCCGTACGTCCGCTGTCCCGCAGCGTGACCGAGTCCGGTACGTTCACGCGCAGACCGTCGATCTGCACGACCTCCCGGCCGCCGGCCGCGCGCTGTCCGGTGCGGATCCCCGCGGCGACCGTCTCGCGATGCGGAGTCGCCTGCGCCAGCCGCGCCTCGAAGTCCGGCGCGCGCAAGGTCCTGGGCGCCTCCCGATCCTTGACGCCCCGCCCGGTGTGCAGCACTTCGTACAACGTGCGGGCCAGCAGGAAGCGCATCGCCGACGCGGACTCCGCGGTCACCTCGTCATCGCGCACCCACGCCGTCCTGCCGTCCGGCGCGATCCGCACGTCCTCCAGCGCCCGGCGGAGTCCGGCCGCGAGCTCCGGCACCGCTCCCTCATCAGCGGCGGCCTGTCCCGGCCGACGGACGGCCGGGAGGGTCTCCTCGATGCCCGTCCTCATGCTGCCTCCCCGAGGCCGACCGTGGAGACGAAGCTCCGCGGATCCAGTAGTGCGGTCCTGCCGATGCCCGCCGCGGCCCGGACGATGGCCGACAGCCGGCCGCTCTCCCTGGTCGAAGCGATCAGACGGTCGATCAGGTGCCATCCGGCGTAGGACGTGGCACGGACCGCGAGCCCGTCGTCGTCGGGGCCGCCGCCGTCGCGGTAACCCCGGTGGAAGGCGGAGATCAGCGGAAGCACCCGGGTCAGCTCCTCGCTGCCCCGCGCAACCACCTCCTCGTGGGTGAGCACGGCCGAGAACGCGTCGTCCGTCTCCTGTGCGGGAATGCGCAGCACCGCTCGGTGCAGCCACTCGCCGACGTACGATCCGACGTCGCGCGCCGGGTCGCCGAGCCGGAACTCCTCCCAGTCGTTGACGTAGAACGCCGTGTCGGTGATCAGGAACTGGTCCAGCCGCAGATCTCCGTGGACGGGCACGCGTACGGCCCCGTCCTCGGTCGCCCGCAGCCGTTCCAGTTCCCCGACAAGGGGCGCGTCGCGCTGCAGTAGCCCCCACGCCTCGACGAAGGCACCGGTGGCGTTGACGTAGCTCTCCAGCGGAAGCGACCGCAAGTCCTCGACCGGCGGGTACGGATGGGGATCCGCTTCCGGGAAATCCGAGGCCGTGTACGGGAGCCGGTGCAGCGCCGCCAGGGCCCGTCCGGCTTCGGCGGACATGGACTCGGTGAACTCCTCGTCCGCGGCGAGCTCGCTGCCGGACCTGATGCCGTCGAGCATCCGGAACACCAGCAGCCGCTGCTCCTCGTCGCCCCCGAGAAAGTCGGGGCGGGGGAAGGGGCGGGCGCCGTGCCGCGCGAGGCGCTCGAAGAGCAGGATTCTCCGGTAGCGTTTCAGAGATTCCTTGGGGTTCCCTTTGAGCCTTTTCACGAATACCGAGTTCCCGGTGTCCGTGATACCTGACCAGTTGTCGTTCCGGCCGGGATAGGAGTAGAGATCCGATGCGTTCAGCGATCCCAACCCGAGCCGGTTCAGCAGCTGTTCGACCGATGAGTCCACAGGACTGTCGACAGCCGACGCGGAGGTCCGGCCCCGCGGATATGTAGTCTTTTCTCCTGCCACACCGGCTTTCTATCGCGGGGCGCTGCCGCCGGACAACGAATTGACCGGCATCGGCCACGGCCGGCGGGGCCCGGGTGCGGCGGTTCGCAAGGCCGCCCGGCGGCGTGACAGGTCACGGAGCCGGGGGCGGGGGCGGTGAAGCGGGGACGCGGCGGACGGAAAAGAAGAGCGGCGGGTGACGGTTTCCTCCGCTAACCGTCACCCGCCACCGCATCGATCTGCCTGCCGTGCGCTCCCGGATCAGATGATTCTTCGACGCACGGCCCACACCACCGCTTCTATCGGGGTTTCCACGTCGACGCAGTCGCAGATCGACCTGAGTTTACGACGCAGTGTGCGGTCGCTCATCTCCATTCGTCTGGCCACCTGTGTCATGGTGCAGCCCTGGGAGACGAGTTGCAATATTCTCAAGTGATCGTTCCCTAATCTGAGGTGGGGCTCTCGCAAGGAACTGTTCAGTGGCACCTGTCAATCCTCATGTTTTTGGCCGACGGTGGGGCGTCGGAACTCCGCCCGATGGCATGAGAGTTGTTTGCTCACCTGGCCGCACAGCTGTCCCGCGGGTGGGTATGTCAGCCGTCGAGAAAGAGGAATGCGGTGGAGCGAAGATCCTCTGCGGCGGGCGTCAGGCGGAGCTACTGATCAGAAACTGAGCTGGTACGGACTCATCGTGTGGGTCCTGGTGGCGTGCAGCATTCTTCCCCCTAGCTGTTCGGTCACGCGGACGCTGCGGACGGCCCTTCGAAAGCGCCTTCCCGGCGGGATGTGGAAGGGAAGTGGCATGTCCGTGGAGTCACCCGTCCGGACAGCGATCGCCCACCCGGACAGTATAAGAAGAGCCGACTTCGCTTGATCAATGCTTTACCCATGTGACGGGGATCACATCGCGAATATTTTCGCGGAATTTGAGACTCCGTTTGTGCTTCCATTCTCCTCTCGGGAATTGTTCACATATAAAAGGGATGTCGGGTCGGTGCTCCGGCCACCGATCCAAGGACACGGAATCCCGAACGCGGCGGGTGTCCCTGGCCGGCGTACCGCGGACGCGGTATGCCGAGGAGCCTCGTACTCCTCTGGGAGGGGTGCCGTATCGACCCACGGTCGACAACTCATCGACAGCTTCACCCCGTACCGTTGACGCATGGATCTTCGACTGCCCGGACTCACCGGGCTGCTTCGGAGGCCCCGGAGGCTCCTCGCCGCCGGGGCCGCCGTCGTCGTCCTCGCGGGCGCGGGCACATGGACCGCCGTCGCGAACGACGAGACACCCCCGGTCCACCGCGAGGACCGGGCCCTGCCCACCGGCGACGGCATCCGCATCGACACCTCCTTCTTCACCTCCACAGGAGACCGCCGCCGCCCCGCCGTCCTGCTCGGACACGGCTTCGGCGGCAGCAAGAACGACGTACGGCAGCAGGCCGAGGACCTCGCCCGGGACGGCTACGCCGTGCTGACCTGGTCGGCCCGCGGCTTCGGCAAGTCGAACGGCAGGATCGGGCTGAACGACCCGAAGGGCGAGGTCGCCGACGTCTCCAGGCTCATCGACTGGCTCGCGAAGCAGCCCCAGGTCGAGCTCGACAAGAAGGGCGACCCCCGCGTCGGCATGGCCGGCGCCTCCTACGGCGGCGCGATCGCGCTGCTCACCGCGGGCCACGACACCCGTGTCGACGCCATCGCCCCGGCGATCACGTACTGGAACCTCGCCGACGCCCTCTTCCCGAACGGCGTGTTCAAGAAGCTCTGGGCCGGCATCTTCGTCAACTCCGGCGGCGGCTGCGAGAAGTTCGAGCCCGCGCTGTGCCGGATGTACGAGCGCGTCGCCGAGTCGGGCGAGCCCGACGCCGAGGCGCGCAAGCTGCTCGAAGAGCGCTCCCCGTCCGCCGTCGGCCGGAACATCAAGGTGCCGGTCCTGCTGATGCAGGGCCAGTCCGACTCCCTCTTCCCGCTCGGCCAGGCCGACCGGGCCGCGAAGACGATCCACGCCAACGGCGCCCCCGTCGACGTCGACTGGATCGCCGGCGGGCACGACGGCGGCGACATGGAGACCGGCCGCGTCGAAGGCCGCGTCACCTCCTGGTTCGACCGCTACCTGAAGGACGACAAGGGCGCCGACCCCGGCCCCGCCTTCCGCGTCACCCGCACCCTCGGCCGGGGCTCCGGCGACGGCGAACCCCGCCTGACCGGCGTGACCTCGGACCGCTACCCCGGCCTGGAGGCCGAACAGCGCTCCATCGCCCTGGCCGGCCGCGAGCAGCGCTTCGACAACCCGCCCGGCGCCAGCCCGCCCGGCGTCTCCGCCCTGCCCGGCCTCGGCGGCGCCGGCGGACTCAGCCAGCTCTCCACGCTCGGCATCGGCGTCTCCCTCGACTTCCCCGGCCAGTTCGCCGCGTTCGAGTCGAAGCCCTTCCGGGACGACGTCCAGATCACCGGCTCGCCCACCGCCACCGTCCACGTCAAGTCCACCGGCGACGACGCCGTGCTCTTCGCCAAGCTCTACGACGTCGGCCCCGGCGGCGGCATGCAGCAGGTGCTGCCCTCCCAGCTCGTCACGCCCCTCAGGGTCGAGGGCGCCAAGGCCGGCAAGGACGTCACCGTCAACCTCCCGGCGATCGACCACGAGATCGACGACGGCCACCGGCTGCGCCTGGTCCTAGCCTCGACGGACCTCGGCTACGCCTCCCCGGTCACCCCGGCTACGTACACCGTCTCCCTCAAGGGCGATCTGTCGGTCCCGTCGGCCCTGGGACAGCGCGACAGCCAGGGCGGGCTGCCCGCCTGGGTGTGGTGGATGCCGATCGCCGGCGCCGTGATCGCCTCGGCCCTGATCGTCACGGGCCGCCGTCGCACCGCCGCCCCCGCCCCGCCCGACCCCGGGCTCGCCGAAGTCCCGCTCCAGATCACGGACCTCACCAAGCGGTACGCGAAGTCCACCGACCGGTACGCCGTCAAGGACCTCTCCTTCCGCGTGGACAAGGGCCAGGTCCTCGGACTGCTCGGCCCCAACGGCGCCGGTAAGACGACCACCCTGCGCATGCTGATGGGCCTGATCAAGCCCGACGACGGCGAGATCCGCGTCTTCGGCCACGCCATCGCCCCCGGCGCCCCGGTCCTCTCCCGGGTCGGCGCCTTCGTCGAGGGCGCGGGCTTCCTGCCACACCTGTCCGGCCGCGAGAACCTGGAGCTGTACTGGCGCGCGACGGGCCGTCCGCCCGAGGACGCGCACCTGGAGGAGGCCCTGGAGATCGCGGGCCTCGGCGACGCCCTCGCCCGCGCGGTGCGCACCTACTCCCAGGGCATGCGCCAGCGCCTCGCCATCGCCCAGGCCATGCTCGGCCTGCCGGACCTGCTCATCCTCGACGAGCCGACCAACGGCCTCGACCCGCCCCAGATCCGCGAGATGCGCGAGGTGATGATCCGCTACGCCGCAGCCGGCCGCACGGTCATCGTCTCCAGCCACCTCCTCGCTGAGGTCGAGCAGACCTGCACCCACCTGGTCGTGATGGACCACGGGCAGCTCGTCCAGGCGGGCCCGGTCGCGGACATCGTCGGCTCGGGCGACACCCTCCTCGTCGGCACGGCCGCGCCCGTGGACGGGCCCGTCGTGGAGAAGGTCGCCGCGCTGCCGGGCGTCGCCTCGGCCGTGCGCACCGACGAGGGCCTCCTCGTGCAGCTCGACGCCGACGGCTCCCCGCAGCGTCTGATCGCCGAACTCGTACGTCTCGACGTGCCGGTGCGGTCGGTCGGCCCGCACCGCCGCCTGGAGGACGCCTTCCTCACCCTGATCGGAGCCGAAGCATGAGCACGCTCGCCGAGCCTCCCGTCGAGGTCGCCGACGGCTACCGCGCGGGCCGCACCCTGCCCTTCCGCGTCGAGCTGGTCCGGCAGCTGAAGCGGCGCCGCACGATGGTCATGGGCGGTGTCCTGTTCGCCCTGCCGGTCATCCTGCTCATCGCCTTCCAGGTCGGCGGCGACCCGGGCGGCAACAACAACCGCGTGAACCTCATGGACACGGCGACCGCGTCCGGGGCCAACTTCGCCGCGGTCAACCTCTTCTCAGCCGCCGGCTTCCTGCTCGTCATCCCCGTCGCCCTGTTCTGCGGCGACACCGTCGCCTCGGAGGCCAGCTGGTCCTCCCTGCGCTATCTGCTCGCCGCCCCGGTGCCCCGAGCCCGGCTGCTGTGGTCCAAGCTCGCCGTCGGACTCACCCTGAGCTTCGCGGCGATGGTCCTGCTCCCGGTCGTCGCCCTGCTCGTCGGGACGGCCGCCTACGGCTGGGGCCCCCTCGAACTCCCCACCGGCGGCAGCCTGTCCACCGGCACGGCGGCCCAGCGCATCCTGATCGTCGTCGCGTACATCATGGTGTCCCAACTGGTCACCGCCGCCCTCGCGTTCTGGCTGTCGACCCGGACGGACGCCCCGCTCGGCGCGGTCGGCGGCGCGGTGTTCCTCACGATCATCGGCAGTGTCCTCGACGAGGTGACGGCCCTCGGCGACTGGCGCCACTTCCTGCCCGCGCACTGGCAGTACGCCTGGCTCGACGCCGTCCGGCCCCAGCTGGAGTGGTCGGACATGATCCAGGGCACCTCGATCTCCGTAACGTACGCGCTGGTGCTGTTCGCCCTGGCCTTCCGCGGTTTCGCCCGCAAGGACGTCGTCTCGTAGGTCAATGGAGGGTCACCTACCGGTCTCAGAGGGCCGCCCCCGTGGCCGCTTCGAGACGCTTCCGCAACCCCCCGTACCGCACGTTCCGGCCCCCCGCGCCGTCACAGTCGCAAGAAGCCGACGTCAACGGATGCAGGGGGTACGGACGATGGAGCGGTTCCGCACACGGACAGCGCTGCTCGCGCTCACGGCGGCGAGCGGCCTGCTGCTCACGGCGTGCAGCGGGGGTGCCGACACCGGCGAGGGCAGCAAGGCGGCCGACCGCCCCGACTACAGCGCGGGTCAGCCCGCCCCGGCCGAGGGCCAGGACGCCGACGAACGGTACGACCGCCGGGAGGACCCCGACCACCTCTCCACCTTCGCCCTGGACGTCGACACCGCCTCCTACGACTACGCCCGCCGCGCCCTCGCCGACGGCCGGCTGCCCGACCCGTCGACGGTCCGCCCCGAGGAGTTCGTCAACAGCTTCCGCCAGGACTACGACCGCCCCGGCGGCGACGGCTTCTCGGTCACCGTCGACGGCGCCCGCACCGACGACGAGGACTGGTCCCTGGTCCGCGTCGGCCTCGCCACCCGCACCACCGGGCCCACCGGCGAACGCCCGCCCGCCGCCCTCACCTTCGTCATCGACGTCTCGGGCTCCATGGCCGAACCGGGCCGCCTCGACCTCGCCCAGGAGTCCCTCTCCGTGATGACGGACCGGCTGCGCGACGACGACTCGGTCGCGCTCGTCACCTTCAGCGACGAGGCCGAGACCGTCCTGCCGATGACCCGCCTCGACGGCAACCGCGACGAGATCCAGGACGCCGTATCCGACCTGGACACCCAGGACTCCACCAACCTCGGCGCCGGCGTCGAGACCGGCTACGAGACGGCCGTCGAGGGCCTGCGCGAGGGCGCCACCAACCGGGTCGTCCTCATCTCCGACGCCCTCGCCAACACCGGCGACACCGACGCGGACAGCATCCTGGAACGCGTCTCCGACGAGCGCCGCGAGCACGGCATCACCCTCTTCGGCGTCGGCGTCGGCAGCGACTACGGCGACGCCCTCATGGAGCGCCTCGCCGACAGGGGCGACGGCCACACCGCCTACGTGTCCGACTCCGACGAGGCCCGCAAGGTCTTCTCCCAGCAACTCCCGCGCAACGTCGAGCTCACCGCCCGTGACGCCAAGGCCCAGGTCGCCTTCGACCCGGAGACGGTTCAGGAGTTCCACCTCGTCGGCTACGACAACCGCCGCGTCGCCGACGAGGACTTCCGCGACGACCGCGTGGACGGCGGCGAGGTCGGCCCGGGCCACACCGTCACCGCCCTGTACGCCGTCCGCACCGTGCCCGGCGCCGAGGGCCACCTCGCCACCGCCACCGTCCGCTGGCTCGACCCCGAGACCCGCGACCCGCACGAGGAGACCGGCGACCTGGAGACCGACGCCCTCGACGACTCCGTCTGGAGCGCGGGCCGCGGCCTGCGGACCACCGCCACCGCCGCCTACTTCGCCGACGCCCTCGGCCGCGGCGAAAGCGACCTGCCCGACGCCCCGCGGCTCACCGAACTCGCCGACCACGCCGACGACTTGGCCGACAGCACGGAGAGCGAGGAGCTCCGCGGGCTCGCCGAGGCGATCGCCACCGCGAACCGCCTGATGTGACCCGGAGCCATTGACCTACGCTTACTTCCGAGTAAGTTTACTTCGGAGTAAGTAAGTACGGCAGCACGTCAGCCTCATCCGCGACCGGGAGCCGTCATGGGCGTACGCAAGGATCTGCAACGGGCGAAGCAGCGCACCGGCCTGGCGATCCGCACGAAGGCCGAGACCGTCAGGGACGAGCGGGGAGTCGTCCGCGAGGCCCGTGTGGCTCCCCTCGCGCCCCGCCCGACGACCGGCAGCATCGCCGACATCCCGTACACCAACGCGGCCGAGGCCCCGGATGCCGTGGTTCTGCGCCGCGAACGGCACGGCACCTGGCAGCCCGTCACGGCGGAGGCCTTCGCCCGCGAAGTCACCGCCGTGGCCAAGGGACTGATAGCCGCCGGCCTCGAACCGGGCGGCCGCGTCGCGGTGATGTCCCGCACCCGCTACGAGTGGACGGTCCTGGACTTCGCGATCTGGTCCGCCGGCGGCCAGACGGTCCCGGTCTACGCCACCTCCTCCGCCGACCAGGTGGAGTGGATCGTCCGCGACTCGGGCGCCCGGTACGTCGTCACGGAGACCGCGGACAACGCCGGCACGGTCCGCACCGGCACGGCCGCCCACCCCGAACCCCCGCGGATCTGGCAGCTCGACGACGGCGCCCTCGACGACCTCACCGCCCTCGGCCGGGACATCACCGACGAGGAGGTCACCAAGCGCCGCACCGCCCTGACCCCCGCCACGACGGCGACCCTCTGCTACACCTCCGGCACCACCGGCCGCCCCAAGGGCTGCGTCCTCACCCACGCCAACCTGCACGCCGAGGCCGCCAACACCGTCGAGCTCCTGCACCCCCTGTTCAAGGAGGTCACCGGCGACACCGCCTCGACCCTGCTGTTCCTCCCGCTCGCCCACATCCTCGGCCGCACCCTCCAGATCGCCTGCCTGATGGCCCGGATCGAGATCGGCCACTGCCCGAGCATCAAGCCCGACGAACTCCGCCCGGCCCTCAGGGCGTTCCGCCCGACCTTCCTGGTCGGCGTCCCCTACCTCTTCGAGAAGATCCACGACACCGGCCGCGCCACCGCCGAGAAGCTCGGCCGCGGCGCCTCCTTCGAGCGCGCCCACCGCATCGCCGTCCGCTTCGGCGCGGCCCACATGGACAGGTTCCTGGGAAAGGGCACAGGCCCCGGCCCGGGCCTGTGGGCCGCATGGGCCCTGTACGACCTGCTGGTCTACCGCCGCATCCGCAAGGAACTCGGCGGCCGCATGCGCTACGCCATCAGCGGCGGCAGCCCCCTCGACCGCGACCTGAACCTCTTCTTCTACGCGGCCGGCATCCTGATCTACGAGGGCTACGGCCTCACCGAGACGACCGCCGCCGCCACCATCGTCCCGCCCCTGGACCCCCGCCCCGGCACGGTGGGCCTGCCGGTCCCCGGCACCGCCGTCCGCATCGCCGACGACGGCGAGGTCCTCATCCGGGGCGGCATCGTCTTCGGCGCCTACTGGAACAACCCGGACGCGACCGGGGAGGTCCTGGACGACGGCTGGTTCGCCACCGGCGACCTCGGCTCCCTCGACGAGGACGGCTACCTCACCATCACCGGCCGCAAGAAGGACATCCTCGTCACCACCGGCGGCAAGAACGTCTCCCCGGCCGTCCTGGAGGACCGCCTGCGCAGCCGCCCGCCCGTCGGGCAGTGCCTCGTCGTCGGCGACAACCGCCCCTACGTCGCCGCCCTCATCACCCTGGACCCCGAGGCCCTCGCCCACTGGCTCGCGGTCCGCAGACTCCCCGCCGACACCCCGATGTCCGACCTCGTCGGAGACGAACGCCTGCGCGCCTACGTGCAGAAAGCCGTGGACCACGCCAACGAGGCCGTCTCCCGCGCCGAGTCGATCCGCGCCTTCACCCTCGTCGAGGGCGAGTTCACCGAGGAGAACGGGCTGCTGACCCCGTCCCTGAAGGTCAAGCGCAAGGCGGCGACGGCGGCCTACGCCGAGCAGATCGAGGCGCTGTACGCGAACACGCGCTGAACGCGAAGGGGGCGGGCCGCCGAGCACCTGCTCGACGACCCGCCCGCTGTGCCGGCGCCGGTGCGTCAGTCGCCGTTCGCCGACAGGATCGACACGTCCTCCAGCAGGTGCGCCAGCGCACCGTCGCGCTTGGCGTTGGTGGAGTTCTCGGCACACTGCTGCTGCTGGTGGTCCGACAGGATCGGGATGTCCTGGATCGGGATACCGATGAGCGCGCCGACGCCGATGGGCAGGTCGTTCACGGCGATGCAGGGCTTGTTGAACGAGCCCTGGATGAGCGCCATCTGGGGGCTCATGTTGCCGTACGTCGACGAGTTGCCGAAGCTCTGCATCGCCCCGTTGCCGTTCACGGCCGTGGGGCCGCTGTCGTCGCCGACAGCCAGCGCCTGCGGCGCCGCGGCGGCGGAGGCTCCCATGACGGAAGCGGCGATCGCCGCGGTGGCAATAACCTTCTTGATCACTGACCAGTCCTTTCTGAGGAAACCCCGTCCTCCGGAGCGTTCTGGTCAACTGCCTGAGCGGTGCATGGTTTCTCCCCATCACCCTGTCAGCCCATGCCAGGACAGTTTGTGTGTTCTTCGTTCCCGGTGATTATCAGGGCTTTCCGGCGCTGCGGGCCAACCGGGTGAACACCCGCAACCATTCATCCGGAGCCCGGTTGATGAGGCCGTAGGACATGCGTCGCTACGAGGAAAGGAACGCGAAGTGCTCAAGAAGGCAATGGTCGCCGCGGCAGCCGCCGCTTCTGTCATCGGAATGTCGGTGGCGGCTGCTCCCCAGGCTCTTGCCGTCGGGGACGACTCCGGACCGTCTGTCGCCAACGGGAACGGCGCCTCGTCGTCGTTCGGCAACTCGGCGACCAAGGGCGACATGAGCCCCCAGCTCTCGCTCGTGGACGGCACGCTCAACAAGCCCTGTCTCGCCGTTCAGGACCTCGACGTCGGCGTTGCCGCCCTCATCGGCGTGGTGGTCCAGGACATCCCCGTCCTGTCGGACCACGTCCAGCAGCAGTGCGCGGACAACTCCACGAACAGCAAGCGGGACGGTGCGCTCAACCACATCCTGGAGGACCTGTCGGTCCTTTCGGCGAACGGCGACTGAGCCGTACCAGTACGCAGTCCGGGCGGCCCGCCGTGGAATTCGGTGGGCCGCCCGGCCGTGCTTTGTCAACTTTTCGTGGGGCAGTCGGGTGAATTCCCCCAGCCCGCACGTAGTTCAGTTTCTTCAGCCGTCAATTCCTCGTTTGCAGGCTGCAGGTCATGGTGGGCATGACCGCAGAGAAGGGAAACTTCATGAAGAAGAGCGCTGCCGTCGCCGCGGGCGCGATCATGGCTCTGGGCATGGCCAGCCCGGCCATCGCCGACGCGGGTGCCCAGGGTGCCGCCGTCGGTTCCCCCGGTGTCCTCTCCGGCAATGTGATCCAGGTTCCCATCAACATCCCGATCAACCTGTGCGGCAACACCGTCGACATCATCGCGCTGCTGAACCCGGCGTTCGGCAACGCGTGCCTGAACCGCTGACGCGGTAACGCGTGCGCAGCACCGGCTGCGACCTGGCCGGCCTCGGGACAGCACCGCTCGTTCCGGGGCCGGCTTTTCCCACTTCTACGAGCAGGAAGAGCACGAGATTGCGACAGACCCTGAGCAGGGGAATGGTCGCGGCAGCGGCTGCGACGGGCATCCTGTCCCTGTGCGGCGGCACCGCTCTCGCCGACACCTCGGCCGACGGAGTCACCAAGGGCTCGCCGGGCGCCGCGTCCGGCAACACCGTCCAGGCCCCGATCGACGTACCGGTGAACGCCTGTGGCAACACCGTCGATGTGATCGCCGCGCTCAACCCGGCCTTCGGCAACTCCTGCGCCGACGGGGCCGACAGCCACGCCGGGTACGGGGACGACGACGGCGGCTACGGGTACGGCGACACGCCTCCGACCAAGCCCCCGCACACGCCCCCGACCAAGCCTCCGCACACGCCCCCGACGAAACCCCCGCACACACCCCCGCCGGGCGGACACCAGTCGACGCCTCCGGCGACGCCCCCGGCGACGCCCCCGGTCGACCGGCACACACCCCCGCCGCCCCCCGGTGGTCAGGAGCAGCCGCCCAGTCTCCCCGAGACCGGCGCCGGCGAGCTGCTCGGCGCCGCGGGCACGAGTGCCGCGCTGATCGTGAGCGGTGTCGTGCTCTACCGGCGGGGCCGGGCCGCTGCCCATCGCTGACACAGAGGGTGCCGGACGCAAGCGCCCGGCACCCGTGAGGCCTGTGGGGTCAGCACTGGTCCGGGAAGAAGAAGCCGAGCAGCGGGATGCCCAGCAGGGTCAGCCCCAGGCTGTCGTGCTCGTCGCACTCCCGGGAGGTCGACTGGTCGGCGGCCTCGGGGAGGAGGTCGGTGTCGGCGGCCGTCGCGGTGCCGCCGAGGACGGCGACACTCAGGGCCAGGCTGGAAAGCACCGTGGCGGTGCGCTTCATGTGAGTCATAGGAACAAATTAGACATTTCTCAGTAAATAGCGCGTATTTCTGTCGGGCCAGCCGAGTGACACCGGGTCACCGGTGCGGCCGAGCGAGCCACTCGAAAGCTCCAGCGAAGGTGGCACCCGGGCGATTCATATGACTGGGTGTCAGTAAGCGGAGAACAGCGAGAGGGGCTGCCATGGCCACACAGCAGCGACGCGCACGGTCCCGGCGGCTGGCATTCGTCGCGGCGGCGGTCGCCGCGACGGCTGTGCTGACATCGGGTCACATGGTCGCCGCGGGCGCGGGATCGGCGCGATACGCCGAGCCGCCCGCACCGGCACCGACGGCCACACCGGCGGCACCCGCCGTCCCGGCCGAACCGCCCACCGCGGCACCCACCGCGGCCGGCACGGCATCCGCCGCGCCCTCGGCCTCGGCTTCAGCCACTCCCGCCGCGGAGGTCCCCGCCTTCGGCGCCTACCTCGACTACGGTCCCCGCGGCGTGGCCCGGATGGCCCAGCTCAGCACCTGGCTCGGCGGTGCCGAACTGCGCGTCGGCCACACCTATCTGCCGGGCGACCGCTGGAGCAACATCGAGGGCCTGCCCGGCTTCCTCGACGTGTGGGCGAACTGGCGGCGCGAGCGGGCCGACCGGCTGCTCGTCCTCAACGTGCCGATGATGGAGCGCAACGAGGAGGGCCTCTCCGACGGGGAGGTGCGCCGGCTGCTGCGCCAGGCCGCGGAGGGCAGCTTCGACCACCACTTCCGCACCCTCGCCGAGCGGCTGGTCGAGCTGGGGGTGCCGGACACGGTCCTCGTACTCGGCTGGGAGATGAACGGCATCACCTACACCCACCGCTGCGGGCCGGACCCGGAGTCCTGGAAGCGGTACTGGAACCGGATCGTCACCACCATGCGCTCGGTGCCGGGCCAGAAGTTCCGGTTCGACTTCACCCCGAGCCGCGGCCGGGACGCCGTGCCCTGGACGCAGTGCTATCCCGGTGACGACACCGTCGACATCATCGGCATGGACGCCTACGACCAGCCGCGCGGGATGTCGTTCGACGAACAGGTGAAGGAGCCCTACGGCCTCCAGCACCACGTGGACTTCGCCAAGGCCCACGGCAAGGCCATCTCCTTCCCGGAGTGGGGCCTGTTCCGCAACGGCGACAACTCCGAGTACATGAAGCGCATGCTCGCCTGGATGGACGAGCACAAACCGCTGTACCAGACGCTGACGGACTACTGCCCGCACGGCGTGTGGCAGTGCGACGACAACCCCCGGGCCTCCCAGGTCTACCGCTCCTTCCTCTTCGGCCGTGACAACCGGCCGGACCCGGCCCCCACCACGCCCGCTCCCACCACCCCGGCCCAGCCCCCGGCGCCCACCCCGACACCGCAGCCGGCCACGCCCACCCCGGGGCGTCCGGCGAACTGCTCGCCGCTGAGCCTCGGCGACTGGGTCGAGTACTGGATCGGCGGCAAGCTGTGCCTGCGCCTCGACTGGTGGTCGCGTACCAGGTAGCGGGGACGGCAGCGCGCGGCCGTCGGCGGCGGACCCGGTCAGGGGCCGCCGCCGCGACCGCGGCTCCGCAGGCGCCGCAGCAGCTCCTTGCCCCGCCGCCGGACGGCCACGTCGCACAGCGCCGCCCTCAGCAGGGGCGCCGTGCGCCGCCGGGCCAGCAGCAGCCGCTGGTTCACCACCATCCGCGGACGCCAGTGGTGCTTGTAGGGCTCGTTGCCGCGCAGCAGACTCAGCGTGGCGGGCGTGCCGTCCTTGATGTGGGTCGCGGTCGAGTCGAGCAGCATCGCCGCCACGTCCGCCTTGCGCTCGCGCAGCACCGGATGCGCGCCGTAGAGATAGCCGCCCGCGAGCAGGGGCGAGAGCAGGGTCACGTCCACCGCCACGACCTCGTCGTCGAGCCGGAACTCCGTGACCACCGCGTTCCCGGCGCGCACCATCGGCCCGACCGACCGCACCAGATGCTCACGGAACCGTGCCCGCAGGTGCTCCGACGTCACCTTCCGGTCCTGCCACTGCAACCGGTGCAGCTCCAGCAGCCGCAGCAGCGCCGTCTCCACCTCCCCGGGGGAGACGACATGCCGCTGGATGCCGAGCGCGTCCAGCTTGCGCAGCTTGGCGCGCTGCCGCTGCTGGGTCTTCGCCGGCAGCCGGGCGAGCAGCTCGCCCATCGGACCGGCGGGCAACTCCAGGCACACCGAGTCGCTCACCCGGCTGCGGGGCCCGGACCACCGCTCGTAGACCTGCTCGGCCGCGCCGCCCGGCCGTACCTCGCGCAGGTCGATCAGCGCCGCCCGGGCCGCGGCGGCGAGCGCGCCGGTGAGCGCGGCCAGGGCTCCCTCGCCGTGCTCGTCGTCCAGCAGGACGTCCCCGTAGTCGGAGATCGCCCCGCCGAGCGGCACCAGGGCCGGGAGCGGACGCCGTACGCGCATCAGCGGGGCCGCCGCGACGAGGTCGCCGCCGTGCCGGACCAGCACCAGCCGCAGCCGGCCGCGTCCGCCGTACGACTGCCACCACGAGTGCAGCCAGGTGTGGCTCTGGAACGGGGTGGCGGACGCGCACCGCCGGTACAGCCGGTCCCACTCGGCGGCCAGGCCCGCGAAGGCCCGCTCGTCGGTGACCAGTTCCGCCGTGTAGGTCACAGCTGGCCGCGGGTGTCGGCGGCGACGGCCGGGCCGGGCACGGCGGCCGGCCGCCCGGTGCGGTCGGCTGCTCGCCGCGGCCGGACCAGCAACGCCAGCCCACCCAGCAGACCGCCCGCGCTCGCGCCGACCAGCCCCGTCACCGCCGCCGACGCGGAGGACGGCTCGGTGGGCGGCACCGCCCGGGCGAACTGCTGGAGCTCGACGTGGGTGGACTGCTCGGTGTCGCCCGCGTGCCGGGTCAGCGCCCGCGCCACGGCGTTGGCCATGTCGGCGGCCTCGTCCGGGCGGGAGGAGGTGGCCGTGACCGACACCATCGGCGCGTCCGGCGAGGTCGCCGTCCGCACGCTCTCCCGCAGCGTCTTCACCGGCACGCCCGCCCACACCTGCGCGTCCCCGAGCACCGCGAGCTGGGGGGCGACCCGGCCGTACGCCTGGGCGAAACCGAGGGCGGTGGCCGTGTCGGACTTCTCCGTCGGCACGGCGACGACATAGCTGGTCGCCGTGTACGCCGGAGTCCTGACCAGGCCGTACGTGCCGCCCAGCAGACCGCCTGCCACGGCCCCGGCCGCGAGCAGGGACCAGGGGGGCAGGGCCTTGGAAAGGGCGGTGACCTGGCGGTGCTGCCTTGCGGGGGTGTCGGTCATGAGGTGCGGGCTTCCTGGAGGGAGGGGGACGGGGGACGGGAGACCGCGGCGGCGTACACGTCCATGAGCCGGGCGGCGCTGCGGGTGATGCAGTAGTGGCGGGCGGCCTCGGGTGCCGTGCGCGGCGCGGGGCCCTGGCGGCGTACCTCCGTCACGGCACGGGCGTAGGTGTCGGGACCGCCCATGACGCGCCGGGCGGCGGGGGCGGCGGACGGCGGCAGGTCCTCCAGGGCCGGGCAGGAGGCGTACAGCACCGGCAGGCCGGAGGCCAGGGCCTCCACGATCGCCAGGCCGAAGGCCTCCTCGGGAGATGGGGAGGCGAGGACGTCCATCGCGCAGGTCAGCGACGGAAGGTCGGGGCCGGGCGTGCCGTCCGGGACGCAGGGGCGTTCACCCGTGAACAGCACCCGGTGGGCCACCCCGGCCGCGCGGGCGGTGCGGCGCAGCACGTCCTCCTCCGGTCCGCCGCCGACCAGCAGCAGCCAGTGGTCGTCGGGGAGTTGCGCGAGCGCGCGGATCAGCGCGCCGAAGCGCTTGCCCGGGGCGAGGCGGCCCACGGCGCCGATGACATAGGCGTCGTCCGGCAGGCCGAGCCGGCGGCGGGTGTCATGGCGGCGGGCCGCGTCGAAACGGAAGCGGGCCACGTCGATGCCGTTCGGCACGACCTCGATCCGCGGCCCGGGCACGCCCCAGCGCTTCAGCCGCTCGGCGACCGTGGGGGAGACCGCGACCGTCGTACGGCCCAGCCGCTCGCCCGCCAGGTACAGGGCACGCACCCCGGCGTTGAGCGGGCGGCCCTCCATCTGCGAGTCGCCGAGGGAGTGCTCGGTGGCCACGACCGCCCGGACCCCCGCGAGGCGCGCGGCGATCCGGCCGTAGAGGCAGGCCCGGTACAGATGGGTGTGGACGAGCTGGTAGCCGCCCGAGCGGATGACCCGCACCAGGCGGGGCAGCGCGCCCAGGTCCCGGTTGCCCGCCATGCCGAGGTCCAGGACCCGCACCCCGTCGGCGGCCAGCCCGGCGGCCACGGTGCCCGGGTTGGTCAGGGTCACCACGTCGCAGTCGAGGGGCAGATGCCGCAGCAGCAGCCGCAGTTGCTGCTCGGCGCCGCCCACGCCCAGGCCGGTGATGATGTGCAGCGCCTTCACCGCGGCTCCACGACGGGTCGGCGGCGCAGCCGGTGCAGCCGGTACTTCAGGAACAGCCGTACGGCGGTGTCGTTCTGGCCGATGTGCACCCGGGGCAGGGCGTGCGGGCCGCCGAGCGGACCGGGGTCGATGGCGCAGGCGTACCCGTAACCGGCCTGCCGTACGGCGTCGACGGCCCGCTGGTCGAGCGTGCCGTACGGGTAGCAGAAGCCGGCCGGTGCGGCGCCCGTCAGCTCCGCGAGCACGGTCCTGCTGCCCTCGGTCTCCGACTTCAGGGTGATGTCGTCCGCCTTGGTCAGGTCGACGTGTGTGAGGCCGTGCGAGCCGATCTCGATGCCCTCGGCCGCGGCCTGCCGGACGCCGTCGGCGGTCAGGAGGCGCTTGCGCGGGCCCAGCGGGTCCCAGGCGTTCTCGCCGCCGAGCCGGCCCGGCAGCACGAACAGGGTCGCGCCGCAGTCGTGCCGGCGCAGGACGGGCAGGGCCTCGGAGACGAAGTCGGCGTAGCCGTCGTCGAAGGTCAGCCCGACCAGGTCACGGCCCTCGCCCCGGGCCCGGGCGGCGAGCAGCTGGGCCATGGACACGCCCCGCAGCCCGCGCCGCCGGAACCAGCCGAGCTGCTCGTCCAGCCGCTCGGGCGTGACCGTGATGCGGTAGGGGTCGTCCGTGGGGTCGCCGACGGAGTGGTACATCGTCACGAACAGGGCCGGACCGGGTCTGGTGCGGGTGCCGGTGTCCGGGGAGTCAACGGGAGCGGCCATGAGGGAGCCTTCGTGAGACGGAACGGAGGGATGCCAGCGCGGTGACGCAGCCCTGGTCGCCCAGGGCCCGGCCGAGCAGGAGGAAGACGGCGGCGATGGTGAGCCCGCCGGCGAGAAGTGAGGGGACGGGGGTGTCCGCCCGGCCCGCGGCCCAGGCGCCCGCGGGTGTGGCGACGGCCGCGGCGGCCAACGGCCTGGACAGCTCGGCCAGTACGCGCCGGGTGCGGACCGGGATGCTGCGCGGGCCCATGCCGGCGAGCAGCAGGGCGGCCGTGACGGTGATGCCGACGGCGTTGGCGGCGGCGATGCCCATCACGCCCCAGGGGCCCACCGCCGACGCGCCGATCCCCGCGGTGACGGCGAGCCCCACGGCCATCGCGCCCAGCGGGTACCAGGTGACGCGCCCCGCCGAGAAGTACGAGCGGATCAGTGCGCCGACCAGGGTGTGGGCGAGCAGCCCGAAGGCGTACACGCGCATCACCCGTACCGTCGACGCCGTGTCCTCGCCGGTGAACGCGCCGCGCTGGAAGAGCAGTTCGACGATCTGCGGGGCGCAGGCCACGACGACCGACGCACCGGCCAGCACCATGCTCGCGGCGAGGGCCAGGTCCCGCTCCACCCGGTCCCGGGCCCGCTCGGTGTCCCCGTCGGCCAGGGCGCGCGCGACCACCGGGAAGGTGACCGTGCACAGCATCAGCGACAGGGTCATGGGGATCTGGGCGATCTTCTGCGCGTAGTTCAGGTGCGAGATGGCCCCGGAGGGCAGTGTGGAGCCGAGGAACCGCTCGATCAGCACCTGGGACTGCCGGCACAGCGCGAACAGCAGCACGGCGGCGAGCAGCGCGACCCCGACGCGACGGCCGCCGCTCTCCTCTCCGCCTGCTTCGGCCACCGGTCGCACCCGCAGCAGGCGCCCCAGCACGGGCAGTTGCGCCATGACCATCAGACAGCCGCCGATCGCCACCCCGGCCGCCGCCGCGCGCACGCCCCAGCGCGCGCCGAGAGTGAGGACGACGGTGATGATGCCGGCGTTGTACACGACGTAGATGGCCGCCGGGGCGAGGAACCGGCGGTGGGCGCGCAGGGCCGCGCTGCAGTAGCCGGCGAGGCCGAAGGTCAGCACGCAGGTGGCGGTGAGCCGGGTGCAGTCCACCGCGAGCGCGGGGTCGGGCAGGCCCGGGGCCAGGACGCGCACGACCTGCGGGGCGAACGCGGCCAGCAGCGCGGCGACACCGGCGAAGGCCAGCGCCAGCCGGGGCAGCGTACTGGCGACCAGCGTCCGGACCGGGTCGCCGGGCGCACCCTGCGCCCGCCGGGCCAGGGCCAGGGCGAACGCCGGGATCAGCGCGATGGCCAGCCCGTCCTCGATGAGCAGCGTGGCGGCGAACTCCGGCACGGTCCACGCCACGAGGAACGCGTCCGTCGCACTCCCGGCCCCGAACATCCGCGCCAGCGCCTGATCCCGCACGAGCCCGAGCAGGGCCCCGGCGAAGGACAGACCGGCGGTGAGGAAGGTGGCCCGGGCGAGAAACCCACGGGTGACGGGGGCGTCCGCGGGGGAGGGGCGGGGGACTTCGAGAGCCGTGGTTGGTTTGGTGGCCGGAGGCCCGGCGCCGGCTGCAACCGCTGGAGCGACCGGAGGCCCGGTGCCGGACGCGATCGCCGGTGCGGCCGGGGGCTCGTGTGCGGTCGCGTGGGGGGCCTGGGGCGGTGTGGTCGGCCCGGTGGCCGGAGTTCCGGTGCCGACCGCGATCGCTGGAGCGGCCGGAGTTCCGGTGCCTGCCGCGACTGCCGGCGCGGCCGGGGGCTCGTGTGCGGTCGCGTGGGGGCTCTGGGGCGGTGTGGTCGGCCGGGTGGCCGGGGTCCCGGTGCTGGCCGCGATCGCCGGCGCGGCCGGGGGCTCGTGTGCGGTCGCGTGGGGAGCCTCGGACGGTGTGGTCGGCCCGGTGGCCGGAGTTTCGGTGCCTGCCGCGATCGCCGGTGCGGCCGGGGGCTCGTGTGCGGTTGCGTGGGGGGCCTGGGGCGGTGTGGTCGGCCCGGTGGCTGGAGTCCCGGTGCTGGCCGCGATCGCTGGAGCGGCCGGAGCCCCGGTGCCTGCCGCGATCGCCGGTGCGGCCGGAAGCTCGTGCGCGGTCGTGTGGGGGGCCTGGGGCGGTGTGGTCGGCCCGGTGGCCGGAGTCCCGGTGCCGGCTGCAACCGCTGGAGCGGCCGGAGCCACGGTGCCTGCCGCGACCGTCGGCGCGGCCGGAGGCTCGGGCGCGGTCGCGGTCCGGGGGACCGTCGTCTCTTTCGCGGGCCGGGGGACCGCCGGTCCGCCGTCCGTGTTCGTGTGTTCCGGTGTCACCGTCATCGGGTCCGTGCCTCCTCCGGCAGGTCCCGTGCGGTCGGGCCGGGCCGGTCGTGGTCGGTCGTCGCCGGGCCGGCCGTGGCCGCCAGGCCCCACCACGCCGTCAGGCCGAAGCACATCGCCGTCAGGACGGTGGACGGGCCCCCGATGTCGGCGTAGGCGAAGTCGGTCAGCTGCCAGACCAGCAGGCCGCAGGCGATCAGGCCGCAGTCGAGGCCCGGTTGGCGGGCCCGCCGGGTCCGCCACAGGGCGCGCACCGCGCACAGGAGGAGGGCCAGCCAGCTGCCCGCCAGGGCGAGGAGCCCGAGCAGCCCCTGCTCGGCCAGGATCAGCAGGTACATGTTGTGCGGGGAGAGCAGCGGCTGCTTGCGGAAGGCCGCGCCCGCGCCCTCCGTGTCGCTGCCCGCCGAGAGGGCCAACGAGGCGTGGGAGTCACGGTGTTCGGGGAAGCCCTTCAGACCCACGCCGGTCAGCGGGTGCTCGCTCCACATTCCGGTCGCCGCCGCCCACATGGTGTACCGGTCGGTCACCGACTGGTCGGGCGTGTCGGCGACCTGCGTGATGCTGCTGATCCGCTCCTGCAGCATCGCCGTACCGACGCCGAAGCCGCCCACCAGGATCACGCTCGCCGCGGCCACCACGGCCCCGGTCGCGAAGGCCCGCCGCAGCCCGCCCAGCAGAAGCTGCACCGCGCACGTCACCGCCGTGGCGATCCACGCCCCGCGGCTGAACGACAGCGCGAGCGGCGGCAGCAGCACCAGCACGCAGGCGAGGGCGACGACCCGCTGCCGCACCGGCGCACTGCCCAGCGCCAGCCCCACCGCGCACACCAGCCCGAGGGAGACGACCGTGGCCATCCCCATCACGTCCTGCGCCCCGAACGTGCCGACGGCCCGCACCGGACGCCCCTGGTACGAGGCACCCGTCCCGGTCACGTACTGGTGCACGCCGACCGCCCCCTGCCACACCGCCAGCCCCACGAACGACCAGGCCAGCAGCCGGAAGTCACCCCGGTCCCGGACCAGCAGCAGCACGGCGGCCGGGACCAGCACGAAGATCTGCAGGTAGCGGCCGAGGCCGGCGAGCCCCTCGCCCGGCGACACCGCCCCGATGGCGGCGACGGCGACGCCCAGCACCGGAAGTCCCAGCACCACGGCGGCCGCACTCGACAGCGGCCGCCGCCGCTCCCGTACCAGGCGCACCGCGCAGAACAGCACGACCAGCGCGGACACCGCGTCGGCCGGTCCGGCGCCGCCCTCGTCGCCCGGTGCCAGCGGCAGCGCGAGCAGGACCACGACGGCCAGCAGCGCGAGGACGGGCGCCTGGGCCCCAAGCCGGGTCATCCGCGCTCAGCTCCCCGTCGGACGCACGAGCGCGGCCGCCGTACGCAGGACGATGCAGACGTCCTGCCACAGCGACCAGTCGTCGATGTAGGCGTTGTCGAACCGGGCCCGGTCCTCGATCGAGGTGTCCCCGCGCAGCCCGTGCACCTGGGCGAGTCCGGTGATGCCGGTGCGCACCCGGTGGCGGGCGGCGTAGCCCGGGTGGGTCTGGCCAAACTTCGCGACGAAGTAGGGGCGTTCGGGACGCGGTCCGACCAGGCTCATGTCGCCGCGCAGCACGTTCCACAGCTGGAGCAGCTCGTCCAGCGAGGTGCGGCGCAGGAAGCGGCAGAACCACGGCATCTGGCGTTCGTTCGCCACGCTCCAGCGGGTCGCCGACTCGTGCGCGTCGACCGGGCGGTGGGTGCGGAACTTCAGCAGCGTGAAGGGGCGTCCGTCCTTGCCGATCCGCTCCTGCCGGAAGACGACCCCCGGCCCCTCGCTCATCCGCAGCACCACCGCGCACAGCAGCAGCCACGGGCTGACCAGGAGGAGCAGGGTCCCCGACACCACGACGTCCAGCACCCGTTTGCCGAGTCTGCCGCGCCGCCCGGTCCCGAGGTCCAGCCGCCGGCAGGGGAACCCGGCGAGCCGGTCGCCCGTCCGGAACGACGGCACGTCCGGGTCGACCTCCCACACCGTGCAGCCCGACTCGGCCAGCGCCCGCAGCAGCGGCCCCTGCCCGGCCCGCACGGAGGGGTGCACGGCCAGCACCTCGCGCACCCCGTTCTGGATGAGCGCCCGCTGCACCTCCTCGCCCGTGGTCAGCACGGGCAGCCCTCCGGTGCCGTCGGGCTCGTCGGTGACGACGCCCACCGGCCGTACGCCGTCCCGCGGATGCCGCAGCACGGCCGCGGCCACCCGCTGCGCGGTCCCGGCGGGCCCGACCACCAGCGCGGCCTGCGGCCGGTGCAGCAGCTCGGCGCGCCGGCACGCGTGCACCGCGCCGCGCCCGGCACAGCTCGCTGCCGTCTGGAGCGCGAAACCGGCGAGCAGCGTCGAGGCGGAGAGCACGTGCTGCGGGGTGTACGCCGCCACGAACGCCGCGAGCGCCAGCCAGGCCACCGCGACCCGGCCGCTCACCGCGGGCAGTTCGTCCAGCACGGCCGGTACGCGTCCGGGCCGGGGCGGGCGCAGCAGCAGCGAGGCGAGGACCAGCACCGCCAGCAGCAGCGGGTGGCGCTGGGCACCGGAGAGCGCCAGCCCGCCCAGCACCGCGGCGGTGCCGTCCGCGGCCAGCAGCGGCAGCGGTGACACCGGCCGCAGCGGCGGGCGCCGGTCGGGGAAGCGGAAGCCCGCCGCGGCGCCGCGCGGCGGCAGGACCGACACGGGCGGATACCCGGGATCCCGCGACGGCCCGGTAGGAGTGGGAACGGTGCTTTCCGCGGTCACGAGGCGACAGACTCCCTGCGCTCGGTGGACACGGCGTGCGCGTCCAGGAGTTCGCGGTACACGGCCGCGATCGCCTGAGCCGTGCGGCGCACGTCGTGCGTGGACAGGACGTGCCGACGCCCCTGGTCGCCGAGCGCGGCGCGCAGCCGCGGGTCCGGCAGCAGTCCGGCGACGGCCGTGGCCAGTGCCGCCGGGGCCGGGGAGGGAACCAGACAGTGCGGCAGGAGGCCCGGGGGCAGGCTCTCCCGGGCCCCGCCGACGTCCGTCACCACCACCGGCCGTCCGCACGCCATGGCCTCCAGCGGGGCCAGCGCCATGCCCTCCCAGCGCGACGGCAGGACGACCAGGTCGGCCGCCTGGTACCAGGGCACGACGTCGGCGACGTCCCCCGCGAACAGCACGGAGCCGGGCGCCAGGGCCCGCAGCCGGCCGTGGTCCGGTCCGTCGCCGACCAGCACCAGCCGCGCCCCGGGCACCCGCCGCAGCACCGACTCCCACGCCGTGAGCAGGACGTCCTGCCCCTTCTGCCGGCACAGCCGCCCGACGCACACCACGAGCGGACCGCGCGGGTCACCCTCCGGCAGCAGCCGCGCCCGTACGGCAGCCGCGTCGGCCGGCCGGAAGCGCTCGACGTCGATTCCGTTGGGGACGACGCTCCACCGCCCCCGCACCCCGGCCTCCACCCCGCGCCGGCGCTCCGCCTCGCTCACACACACCACCCGTGCGGCCCACCGGGCCCCCCACCGCTCCCAGCCGCGGGCGAGGGCCGCGGTGGTGCCGTCCACCGCCTCGAAGGACCAGGCGTGCGGCTGGAACACGGTCGGGATCCGGCCCCGCACGGCGAGCCGCCCGGCCAGCCCGGCTTTCGCGCTGTGCGCGTGCACGAGGCAGGGCCGTACGTCCTCGAGGATGCGGGCGAGCCGTCGTGTCTCGTCCAGGAGGGACGGCCCGGGCGCACGCGTCGCCGCCCAGTGCCGCACATGGGCGCCGAGGTCCGCGAGCCGGGCCGCGAGGGGGCTGTCGGGGCAGGCGACCGTGACGTGCAGGCCCGCGGCGAGCTGCGCCCCGGCCAGGTCCGTCACGACGCGGGCGACCCCGCCGTCCACGGGTTGCGTGATGTGGAGGACGCGTGGCGGAGGTGCGGTCGGTGACAGGTGCATGCGCGGTTTTCCTCGCTCACGGATGGCGCTCGGGACGGCGGGAACGCGCCTGAACTGCCGGGTGCCGACAGCGCCGAGAGCACGCCCGGCGCACGCCGCGTCCCGCTGGGGAACGAGCCGGACGGCCACCTGGTCACCACCGCGCCGGAGGGCTTCGCGGACCGTGGTGGCCCCTCTCGTCCCTGCGTGCGATTTGCTTGCTGTAGGGGTGTGTTGAGAGGTTTGCGACTCTAGACGCTATCCGTACTTTTCCTTCAAAACCGGGCGTGTGTGTCGGAACGGTGAAGACTGCCCCTCCGGCGAGATCACTCCTTTGGCGGCACAACTCGCGTGCGCGCCACGCGTTGACACAGCGCCGGGCATCCGCCCGGATGTTTGTGTCAACCCCCAAGGAGCACCTCTCCATGTCGCGTATCGCGAAGGGCCTGGTCCTGACCTCCGCTGCCGCTGCCGCTGTCGCGGGCAGCACCGGCATCGCCGCCGCCGACAGCGGCGCGCAGGCCGCCGCCGCCCACTCCCCGGGCGTGCTGTCCGGCAACGTCGTCCAGGTTCCGCTGCACATCCCGGTCAACGTCTGTGGCAACACGGTCGACATCATCGGCCTGCTGAACCCGGCGTTCGGCAACGAGTGCGAGAACGACTGACGTCGCCTCGAAACCCTGACCGGCCGCTCTCCCGCGGGACCACGCGGGAGAGCGGCCGGTTCGCGTTGCCCCGAACGGGGGCGGGCGCGCCGCCCGGCGGTCGGGCCGCGCACACGCCGCCTCACCAGGGGGGACGCCGCGGACCCGGGAGCAGGGGGCGCTGACCTGGGTGTTCGCTCGGTTGCGGAGCGTTCCGGCCGCTCGCACGGTGGGCACAAGATCCGACGCACCACCGAAAGGAACCCCCATGCGTCTGCCCGCACGGCGAATCGCGACCTCCGCGCTCTGCGCCACGCTGCTGCTCGGGGTCGCCGGGCCCGCGGCCGTGGCCGCCGACAGCGCATCCGCCCCGGAACACACCCACGCGGCCTCCCGGGCCCCCCTCCCCGACGCGGACGCACTGCTCGGCCAGGTCGAGAGCCTGGGCGACCTCGGCGGCGTCGTCGTCCCGGTCACCGATCTGCTGACCGCCGTGCTCAAGGCCGACGGCGGCCAGCTGCCGCACTCGCAGGCGGCCAAGCTGAGCACCTCGGTGCAGGACGCCATCGACCAGGCGACCGCGAACGCCCCGTCCACGGCGACCACGCCGGGCGCAGCCGCCCCGAGCAGCCCGCTCCCGCAGGCCAGCACGCTGCCCGCCCCCGTCGACGGCCCGGCCGAGGTGCCCGAGGGCCTCGCGGACGAGGCGCTGACGGCCCTGCAGAAGGCGACCGACGGACTGGTCAAGGCCGTCACCTCCGATGAGGCGGCCCAGGTCACCCCCGCCGTCAACGCGGTCGTCACCGGGCTCGTCAACGCCGTCGCCGCGACCCTCGTCGGCAGCGAACTGCCCGCGCCCGACCTGGCCGGACTGCCCTCCCTGCCGAAGGCCCCCTGAGCCGCGCCCGTCCCGGCGGCCGTCGTGCCGGCCCCCGGGACCGGCACGACTTCTGTTTCAGCGACTCATATGAGGTTCTGGCGAAGGGGTTTCCGCACCGAAGGGGCATCGTTGGACACGGCGTCCGAATTCCCCGCCGGTGACATCCGTCGCCGAAGAAAGGATTCTCGATGAAGTCCCTGAAGGCCGCCGCCGTCGTTGCCGGTTCACTCGTCGTCGCCGGTGCCGCCGCACCCGCGCACGCCGACTACGACCCCGCCAACGTCACCCCCACCAGCCTCAACGGCGCCGTCAACGCGCTCACCAGGGAGCCCATCGACCCGATGCCGCTCAAGCACCAGTCCAACGCGCTCGACACCGAGAACGAGGACTCGATGCTCAGCACCGTCAAGCACGCGACCACCCGGCTCAACTCGAACGGCGGGCTCCTCGGCGGTCTTCCGCTGCCGAAGTGACCCCCGTCGCGCCCGCCGGGGCGCGCACGGCGGGCGCCGGCCGGGCGTTCGCCCTGCTGCTCGTCGTCACCGGCGCGGCCGGGCTGGTGGCGTCCTGGATCATCACCCTCGACAGGTTCAAGCTGCTTGAGGACCCGGACTTCACGCCCGGCTGCAGCCTGAACCCGGTGGTGTCCTGCGGCAGCGTCCTGGAGAGCGACCAGGCCGAGGTCTTCGGGTTCCCCAACCCGATGCTGGGACTGGTCGCCTACGCCATCGTGATCTGCGTCGGCGTGAGCCTGCTGGCCGGTGCCCGCTTCCCCCGCTGGTACTGGCTGGCCTTCGACGCCGGATGCCTGTTCGGCGTCGGCTTCGTGACGTGGCTGCAGTTCGAGTCGCTGTACCGGATCAACGCGCTGTGCCTGTGGTGCTGCCTGGCGTGGGCCGCGACGATCCCCCTGTTCTGGTACGTGACGTCGTTCGCCGTGCGCCAGGGGTTCCTGCCCGCGCCCGCGGCGGTGCGCCGGTTCCTCGACGAGTTCACCTGGGTGCCGCCGGTGCTGCACCTCGGCGTCGTCGGCATGCTGGTCCTCACGCGCTGGTGGGACTTCTGGACGAGCTGACGCACACGCGTCGCACGGCGGGGCCTGTCCGTCGTATTACTGCGGCAGTCGGGGGAATTGTGCGCTGGTGCGGTTCCCCGGCTCGTTACTCGGTACGCACGCTGAGCCCCCGACACGCGAAAGGGACCGTACTCCAGATGAAGTCGACCACCCGAGGAACCCTCGCCGCAGTGATGACGTGTGTGGCGGCCGCGGCCGGCGCCGCCGCCGCGACCCCCGCCGCCGCGGTCGGCACGGTCCCCGTCCCCCTGCCGCTGGGCGGCGCCGAGAAGGCGCTCAACGTGGAACTGCCCGAGGCCACCGGGCAGCTCCCCGTGCCGGTGCCGGGCTCGCCCGAGGGACCCCGCTATGTCGAGGGCCGGCTCATCCCCGAGCGCGCCGTTCCGCAGCTGCCCGTCCACGGCGGCCTGCCCGGCGCCGACCTGCGCGCACCCCTGCCGCACATCCTCGGCACCGGCTTCGACCACATCGGCGTCGACGCCCCCGCCTCCGACCTGCGGACGCTGGCCCCGGGCGTCTCCGTCGACGCCCCGCTCACCTCGCCCAACGCCGACGGCTTCGGCCTGCCCGAGGCCAAGCTCCCGCAGGTGGGCGTGCTGACCCCGCTGGTGCAGACGGTTCCGACCGCGGACCTGGGCATCGGCCCCGGCCTGTAGGACGCCGGACCGCACCGGGTGTTCTCGTGTGGCCCCCGTGGTGGTGACCGCGGGGGCCTTCGGGCTGTTACCGCTGTGACAGCCCGAGCGGAACGAGGAGCAGGACATGGTCGTAGGCGTCGGTGGAGTACCGGTGGGAGCGGCGGGAGACGGGGTTGCCAGAGGCACCCGGCGGGGTGTGCTGCGCGGGCTGATGGCCGCGGCGGCCGGCGCCGCGCTCGTCCCCGTCGCCCTGGCCGCCTGGCCCGAGGAGTCCGACGGCAAGAACACGGACGTGCGGGCCGGCGACGGCATGTTCGAGGAGACCTACCGGGGTCGCCTCATCCGCGGCGTGCCGATCCCCTCCCCGGAGCAGGAGGGCGGTGACGACGACTGGCACGTCACCGTGGACGGCCGGCCGCTGCACCTGATGCGCCGCGCCGACGGCAGCTGGCTGAGCATGGTCGACCACTACCGCTCCTATCCCACCCCGCTGGCGGCGACCCGCGCCGCCGTCGACGAACTGGGCCCCGGGCAGCGCCTGCGCGACCTGCCCGCTCACACCCCGGGACACCTGGACGGGGGAGCCCATGGCGTACACGCGTAAGGACGTCAGCACCCTCACCCGCACCGAGAAGCGCCGGTTCGTGAACGCGATGCTGGAGGTGAAACGGCGCGGCGAGTACGACGAGTTCGTCCGCACCCACATCGAGTACTACACCTCCGACGGCGAGCAGGGCCTGCGCACGGCCCACATGGCGCCGTCCTTCCTGCCCTGGCACCGGCAGTTCCTGCTGGACCTGGAGAAGGCGCTGCGCCGGGTCGACGCGTCGGTGTCGGTGCCGTACTGGGACTGGACGCGCGACCGCACGACCACGTCCACGCCCTGGACCGCGGACCTCCTCGGCGGCACGGGGCGGCGTTCCGACCGCCGGGTGATGACCGGGCCGTTCGCCTACGCGGAGGGCAACTGGAAGATCAAGGAGGGCGTGACCGACGAGGAGTTCCTCACCCGGGACCTGGGCCGCGCCCGCGACCCGATCCAGCTGCCGACCAAGGCCGATCTGGAACGGGCCCTGAAGGACCCGCTCTACGACGCCTCCCCCTGGGACTCGACGGCGGGCAAGGGCTTCCGCAACAAGCTGGAGGGGTGGGGGAGCGGGCGGGGCAGCGCCTCCTGGCAGAACCACAACCGGGTGCACCGCTGGGTCGGCGGGGCCATGGTCGGCGGCGCCTCTGTCAACGACCCGGTGTTCTGGCTGCACCACGCCTTCGTCGACCTGGTGTGGTCCCGCTGGCAGAGGCGGCATCGGGAGCACCGCTATCTGCCGGCGAAGCCGCCCGCTCCGGGCAGTGCGCAGTACCGGCGGGTCGTGGCGCGGCACGAGAAGCTGCCGCCGTGGGACGTGACGCCGGATCAGCTGGAGGACCACGGACGGATCTACCGGTACGCGTGAAGCTCCACGGACACGATCCGGGTTGCGATCCGGGTTCACTACCCCGGTACACGATCGGGGTTCACGGCCCCGGTACACGATCGGGGTTCACGGCCCCGGTACACGATCCGGGTTCACGATCCGGGTTCACGACCCCGGTTCACGAGGAGAGCCCCGGCGCTCGAGGTGCCGGGGCTCTCCGTGTGTGCACGGGATGGTGCGTGCGATCAGTAGCCGTACCCGTAGCCACCCGGGTGGCCCTTGGGCTCGCTCTTGTTCTCGCATTCGTTGCCGAACGCCGGGTTGAGCAGGCCGATGACGTTGACGGTGTTGCCGCACACGTTGACCGGGACGTGGACCGGGAGCTGGACGACGTTGCCCGAGAGGACGCCCGGCGACCCGACGGCCTTGCCCTGGGCGCCCGCGTCGGCCATGGCCAGGCCGGCCCCGCTGAGGACCACGGCACCCGTGCCGAGCGCGACACCGGCTGCCTTCGCGATGCGAGACATCACGTTCTCCTTCTGACTCGGTGAGCCGACGGCAGGTGGCGCCGCCGTGCTTCCCGTTCAACGCGCCCGTCCACGGGTGGTCACGGCGATCATGGCCGGATCACCCGTCCTGGACAGGCGCGTCCCGCCATTGGGACCGCCGGACGGGGGCCGGGTGCGTGAGGGTGCGTCAGGGTGCGTCAGGGAGCCGTCGCACAGGCGTGCCGTCGAGGAACGCGCGGATGTCCTCGACGGCCTGCCCGTAGTACGTCGCGTAGTTGGCGCGGGAGACGTACCCGAGGTGCGGGGTGGCGAGGAGGCGGGGTGCCGTTCGCATCGGGTGGTCCGCGGGGAGGGGCTCGACGTCGAAGACGTCCACGCCGGCGCCGGCGATACGGCCCGCGTGCAGGGCGTCCAGGAGGGCGTCCTGGACGACGATCGCCGCCCGTGAGGTGTTGATCAGGTAGGCGGTGGGCTTGAGGAGGGCGAGTTCGGCCCGGCCGAGCAGGCCGCGGGTACGGTCGCCGAGGGCGAGGTGCACGGACACGAAATCACTGTCCGCGAGCAGCTCCTCCTTGGAACCGGCGAGTTCCACGCCCACCTCGTCGGCGCGCTCCCGGGTGAGGTTCTGACTCCAGGCGCTCACGCGCATGCCGAAGGCGAGCCCGACCCGCGCGACACGGCTGCCGATCTTCCCCAGGCCGAGCAGTCCGAGACGCCGGCCGTGCAGATCGGCGCCGACGGTGCTCTGCCAGGGGCCGCCCGAGCGCATCGCGTCGCTCTCCTCGACGATGCCGCGCGCGAGGCCGAGCAGCAGGGCCCAGGTCAGTTCGACCGGCGGGGTGGAGGAACTGGCCGTGCCGCACACGGTGACGCCGTGCGCCTCGGCCGCCCCGTAGTCGATCACGGAGTTGCGCATGCCGGAGGCGACGATCAGTTTCAGCCGGGGCAGCCGGGCGATCAACGACCCGGGGAACGGCACGCGTTCGCGCAGGGTCACCACGACGTCGAAACCGGCCAGGGCCGCGGCCAGGTCGTCCTCGTCCTCGATGTGCCGGCCGAAGAACACGACCTCCACGTCGTCCGCGACCACCGCCCAGTCGGCGGCCTCGGTCGCCACCTGCTGGAAGTCGTCCAGTACAGCGCATCGCAGCCGCACGTCGTGCCCCTTTCACGGCCTGTGGACCGGTTCCCCGGGCCATGATCGCGCCTCGGTGGCGGCGCGGGAAGGCTCTCCCCGGCACCCGACCAATCTGTACGGCCGCGTTCCGGCACCGAGGCCAACGAAATGAGATGCCGTGCCGGGCGTCGAGAGCGTCAAAGGACTCCGACCTGTGATCATGGGGCGTTCATGGAAAGTGATCGACGAATGTTCCTGGTCGCGGGTGCCGAGCGTCGCCGCCGCGGGGCGCAGGTGGAAACACGCTGTAGGTGATCTGATGAACTGGTTGACCTCGCTGCCGGCGGTGGTGCTGGTTGTGGGCGGGCTTCTCCTTGCCCTGCTGGTCGCGGCCGCGGCGCGCATCGGCGTCCGGATGCTCGTACCCCTGGGGGAACGGGATCGTGTGCCGCAGATCGCCACCCCTCTGATGCCCACACTCGGTGCTGCCTTCGCGATCTTCGCGGCACTCTCACTGGCCAGCGAGGCCGGCTACCTGCGTGCAGCCGAGGGGTTGGTGAGCGACGAGGCGGCCGCGGCCTCCCGCCTGGCCTGGGCGGCGACAAGTCCGCGCGTCCAGTCGGAGCCGATCCATGCGGCACTTCTGGACTACCTGCAGACCACGCGTGCCAGGGAGTGGGTGGGCCAAGCGGCGGAGTCCGGTGACGACTCGGCCACCGCCGGCGCGATCGCACGGATGGAGCGCAGTGTGCGCGCCGAGGCGGCCCGGCCCGAGGTGGGCAGTGCGGCAGGGACGGAGCTGCTGTCTTCCCTGGACGGCGTCACCAGCAGTCGTCGCGCCCGCGTCGCCGCCGCCTCGCGTGACGTTCCGTCGCTGTACGTCGTCACGCTGGTGGTCAGCGGACTGGCCCTGATCGTGAACTCCGGCGCCCTGGTCTTCCGCAGCAGCCTGCGAACGTCGCTGCTCATCGTCGGCGTCGCGAGTGTGGTCGGGCTGAGCCTGGCGCTGCTCTTCGCACTCAGCGCGCCATGGGGCGGACCGTTCATCGTGAGCGGGCATCCGCTCAACGCCGTCATCGGGGATCTGAAGACCGGCTTCTTCGCGGGGCAATAGGGCACACTGGCCATGCCAGACCGCGTGCCAGACCGCCTGAGAGTGCCGGCGTCCGGTGCCGTTGACGTCACTCGTGGATGTCGGAAAGGCGCGACCGACCGCCTGCGGACGACGGTAGCGCTGTCTGAAGTTTCTCAGTCTGCCGGGAGCAGGTGCGCCCAGACGGCACGGAGTCTTTCGAGCAAGGCACGCTGCTCCTCGATCCAGCCGCGATCCATCTCAAGGGAGATGGCCAGCCGGGTGGTTTGCTGGTCGGCGATGGTGACCGTGATTCGATCGTGGTCGTTCTCTCGCCAGTCCAGACGGATGCCTATTTCGGCGACTCGCGCAGCCTCGCGCCACACGGCGTTGCGCCCCGCGGCAACCTCGTCCAATACGTGCGCCCAGCCGGCCAGGTCCCTTGGCTCCACGTAGGTGTCGTGAACGCCGGACACGAAGTCGTTGTGGACCAGAAGCTGTCCCCGCACATCCGGGATGCCCGGGGCGTACGAGTCGTCCAACTGGACCACGACACTGCCGCCGTGCTTGCCGCTGATCCGCAGCAGTGTGAACTGCTCGCGCTCCTCCACGCCCCACCCCCGGGTGCTCGATCTTGTGCCGACATCACGCACTCTAGGCGGCACCACTGACTCACCTGGCTTGGAAGATCGCGTATGCGGTTGTCGTCGAGTTCCAGCACTAGGGGTTGGTCAGCCCTGGGCGGGCATCTGGGGCGTCTGTCGCCACCGACCGCTTCGTCGTCGCGAACCAATCAATCAGACACGCAGCCGGTCAGGTCTGCTGGCGGCGGCGGGCCTCACTGGGCGGCCACGGCCCGCAAGGCCGACTCCGGTCCGTCCGAGGCGAGCCGGCGTCGGAAGCCGCTGAGACAACCGATCGCGGCAACGGCGCGGCTGACGAAAAGGCCGTTACCCGGCGCCGGCCGGGCCCGCGGGTGTGGACAGCAGGATGTCGTACTCCCCGGGCAGTTGGGCGGTCGCGTCGCGGAACTCCTGGTCGCCGACCGCTTCCCTCAGGGTGGCCAGGACTGCGCGGATCCCGGCCTCCGCGAGCTCGCGGGGCACTTCCGCGCGGTCCGCCACACGCCGGACGAACGAGTGGGCCCCGTAGCCCTTCGCGATCTCCTCGTCCGTGCGCAGCCAGCTCTTCAGCGGCTCCGGCAGCGGCTCCGCGAGGTCCTGGGCCTCTCCTCCGCTGATCCGGTCGGCGAGAACCTCAAAGGTGGCGCGTGTGAGGGTCTCCGCAGCGTCGGGGGAGACGCCCGCCCGCTCGGCTGTCTTCGCCAGGAATGTGTCGTACTCCATGCGACCCTGCCCCAGTCGTCGTCAGGCCGTCCGCCAGCGTGATCACCGACAGATTCAGTCAAACCCATACCTGTCGCCTCGGCCACTGGGCAGGGCCGGCATCGATCCCGCCGTGTCGCGGACGGGCCATGAGTTCCTGCAGGTCAGCGTATACACCCCGGTAGGGGAAGACCTGCCGGTTGCTGCCGCATGCCCGGCGGGGTCCACTGGAGTAGAGGGCCTCATCCGGAAAGGGGCTGTTCCATGGAACGGCAGGCGAAGGACCCCAGAGCGCGAGTGACTGCCCGCAGCCGAGCGCTCCCGGCGGTGATGTCGTGACCGCGCGGGTCGAGTGCGTGGTGACGACCGGTGTCGTGGCCGAGCCGGACGCCGACGCCACGCCGATGGAGAACAACGTGTGGATCATCGGTGACGACGAGCAGGCGGTGGTGGTCGACGCCGCACACGAGCCGGACGTCATCGCCACGGCGCTCGGCGACCGCCGCGTGGTGGCGATCGCGTGCACCCACGCACACAGCGGACACGTCGACGCGGCCGTGGCTCTGTCGGACCGCACCGGCGCTCCGATCATGCTGCACCCGGACGACCTGGAGCTGTGGCGCCGCAGCTTTCCCAGCCGTGTCCCCGACGAGGAACTCGTCGACGGCCGGGTGATCGACGTCGCCGGAACCGCCCTGACGGTACGTCATACCCCGGGACATACGCCGGGATCCGTAAGCCTGTACGATCCGGCGCTGCACCGCGTCTTCACCGGGGACACGCTGTTCTCGCGCGGCCCTGGAACCATCGGACCGGAGGATTCCGACTTCCAGGCGATGATCCAGTCGATCCGCGAGCGCCTCGTCACCCTGCCCCCCGAGACGGTGGTGTGCCCGGGTCACGGCGACGTCACCACGGTCGGCGAGGTGGGCGAACGCGTGGAGGACTGGCTCCGCCGCATCACATGAGAGCGAGAGACCCACGCCTGGCACCGCTGCCCTCTGTTGGCGCCTCGTAGGACGGTGCGCAGTGCCGTTCACCTGCGTTCTGCCCACCCGGGCGCTGGGCCCGTCTGGCTGCCCGGTCTCCGCTGAACGCGGCGACCGCTGCTGACTGCGGTGTTGGGCCATTGCCGCAGTCATGATCCTCGCGAGGGATCAGCGAAGTACGCTTCGGGCGGCACGCCAGGTCCAGTTGCTGCGGCTGCCGCGTAGCTCTCATCTGCTATGTCAACGAAGCGAACTCTCCGAGTGTCACCCGAAGCCTCAGCGACCGTCCGCCAGTTTGAGGCTGTCTTCTCCCAGTGCGTGCGAGCCACTGCTCCCTGAAAGTGCACGCTGAACCGCGCACGCGCCTCTCGATCGTTCCACCTGCGTAGTAGGTAATCCGAGTGCCAGTTACTGACGATCATGTTGGTGTAGATCAGTCGACGCATCTCGACTGTTGACATGCCACTCACAGGCTCCCAGCACACGAGGAACTCCGGGTGCTCCAAGGCGTACATGAGCATTTGCCGATGTGACGAACGCTGTGCTTCCTGGTTGGCGATGTTCGTCTGCCGAACCTGGTAGATGAGCGATGCTGCTACGCCCGAAAGAGCAATGGCCGAAATGGGAACCGACAGGGCTCCGTACGTCTGACTGATGTCACTCAGTCGGTTCCAGTCCTGCTGCGTCGGCGCTACCTGCTCAAGAGCCCATGGCGTGATCAGCAACGCCAGTAAGAGCACCATGGCCCCCGCGCACCACAGAAACAACTGTGCTCGCTGTGACTTCATGTCCATGCCCCCTATGTCTTCGCGCTCGCAAGCATGATCCAGAGAGTCGTGCTCATCAAGCAAGGGGGCCTAACCGCGCCACCCTTACCGCGCCTTTCCCAGCTCCCATCCCGTCCGCCGTCGACCCATACGCATGTGGAGCGGGCGTGGTTCCTGGCGGCCAGGTGGAGCGCGCCACTGTACGAACGACCTGGCCGCCAGGGGCCGCGTCCGCTCGGCTCTGCCTGGGTCGAGTGTGGACGGGATGCGGGCACCCCACGCGCGCCCCCACGGGCCCCAGTCGGCGACGGTGCCCCTCCATCCCGGTGCCGGCCGATCCACCCGCCGGAGGCACCAACTTGTGCCCGCGGACGACATCTCCGCCCTTCGCCCGCTCGCACGCAGCGCGCCGCCGGGCGGGGCCGCCGTTAAAGATCCGACCAGGTGTGCGGCTCCATATAGGCGTGCCACCCTCGGAAGAACCAGTCCGCCAGATCCGTCAGCCGCTCGATGCAGGCGGTGTAGTAGTCCGCCGGTTCCGGGCGAGGGAAGTTGGGGTGCGCCGTCCACGAGGGAACGTCCGTGGCCACGTGGTAGTAGCCCTCGGCCAGCCAGCGGGGAAGCTCCTCGGCTTCCTGCCAGCGTTCACAGACAGTGCGCATGGCTTTCTCCAGCCGGGAGAAGGCGTCTCGATCCCAGACCAAATCGCCTCGTAGCCCCAGCAGGAAGCTCCCGGGCTCGGAACGGAACTCGTGCTCCAAGGTCTTCAAAGCTTGGTCCATGGCGCAGATGCTGCCAGCCCACCGTGCACGCTTACAGGAGGGTGGACGGGCTCTCACCGTGCAAGCGACGGCCTGGAGGTGCCGGGCGCCGGCTGATCCGTCGGCCGAGAACTTCGACACGGCCACCCGCAAAAACCCGGTACCAGCCGGACAGCCCCGGAGCCCGCCCTTGATCATCAAGGGGGCATCCGGGGCTTCGTCGCGTCGGTCGGCATGTGCCCTGACCAGCAAAAAGCCCTCCCGAATGGGAGGGCGGAGACTTGCGCCCCCGGCAGGACTCGAACCTGCGGCCAAGCGCTTAGAAGGCGCCTGGCGAGATCACCGGCACATCCCCTCTGCATTCGACAGAGGAGCGGGCGACACGGATCGGCTGAAGCCGCACGCCCGGGGTATCCGCCTGGACATGCTTGCCTTAATCGCCTACCGCTCGTACCACGGCGCAACGACCGTGTGGGCCTTCGTCGTTGCCATTCTCATCGTGCTGGTGGCGGGTTGGTACATCCGGCATCGCAGGTAGGTGCGACACCCGCTCTAGGAGTTCGATCACTCCGGGGAGCGGCGTGCCGAAACGAGGCGTGATGGTCACCTGGCGATCCAGATGCGACTGCTTCGGTGCACCACCGTTCGCCGCCGTTGATATCAGCTGGTGATGTCAGATCTGCCCTGTCGCTTCTTAGATCAGCCGACGCGAGGCGGCACCCGCAGAGGCACCGGCTCGTCATGCCCATCCCACTTCACCCGCAGCACCGAAGGGATCGATGCCTGCATTGATCCTGCCATCATGAAGTCGTAAACGTCGCCGTTGAGCACCCCCGCACGGCCCAGAGACGGCCCGGGCGGGGGTGTCGCGGTGTGCCCTTCGGTGCGAACTACGGGCGGGGCGGTTGCTGAGGTCTGGTGGGCTGGTCGGACGGGTCGTGAGGTGAGGTCACCAGAGGGGACGTTCGCGTGCCACGATCTTCGCTGGGAGGTGCGATGATCTACGTGGTCCTGTTGGCGATGATGGCCTTCGCTCTGGGCATGCTGGGGTTGGGCGTGGCGGGACTCACCACCGGCTGGATCCACCCATGGGAGCGAGGCCGGGTCCTGCGTCCCGTGGCCCACGGGCTCGGCCACATCTTTTCGGGGTGCGGCTTCTTCTGCTTCTGCGTGTTCTTCCTCTTCGCGTTGTCAGGCGATGTCTCGCTGAAGTTGCTCGCAGTGGGGGCAGTCCTCTTCTTGATCGGGATTGTCCTACGCGGCGTGGCCAGCTTCCCGGACCGCTGATATGGAGGGCCTGGGTGCCCGCGGACTTGTCCAGATGGCATGTGCTGAGGTCGGCGTAGCGGCTTTGGCCTGGAGTTTTAATGACCCGGTCAAGCGCCGCACTCGGATCCTGGAGCACCAGTTTGGAAGATCGCGTATGCGGATCGGGGCTGAGCTGGTGAGACGCTGAGCTGTGCGTTCTCGGGGTGCTCACTGAGGTTCCCCGGGGCTCCCGGTCGGTCGCCGCTCGATCGGGCATGCGAGGGGCACGTGTGGCCTTCTCCCGCGTCAGCGGCTCTCCAGCGCCGCCCTCGCCCAATGCGGCCTGATCGGCGCTCTCGCGCGCATCCTGAGCGGTCGGTGCGTCTCGATCAGTCTAGGGAGCGCCGAAGCGGCCTCGGGCTGTCAGGTCGATGTCGTTGCAGCTCGGCCGGTACCGGTCTGAAAGCCCAACGGCGCAACCTGTTCGGTAGCACGGCTCGCATGAGGAAGATCAGGCACCAAGCGAGCCCTATGCCAATAAGAATGGCCATCAACTTCTCAAGCCAGACGACTCCCGCATCCCTCGCGGATACACCGATAAGGGTGCTGATGACGGCGAGTGCTCCGAAGCCCAGTGAACGGAGTGCGTACCAGCGACGAGAGCGAAGCATGGTCGAAGCTTCCATGTGGGGCGGGGTCTGGCACAAGGTCGGTGGAGTCTTAATGACCGAGTCAAGCGGCTGTAGCGGTGTGTGTCCTTGCTGGTGGGCTGGTGGTGAAGGGGCGGTCGTCGCGTAGCAGGGCCCAGAGGACGTCGGTGCGGCGGCGGGCGAGGGCGATGACGGCGGGGATGTGCTTGTGTCCCTGGGCTCGCTTCTTGAGGTAGTAGGTCCGGTTGGGGCCGTCGCGGATGATGCTGGTCTGCGCGGAGAGGTAGAACACTCTGCGCAGGCGGCGGCTGTAGCGCTGTGGCCGGCGGAGGTTGCCGGTGCGGCGTCCGGAGTCTTTGGCGACGGGGACCAGGCCGGCGGCGGAGGCGAGGTGACCGGCGTCGGGGTAGGAAGCCAGATCACCCGCGGCGACAAGGAACTCGGCGCCGAGGATGGGACCGATCCCGGGCATCGACTCGGTGACGGCGGCCTGCGGGTGGGTGTGGAAGACGTCGCTGATCTGCCGGTCGAGCTGCTTGAGCCGTTTGTCCAGGGCCAGCACTTGCGCGGCGAGGTCTGCGGTGATGCCCGCGGCCGTGTTTTGGCCGGGCAGTTGGATGTGCTGGGCATGCGCGGCGGCGAGGGCGGTGGCGCCAACCGTTTCGGGGTGGCGCACGCCTCGTGCGGCGAGCCAGCGCGTCAGGCGGGCCTGGCCGCAGCGGCGCAGGGCTGCGGGGGTCTGGTAGCCGGTGAGCAGGACCAGGGCGCCCTTGTGGTCGGCGTAGTCGAAGGCCGCTTCCAGGGCGGGACTGATGCCGGTGAGCACGTCGTGGAGACGGTTGAGCAGGCGGACCCGGTCGGCGATCAAGTCGGAACGGTGGGTCGTGAGCAGAGCCAGGTCAGCAACCTGGTCCGTGGGGATCTTCACGGGGGCGAAGTCCTGCCGCAGACGGGCTGTTTCGGCGATGACATAGGCGTCGCGGGCATCTGTCTTGGCCTCGCCCCTGTAGGCGCCAGCCATGCGGTTGACCGTTCGGCCCGGCACATAGATGACTCGTTGGCCGTGGTCGGCGAGCAGGGCCAACAACAAGGCGGGGGCGGTGCCGGTGAGGTCCACTGCCCAGCGGACCTCGGCGGCCATCGCGAGGACCTCGCCTAGGCCGGCGAGGATGACGGCCTCGTCGTTGCTGACCTTCCGGCTCCAGACAGTGGGGCGCAACGCCCGCAAGGCCGTACTGCCCCCGCACGTCTTCGAGTCACCCACCGGACGGCGCGTCTACGACAACCGGAACACGCGCCTGACGAAGTGGCTGAACGACGGGATCCCACCCGCCCAGGTGGCCGAGTGGGCCGGAAACAGTGTTGCCGTGCTCCTGGCGACCTACGCCCGCTGCGTTGAGGGCCAGCTGCCCGACCTGAAGAGGCGGCTCGAAGCTGCCGGAGATCCCCCCGAGCGGCCGTCCGCCGACTGACCTCGCGGCCCGCAGAAACTTCGACACGTATTCGACACGGCCACCCGCAAAAACCCGGTACCAGCCGGACAGCCCCGGAGCCCGCCCTTGATCACCAAGAGGGCGCCCGGGGCTTCGTCGCACCAACGAAAACGGCTCTGACCAGCAAAAAGCCCTCCCCAAAGGGAGGGCGGAGACTTGCGCCCCCGGCAGGACTCGAACCTGCGGCCAAGCGCTTAGAAGGCGCCTGCTCTATCCACTGAGCTACGGGGGCCGGGTGTGGTGGCCTCTGTCCTGGTGCCCGGGTGTGGGCCGATCCGTGACGTCGCCGGGGACAAGGATAGGGCTCCCGCGTCCATGTCCCTGTTGCTTCGCCTCCGTGGCTCGATGTGGAGGTTCAGTGAAGCGGTCCTGATAATCGCAGGCAGGTACGAATCGTGCACCGCTTTTGGCGTCCCAGGCATCGGGTGTTGTGCACTCGTTATGCCTGGAGTGTGCCTGTGTCCCAGTAGTCCCTTCCGTCCCTTGTGTTCTGTCGGCGCGCAGACATGCTCATATGCTTCAGAATTCCCCTAAAATTGGGCATTCTTCACATGTGGTGACCTTGGACGTACGGCCTCAGCTGCTCGACGCACTCTCCGCCCTGCGCGACCGTGTCGCCGCCGCACGCTTCCCGCTGCCCCTGGCGGGGGCCCCACGCGCGCGTGCCAACCGCGACGAACTCCTCGCGCAGCTCGACGACTACTTGGTGCCCCGCTTGCGGGAGCCCGAAGCGCCGCTTCTGGTCGTCGTGGGCGGGTCGACCGGAGCCGGCAAATCGACGCTCGTGAACTCCCTCGTGGGACGGCGGGTCAGCGAGGCGGGCGTGCTGCGGCCGACGACACGCACCCCCGTGCTGGTCTGCCATCCGGAGGACCACCACTGGTTCAGCGGGATGAGGGTGCTGCCCGATCTCACCCGGGTGTGGGTGCCCCAGCAGGAATCCACCGACGACCTGCTGCTCCCCGGCGAGAACCCCGCGCGCGTGCTGCGCGTCGAGACCGCCGAGACCATCCCGCCCGGCCTCGCCCTCCTAGACGCGCCCGACATCGACTCCCTGGTCGCCGACAACCGCGTCCTGGCCGCCGAACTCATCTGCGCGGCCGACATCTGGGTCATGGTCACCACCGCCGCCCGCTACGCCGACGCCGTTCCCTGGCACATGCTGCGCACCGCCAAGGAGTACGACGTCACCCTCGTGACGGTCCTCGACCGCGTACCCCACCAGGTCGTCAACGAGGTGTCACGGCAGTACGGCGCCCTGCTCACCAAGGCCGGGCTCGGCGAGGTACCGCGCTTCACGGTGCCCGAACTGCCCGAGTCCGCCTGGGGCGGCGGCCTCCTGCCGGCCTCCGCCGTCGCCCAGCTGCGCACCTGGCTGATCCACCAGGCCCAGGACCCCGCGGCCCGGCAGCACGTCCTCGCCCGTACGGCGTACGGCGTCCTCGACTCCCTCAAGTCCCGCATGCCCGAGCTGGCCGGTGCCGCCGCCGCGCAGTACGCCGCCGCTCTACGGCTCACCTCCGCCGTCGAAGGGGCGTACGACAGCGAGCACGCGCGCGTGCGGGGCCGGTTGCAGAGCGGGGCGGTCCTCGCCGGCGACGCGCTCAAGCGGTGGCGCGCCTTCCCCCTGGACTGCACCGCCGCCGAACTCCTCGACGCGCTTGTGGAGAGCCTCAGCGCGCTGCTGCTGTGCGCCGTCACCGCCGCCGACGAGCGCGTCGACGACGCCTGGCGGCGCGAACCGGCGTCCGCCGCCCCGGAACTCGCCGCACGCGAGACCGGCGCGGACAGCGCCGAGCACCGCATCGGACTCGCCGTACGGCGCTGGCGGCGGGAGCTCGAGGAGCACGCCGAGGAGGAGGTCCGCGAACTCGACCGCAACCTCGCACCCGACCCCGAAGTGGTCGCCGCCCTGGTCGCCACCTCCCTGCTGGGCGGCCGGCGGGGGCGGATGGCCGGAGAGGGGCTCGCCGAGCGGATCGGCGCCCATGGCGCCCTGCGGCTGCGCGACCGGGCCGGGCGGCTGCTCACCGAGCACGTGGACCGCGTCCTGCACGCCGAGCGCGAGCGCCGGCTCGCCCCGCTCGACGCGCTCGACGTCCACCCCGAACCCCAGGCCGAACTCATCGCCGCGCTGTCCGTACTGCAGAAGGAGAGGTGACCGGTGACCGCCGTCACTGACCAGGACCCCACCGAGCACACCGATCAGCCGGACGACGACACCCGCAAAACAAGCGCCCATCAGCCGGACGCCCGTCAGCCGGACGCCCGTAAGTCAGACGCCCGTAGAGGCCGTCGGGCCTTCGCACGCACCACAAAAACTCCCGCGGCGGACACCCGCGAGCCGGACGCCCGCAACGCGGGGACCGGGACGGGAGCGGGAACGGGGACGGGGGCGGGAACGGGGACGGGGACCGTCGGCAGTTCCTCCCGCGGCGGCTCGGACAGCGAGCGCACCCCGCGTACCGATCCGCCCGAGACGGCCTGGGACGACGGACTCATCGCACGCCGGGTCAACGAGACAGCCGAAGGAGACCGGTTCCCCGTGTCGGACCACCGCTCCGCCGCCCCGCAGACGGTGACCCCCCTGGTGTACGACGGCTCGCTGCGCTCCCGGCTCGAGGCCCTGCGCGAGCTCGTCGGGCTCTCCCGCACCCGGCTCGACAGCCGGACGCTGTCGGAGGCCGGCCGGGTGCTCGACGAGGCGTCGGCGCGGCGCAGGCTCTCCGGGCAGCACACCGTCGTCGCCATCGCGGGCGCCACCGGCAGCGGCAAGTCACAGCTGTTCAACGCGCTCGCCGGGGTGACCATTTCGGAGACGGGCGTACGCCGCCCCACCACCGCCGCGCCGATCGCGTGCAGTTGGAGCGACGGGGCCGCCAGCCTCATCGAACGGCTCGGCATCCCGCCCCGGCTGCGCCGTCGGCCGCTGCCGACCGGGGACGGCGAATCGCCGCTGCGCGGACTCGTCCTCGTCGACCTGCCCGACCACGACTCCGCGGCCGTACAGCACCGCCGGCATGTGGACCGCATCCTGGCGCTCGTCGACGCCGTCATCTGGGTCGTCGACCCGGAGAAGTACGCCGACGCCGTCCTCCACGAGCGCTACCTGCGGCCGATGGCGGCGCACGCCGAGGTCATGTTCGTCGTCCTCAACCAGATCGACCGGCTGCCCGGCGAGGCCGCCGAGCAGGTCCTCGACGATCTACGGCGGCTCCTCGACGAGGACGGCATCGCCCTCGGCGAGTACGGCGAACCGGGTACGACCGTGCTCGCGCTGTCCGCGCTCACCGGGGACGGCGTCGGCGAACTGCGCGAGGCGCTCGGCCAGTTCGTATCGGAACGCGGGGCGCCGAACCGTCGTATCTCGGCCGATGTGGACATCGCCGCGGCCCGGCTCTGGCCCGTCTACGCCACGCAGCGCCGGACCGGTCTCAGCGAACAGGCCCGCGAGGAGTTCTCCGACCGGCTCGCCGACGCGGTGGGCGCCACGGCGGCGGGTGAGGCGGCCGAGCGCGCGTGGCTGCGCAACGCCAACCGCGCCTGCGGTACGCCCTGGCTGCGGCTGTGGCGCTGGTACCAGGACCGCGGCGAGCCCACCACGGGCCGGCTCCCCGGACGTACGCAGTCCGATGAGGAGGCGACGGCCCGTCAGCGGGTCGAGCAGGCGGTGCGGACCGTGGCCGACCGGGCGTCGGCCGGGCTGCCGGCGCCCTGGGCGCAGGCGGTGCGCGAGGCCGCCGTGCGTGGCTCGCAGGGGCTGCCGGAGGCGCTGGACGCGCTGACCGCGCGTGCGGGCGTGCCGACGGGGCGGCCGCCGCGCCCGGGGTGGTGGCCGGTGGCCGTCCTCATCCAGGCGTCCATGACGATCCTGCAGTTCCTGGGCGGGCTGTGGCTGCTGGGGCAGATCATCGGGGTCCTGGCGCCGAACCTGGGGGTGCCGGTGCTGCTGATGGTGATCGGCATCGTCGGCGGCCCGCTCATCGAGTGGAGCTGCCGGATGGCCGCCCGCGGCCCGGCCCGGCGCTACGGCCTGGAGGCGGAACGCCGGTTGCGGGAGGCGGCGGCCGGATGCGGCAGGGCCCGGGTCCTGGACCCGGTGGCGGCGGAGCTGCTGCGGTACCGGGAGGTCCGGGAGCAGTACGGGAGGGTGGTGGGGACGGGGCGCTGACGGGCGCCCTGGCCGGGCGGGGCGCCTGAGGCTTTGACGGTGACGCGGGGCGCCTGGCGTCACGGCGGTGACGCTCGGCGCGCGTGCCGTTATGACGGTGGCGCGGGGCGCTGACCATATGACGGTGACGCGGGCCGCCTGGCGTCACGGCGGTGACGCTCGGCGCGCCTGACGTCCCGACGGTGACGCGGGGCGCTGAAGCCATGAGGCCCCCGGGGCATCACCCCTGCGGGTGACGGCCTTGTCCACAGGCGTTCGGTGATCCACAGCTCTCAGCGGGCCCGGCCCGGCGGCGGCAGTCTGGCAGACACAGCCGTACGGGACGGGCCCGTACGCGTGTCGGCCCGGCGCGGGTGCCGTGCTCCGGGCGAGGGAGGGTTCGCGATGAACGAGACGATGGTCTGCGCGGTCGGCAGGGTGGCGACGCAGCCGGTGTACCGGGAGGTGGCGTCCGGGCCGTCGGCGAGGTTCAGGATGGCGGTGACCGCGCGCTACTGGGACCGCGAGAAGAACACATGGACGGACGGGCACACCAACTTCTTCACGGTGTGGGCCAACCGCCAGCTGGCCACGAACACGGCGGCGTCGCTCACGGTCGGCGAACCCGTGATCGTGCAGGGCAGGCTGAAGGTGCGTACCGACGTGCGCGAGGGGCAGAGCTGGACGTCGGCGGACATCGACGCGGTAGCGATCGGCCACGACCTGGCCTGGGGCACCTCCGCCTTCAGGCGCGCGGGCAAGGCGGAGCCGACGCCCTCGCCGACGCAGCCCGAACCCAACTGGGAGACCCCGCCGGATGGTTCCGCCGAGCCAGGGGACGCTCGCGCCCAACACCCGCCGGAGGCAGCGGTGCTGACGTGACGTCACTCACCGGCCTGCCTGCCCGAACTGCGGCATATCGACGAGTGTGTACCGAACGACCAGGGGTGGATTTGTCGACACGCCCTGCTCACCAGGGATCTTGGCGATAACGATTCCGATTCGGATCACTCGTCCGACCGTCCGACCGGCGGGCGGGCTCCCCGGCGTCCCTAGGATGCCGGACATGGCTCTCGGGACTCTTGTGTCCGGTG